>CANQRC010000069.1 GCA_947626155.1 uncultured Clostridia bacterium | reverse complement strand
GTCTGCCCCATTGAGCCATAGCCCAAATTTCCAAGTCCGTAAGACAGTTTTGTAAAAAATCCCAAATTGTTTTTTTTCTTCACTTGGTATTTTATGCACTCGGCTGCGCTCAAAATGCAACAAAAAAAACAAAACCACCTTTTAAAGGCGGTTTATTTTTCTTCCTCTTGCTGTGGGTTGAACTCAGCGTCAAGTTCTTTCTTGGTTTTCCTCTTTTTCTTCTCTTTCTTTTCTTTTTTAACGCCCTGCTCTGCCTCTTCTTCGGTTATTTCATAAGGCTTCACAACATAAGCCTCGGCAATTTCAAAGCGGTTTCTTTTAACAAAGAAAAGTTCCTTGCACTGGGTGTCAATTGTCTCCAAAATCTCGTTTTTCTCTTTTTCATAATTTGCGTCGTCGGCAAGTTCAAGAGAAAAGTTTCTTCTCTTCGCCTTTTTGCCCGTTCGAACATCCCTAATTTTTAGGTTTTCAAAGCACATCTCTGCCTCGTAGCCCGTGCCGCTCACAAGTCTATATCTGTTGCCCGTGATGTCTATTCTTATATATGGCACGCAGTGTTTTACAACGTCAACCAAGTTTATGGTGAACAAATTGATGAAAATTCGGTTGATTTCCTCGGCAATTTCCTCTGGGAAATCTTGTGGCTCGTCGTTCCTTTCGCACTCGCCCAAAAAGGATTTTTTCTCGCGGTTTTCAATGTTCTGCATGCCACTGATTCTCACAAGCGAAAAGTATGTTCTTGTTGGAGTGATCTTTTTCCTCAGCAAAAGCCCTGCGCCAGAAAGAAGTTTTCTGTTCGTGTCGTAATAAATTTCGGTGTCCTTAATTTTTCCCTCGCCAATTATGTTGTAAAAGCCGAGGTTGTGAGAAAGTTTTGAGAGGGTCATTCTCTCATTGTCAATAATAACGTCATAGTTTCTTCTTGCATAAGTGAATTTGCTAGGTTGTCCTCTATCACCAATAAACATAGTCTGCTCCTATAATTATTCTAAACAAAAAAATAAAAAAAAGCAAATGTTTAAACGCAAATTTTATGGCAATATTTAACTTTGTCAAAAGGAGAAAAAATATGAATTTTAATGAAAGCGTAACAAAAACAAATTTAGCAAGGTCTTTTGCGGCGGAATGCCAAGCCGGAGCGAGGTATCAGTTTATGTCGAAGTTGGCAATTCAAGACAGCCAAAAGTTTATCTCAGACACGCTTAAAACTTTGGCAAAAAACGAAATGGCGCACGCCAAGGCTTTTTATGACCACATCTTACAGCTTAGCGGCGGAAACGTAAAGAACATTTCAATTGAGGCAGGCTACCCTTTCGAAGAGCCGGAACTTAAAAATAGCTTGCTTGAAGAGAGCAAAATTGAACTTTCCGAGGCGCAAAACATCTATCCAAGTTTTGCCCGAATAGCCAAGGACGAAGGCTTTTTGGAAGTGGCAAAAACATTTGATTTTGTGTCGAAAGTGGAGCAGACCCACCACGAAATTTTGGAATATCTCTCTTCACTTTACAACGCCGGAAAGATGTATAAAAGAAAAGAGCCAACCGAATGGAAGTGTTCCAACTGCGGTCATGTGACAATCTCAAAAGAGGCGTGGAAAGAGTGTCCTCTCTGCAAAATGCCCCAAGGCTTTGTGATAATAGACTTCGAGCACGACTTCTGCTGTAAAGAAAACAAGAAAAACTAAAAAAGGCAGCCACGCGCCGCCTTTTTCTTTTTATGTTACTATTCCGCACTCTTCCAATGCTGCCGGTCTGCACCTCCGCTGTCATTCTGAGGCGTAGCCGAAGAATCTCAACCACTTGTCTTCGAAGAACTTGCTTTCACAAGATCCTCAACGCCCCACTTCGCAAGAGAGTCGCGACCAAGTCGCCAACGCAGTGCGACTTGCGTTTGGTCGCGAGGAGGCGAAAACAAGCGTCCGCACGATGCTTTTGTCGCTCGCGACAAAACGAGCCAACAGCGCAGTTTTCGCCGAAGTGTCCCCGTGTGTCTCATTAAAAATATGTTGCCGAAACAGGCAATTCGAAGGCAAGTCTGACGCCAGCAAAACCCTGCATATTCAAACTTGCTGCCGCGCCATGGTTTGTTATTATTCTCGCCTCGTTTGTGTAAACGCCCAGGTTCCTAGTCCAGTAGTCCACCTTAGAGTTTTTTGCAACTCCCAAAAGGTTCGCCGCAAAGTCTGTGCAAGCTGCGGCACGGTCAGCAGGAGTGCTCCCGAAAACTCCGTTTATCTCAGAGATTGCTGCAACCCTCAAATTTGACAGGTTTACACTGGGCGTAGGTGTGGTGACCTTGTAACCACTATTCGAATCCATAAACATATCATTATCATACTTAAGAGTCCCCGCATTGAACCCGGTTGTAAGTCCTGTAAGAGTCGTTAATTTATTTACAGACTCCACTAATGCGTAGAGATTTGTGTTGCTCCAACTTCCCGTGCTCATGACAGAACTGTTGACTATCCCACCAAATATTATCTTGGTACTAACGAGCGTCCATATTTCAGAACCTTTATATGTCTGGTTTCTAGATAAAGTTTTAGAAGGATCAATCTTCCATCTAATTTTTTCGAACCTGTAATAATGGTTCGCATAACCCAAATAATATGTATCACCGGACCTATAAACATCACAAGGAGAAAGTCCAAAATATGTTACTCCGCTGCTGGATAAAGTCCAACTGCTACTTTTAGACACCTCAGTTTGTGGAGCATAGCCATAATCAATATACTTGCCACTGCCCATGGAAAAAATCTCGTTGTCAATTTTAAAGTATAAGAAAACCCACCTATGGTCGCTGCTAGAAGAAGATACAAACGATAAAGATGAATTGTTTGAATCTAATGAAGCGTTAGGATCAGTATCCACGGAAGCATCAATCCCCTTGCCCTGCCGGTATCCCACATAATGGTAACCTTCGTATGCATACATGGTAAGTTGAACCGAAGCCGAGCTACTTGGCAAAGAAGCGGTGGATTCCGAATTAGTAAAAGTATTCGAGCCTTGGCTGTGTACAAGTCTTGCATACCCGCCAACAGGAGAAAGCGTATAAGGTGAGCCATATGACGACACATACATCCTCACAACAAGTTGCGACTGTCCCGACGTCCAAACTGCATAAAGAGTTGCATCAGTTCCTCTGGTCCAATTTCCATTTGAATCTGTGAAGCCACTTTGACCAGCAACGAAAGCCCCTGATGAATTAATTATAAGACGATTGTCATCCACGCCCACAAGCAATCCCTTTTTTGTTGAAAAACCGCTCAAGTTTTGCCCACCCAGAGACAGCCCAACCGAACTGTAGTTTGTTGGGTTTGGCGCTGGTGATTTTAGCCCCGAAACAGCCACAACTTTACCCGGAGAAGTAAGGACGACAAATTGTAGCGATTGAAACCCATATCTAGTATAATTGTTGTCGCCAGTGCAATATTTTACCTCAATAAAATGACTTCCTGCAGACATACTAGTGAATACAATCGTTTCCAATGTGTCATTGGTTGTAATCCTTTTGTAATAATTACTTTCACTAGTCGAAGAGCCGCCGGTAAAGGCAGTATCTATGTTGCTTACATAGGCATAATCATTGCTACCATTTTTTAATAGAACCAATGCAATCCATGCTCTAGACCTGTCAGAACTCGTTGCTGTAAAAGAAATCCTGCATATAGAGAAGTTGTAGCGAGAATCACCAATGTTACTCTCATAAAACCCTGTGGAGTTTAATGAAAAACCACCGTTGTAATTAACTTGGGTGGTTGTGACATGCACCGCAGAACTTCCGCTATCTGCCACCCCATCATAACGAAATTC
>CANQRC010000068.1 GCA_947626155.1 uncultured Clostridia bacterium | reverse complement strand
GGCCATTGCCCATTGTCACCCTTACGGAAGCGCAAGCCCATCTCCAGAAGATGAGGTTGCCTTCAAAAAGATTGGCGAGTTTTGCAACCAATGCGGCGTGGAACTTATTGACTCTTACATTGTGGGCGAGGACGGCGTTTACAGCCAAGAGGACAGCGAAATGGTGAGAACCTACTTTGATGTTGACGCCCTCCACGAACTTTTCTAACATAAAGCGAGGTTAAGAAAAACAAAAAAAGACAGGAAAATCTGTCTTTTTTTAATCATCTAACGCTATTGCGCACTCCAATGCAATGGGAATTACTTTTCCTTTTTTCGTTACGTCGTGGTCGTTGATACTTCTTGGCTGATAGTTGTCTTCAGCCAAACTGTCAGCCGCATAAAATATTTGCGCAAATTCTACATTCCTAAATTTTGCCACGACCGCCATTGCAGAGCATTCCATGTCAACTGTAATTGCGCCTTGTGCCTTTCGTTTTGCTATCTTTAATGGTGTTTCCCTGTATATGGCGTCAGTAGTCCAAGTTTTGCCTTTACTATAACTTACATTTAGCTTCTTGAGTTTTGTTTCCACTTTTTTTATCGTTGTTGTGTTAAGAGCGACTTCATCGCTGGCGGGCGCATAGTGATAACTTGTGCCTTCATCCCTAATTGCGGAAGTTGGGATAATAATTGAATAATCTTCCAATTTTTCATCCAAACACCCACAACATCCAACCAAAATTATCTTTTTTATTCCCATTTCAACAACTTCTTCAAAATTGCCAACACACGCAGGTGCGCCAACTGGAGATTGATAAATTGCAATATCTTTGTTTTTGTATTCAATTTTGTAAACAGGGAACTTTGCAGTGGCGTTTTCCACATGTCCTATAATTTGTGGATTAAAGCATCTAACAACCTCTCCAATAAGAGATTTTGAGAAAAAAGAAACACACAATTTTGGGCAATTGTCAACTTTTTTGCTATAAGTATCTGGGTTAAATAGAGCATTTTTATTTTTGTCAAATTCTTCTAATATCATTGCATTTTCTCCTAGATGCATTATAACATAGATTTTGAAAATTTGCATCAAAAATGCTGAGTTTTTTATTTTATGTTGAAAATGTATGTCCAAATTAGGCTGCCAATTGCCGAGCCTAAAAATGAGGCGAGAAAAAAGAGGAAGAGCCACAAGAATTTGAAATTTTTATTTGTTTTGGTCTCATTTTTGCGCAAAATTGGCTTTTCGTTTTCCAAAATCTCAAATCCATAGGGCAGAACCGCCAAGCAATAAACTCCGTCATCATCATATTTTATTGAGATTATGTCTTGTCGCTCTAGGTGAGTGAGGATGTGCTTGACGCTTTCGCTATCAAGCCGAAAATGCCGCGGCAGTGCCATTATTATGTCGGAAATTTCAACAATTTTATAACTTCCATCACCACTTTCCTTTGCCAAAATTTGCAGAACAAGTTTGCTTTTTGTGTCAATCATAATATTTATTTTGTTTTAATCTCAAATTCCTATTCACAAAGCCAAAATTTGAATAAAGTCAGCATTTTTTGTCAAAATTTTTGCTATGACCAGAAAAGAAAAGATGGTTATGGCATATCTATGCAACAAGTGTCAGCAGAGGCGGACATATCTTATCTCGCCGCAAGAAATCACGCAGGCGCTTTCTAAAAAATTCATCCTCTCGGTTGAGGAAATAGACGAAATTATGGTCACTCTTGCAAATGAAAACTATATTGAATTTGTGGTTTCGGATAGCAAAAAGGGCTATTTTTATTGCGTAAACCTCAAAAAGAGCGGGCAAACTTTTAACTTCGACGAAAGAAAGAAGCACAGGACTTTTGGACTGCTTATTTTGAGGAGTATGTTTTTGGCAACAGTGAGTTTTGTGTTTGGCTTGATTTTAAGAGCCATTTTTAAATAGGAACAAGTGTTCTTGCGTGCATTTTACATTGCACAATTTGGTTTTTTGCCAAAAAATAGCGAACACTTGGGGTAGTGTTGGAGAAAAAATGTAAAAAAATTGAAAAAAGATAAAAAATTTTTGAAAAAGTGTTGACAAAGGTTTGGGTTTTAGTGTAAAATATCAATGTTGCAACTCAAAAGAGATGCAACGAGAACCTTGACAATTAAATAGTTTAAAGAAATAAACAACTTTTACAAAAAGTCAATGTAAGTTATTTGAGTTTGGAAAAAACAAAGTGCTAAGTGTAAAGCACAACTATTGGATTAACCTAAACTTTTCCTTCGGGAAGAGAGATTTTGAACAATAGAGTTTGATCCTGGCTCAGGACGAACGCTGGCGGCGTGCTTCAAACATGCAAGTCGAACGAGGATGTTATCGGCACAAAGTATTTTTTTAAACCTAATAAAATCAAAACCGAGGTTTGAGTTAAACGAGGGTTTGGTTAGAAAGGTATGGCTAGCGAGGCTTAAAGATTTTTGAGATAAATTGCCCAAGACAAGCACCAGTGTACGAGTACACAGGTGGTGCGAAGGATTGGGGAATTTAGCCGAAAAGATTAAGCCGCAGCGAAAAGGGCAAACCAGCACAAAGATGCTGCGGAGCCGAGCCAAAGGATACTTTGTGCTGGTAGCACCCTAGTGGCGGACGGGTGAGTAACGCGTGAACAATCTGGCTATTACAGGGGGATAACAGTTGGAAACGACTGCTAATAC
>CANQRC010000067.1 GCA_947626155.1 uncultured Clostridia bacterium | reverse complement strand
GGTGACGAACGTGCCTTATTGCACTTTGAATGGAATTTGCGATTTTGTTTTGCCAACTTTTGCGGGAAAGGAAACTGCGGTTGCGTCAACAAAGGCCTACACTTGTCAAATTTTTACGCTTCTTCTCTTTGCGCTCACTTTGGCGGGCAATAACCCTGAAAAGTTGAAAAAGTTTGCCGTTGATTTCAAAATTCAAAACATAAATCCCCAGGTTCTGGAAGAGGTGTTTAAATTTAGAAAAATTTTCTTTGTGGGCAGGGGACAGGATTATGTGACAAGTTTGGAGGGCGCTTTGAAACTTAAAGAGATTGCCTACTTGAACTGTTTGGGGATTGCCGCCGGCGAGTTGAAGCATGGCACGCTTGCCCTTGTGGATGAGCAGACGCTTGTGATTGCGCTGTCAACTCAAAAGGCGCTGAAAGAGAAAATGGAAAATTGTCTTGAAGAGGTGAGGGCGCGCGGCGGAAAGGTTTTGCTTTTAAGTCAGTTTGAGCCTGATGTGGCTGTTGAATATAAAATAACTCTTCCTGATTTTGAGGAAGAGTTTATGCCAATAATTTCGGTTGTTCCGCTTCAACTTTTGGCGCTTCATTTTTGTGTTAAACTTGGCTACAATCCCGACAAGCCGCGAAACTTGGCAAAGTCGGTCACCGTCGAATAACCTACTTTTCTTTTGAAAAAAAGAAAAGTAGGCACAGGCGCGCCTGTTTTTAGGCTTCGCAAATATAAGCAAAACCAAAAATTTCTATTGTTTTTTCTTTGAGATTCTTCGGCTTCGCCTCAGAATGACAGCGGGCAGTTACGCCCTAGATTCTTCGCTGATTGCCCATCTTTGTTAGCCCGTCGCTCAGAATGACAGGCGGAGCAATGCAGAATGACAGCGGGCGGGCGTGTCCGCGTTGAAATTCTAGTTGTCCCCACTATATTTCGGGGTCAAAGTTTTCAAAAATCACATTGTCGCAGTATTTGACAATATTTAAATATTCTTCTTTGCTTCTGACCGTCCATGCCAAAAGAGGCAATTTTTTGTATTTTTTCACAAAGCGGTTTGGCAGATATTTGCAGTCATAAGAGATGAAGTTTGGCTGGCTTGTTTTCTTGTTGAACCACATTCTTTTAAGCATAAACTTTCTTACAAAACTCAATTTTTCGCCTTTAAAATAGCTTGCAAGTTGCCCTCTTAGAATGTTTGGGGCGTGTGTTTTAAAATAGCCCAAAGAGAAAGGGTTGAAGGACTGAACGGCATATTCTCCCTTATAGTTTTTGAGCATATCAATGACTTGTTGTTCAAGTTTTCCAACCTTATATTTGTTTTTTATCTCAATCAAAAGCGGAACTTTGCCGTCAACAAGTTTTAAAACCTCTTCAAAAGTTGGAATGCTTTCTTTTGAGCCTTTAAGTTTTAAAGCCTTTAAATCTTCCTTATTCAAAAACTTTACATAGCCGTCATTTTCGGTCATTCGGGCGAGGCTGTCGTCATGAAAAACCACAACTGTGCCATCAGCCAAAAGTTGGACGTCAAGTTCTATTGCATAGCCCTTTTCTATTGCCCTTGAAAAAGCCTCCAGACTGTTTTCTGGGGTGTTTTTATCATGAAGCCCGCGATGTGCAATTGGGGTTTCCACAAGCCAAGTTTTAAATATTTCCATAGAACCTACCTTTAAAATCAATCTGTTGCGGCGGTCAAAAAGAAGCGCCACCATATTTAGTATATATAGATTTTAATAAATTTTTATGTCTCTTGTCAAACAAAGAAAACAAATTTATTGTTTTTTTGCAAGAGTTTTTAGCGTTTCAAGCCTAATTTTGGCATCTTCCTTGCTTTTTGAAAGAAGTTCCTCTGCCTCGGCGCCCTTAAGTTCTTTGATTGCGCTGAACCTGCTTTCGCCGCTAAGGAAGTTGTCATATTTGTCAAAATCAGAGGTGCTGTCAATTGAAAGTTCTCCGCTTTCAGGGTTGAACCTCACAAGCGACCAATAGCCACACTCCACCGCTTTTCTCATTTCGGTGGTGGTTTCAGACATATCAAAGCCGTGATTTACGCAAGGGGAGTAGGCGACAATCAAACTTGGGCCGTTGAAGCTTTCAGCCTCTTTGAACGCCTTGATGCACTGCACCATGTTTGCCCCAAGTGAAACTTGCGCAACATAACAATTTTTTGATGCAATTGCAAGCGCCACCAAATCCTTTTTCTGGGTCTTTTTGCCGGAGTTTGCAAACTTGACCATTGCGCCGCGAGGAGTGGATTTTGACGCCTGACCGCCGGTGTTGGAATAAACCTCGGTGTCGAGCACCAAAATGTTTACATTTTCCTTGCTGTTAAGCACGTGGTCAAGGCCGCCATAGCCAATGTCATAAGCCCAGCCGTCTCCGCCAATTATCCAAACGCTTTCGTCTTGTTTTGAAGAATATTTGCTTCCAATTTTTATGCCAAGCCCAAACTCGGCGTTGTCCTCAAAGAGCGAATTTGCCCACGCAGGCCCTCTTCCCTTTTCATCTTTAAGATAAGGGCAACTTGGATAAGAGCCACCATAGATACTTGAACATCCCGTGGCGTTTGCAATCACCATTCTGTCGCCAAAAAGGGTTGTTGCCAGGCGAATGTAAGGCGTTTCGCCGCAGCCGCCGCACGCGCCAGAAAATCCAAAATAACAATCTTTAAACTGCAAGCCTTTTGGGGCGTCTGTGCCAAAAGGAGTGTCCTTTTCGGTCTTCAAATTTTGCAGAGCGGCATAATTTTTCTTTTGTTTTTCCATTTCCTCGCCGGAAATTTGCATAACCAAAGC
>CANQRC010000066.1 GCA_947626155.1 uncultured Clostridia bacterium | reverse complement strand
CAAAGCCCTGCGTCTTGATGATTTCAAGTTCCATTTCAAGGCGGTCAATGAGGTCTTGCGTCACATTTTTATACTTTTTATAAAGCCCCTCATAAGAAATTCTTCTCAAAAACTCATAAGGCTCTTCGCCAGTGGTTGGCCTGTAAACGGGAATATAGTTTTTTGAGCTTGGAAGTTTGTATTTTTCGTCAATTCCATAAACTTCGCCAAGAGACTTCGTTTTTATTGTCACATTGCACTTGTTTGCAATTTCAACGGTTGTGTCAAGCGCCTCTTCAAAGCCCACCATTGCCTCTTGCATCTCTTCGTAGGTTTTAAGATAAAATTCGTCAGTTGAGAACTTCATTCTGTCTTCATCATCAAGATATTTTCCCATTTGAACGCACATCAAAACATCTTGCATTTCCGCGTCATCTTTATAAAGATAATGCACATCATTTGTGGCGACCATTTTGATTGAAAACTTCTTTGACATCTCCGCCAAATATTGATTTACAATTTTCTGCTCGGCAATTCCGTGATTTTGAATTTCAAGATAAAAATCTCCCTCGTCAAACATATTTTTCAGTTTCAGCGCAAGCGCGTCAGCCTCGTCATAGCGCCTTTGCAAAATAAGGGTTGGAATATGCCCCGCAAGGCACGCCGAAAGGCAGATGACGCCCTTAGAATGCTCTGCCAAAGTTTTGTAATCTATTCTTGGCTTATAATAAAAGCCGTCGCAAAAGGCAATTTCGTTGAGTTTTAAAAGGTTGTGATAGCCCTCGTCATTTTTTGCAAGAAGAATAATATGTCCAATGTCGTCTTTGCCCTGCTTTTTTGTCAGGTCGTGGCAAATGTAAAACTCGCAGCCAATAATTGGCTTTATTCCTGCCTTGATGCACTCCTCAAAAAATTGGAGCGTGCCATACATATTGCCGTGGTCGGTGATTGCAACTGCGCTGTAGCCACGCTCTTTTGTGATGTCAATAAGTTTGTTTATGCGCGCAATTCCGTCCAAAAGCGAAAACTCTGTGTGAACATGTAAATGAACAAAATCTTTCATACTTCCTCCAATTCAGTTGCAATTTTAATCAGTTTTCTAAATCTGTGATTCAGTCCCGAGCGTGTCAGTTTAATCGTGGAAAGTTTCAAAAGCTCGTCAAGGCTCTCCTCTGGGTTTGCAAGCCTGAGAACTGCCACCTCCTGCAAATCTTCCGGCAAGCTTTCCAGCCCAATTGTGTTTATGATTGTGTTTATGGCGCTAATCTGCTTCAAACTTGCCTCAACAGTTTTATTGATGTTTGCGTTTATGCAGTTCACTTGACGGTTGACCTTATTTCTAAGTTCGCGCGTGACAATTTCGTTGGAGAGCGCCAAAACGCTGTTGTTTGCGCCCATAAGCGCCAAGAGGTCTTGGATGGTCTCAACATCTTTAATATAAAGCACAAAACTGTTTTTTCGCTCAAAAATCTTTCCAATAATGTTGTAAGAGGCAAGTAAACTTGAAAAATCCACCAAAAATTCGTGGCTTTGGCTGTTGAATTCCAAGTGATAGCCCGAGCCGCAACTTTGCGCCGCATCAGACGAAAGTTTTATTGAGGAAGTTGAAGAGCCAACATAAACTCCGCAGATGAACGCTCTTCGAGGTTCGTCCTCCAAAAGAAGATTTTTGTCAAGCGAGAAGTTGATTGAAATTCCGCCGTCATTAAAAGAGATGATGCCCGTGTCCACAAGAAGATTTTTAAATTTTTCCACCTCAAAAGAGATTTCATAATAGGTGTTTTTGTTTATGTTGTAGTTTTCCGCCATTTCGGGCTTAACTTCATCGCCAAAAAAGCGCTTGACAAGGTTTTCTATATATCTAAAAAGATTTTCCACGTCAGAGACAACTTTAACATACATCTTGCTTCCTTTTTTTGAAATTTCGCCGCAAGAATGAAAAAGACCCGACATAAACGCTATGGCGCAAGTGTCGTCGCCATATTCAATTTGCAAAATCTCTTCTTTAGAATCCCGCGAAAAACTCATTGCCAATTCCTTTTCTTGTGAAATTTTGGAAGTTTGTCTATGTTTGCCACCTGAGAGAGCGGAATGTTGTATTTGTAAATCAAATTCATTGCTCTGTTCACTTCGCCAACGCGCTCTGGCACGTGCGCATCAGAATCCACAATAAACTTAACCCCCTCCGACGCCATGGTCAAAATTTCTTCCTCGGTGAAATTTATGTGTTTTCCATTAAGTTCAACATAAACGCCCTTTTGCTTTGCCATTTTTGCAACCGCAATTGTGTCGGTTTGAAAACTGAAATTTAAGTGGGTGATTATGTCAATTGGATACTTGTCCAAAGTCTTTAAAAAAGCGGTTGTGTTTCTGCTTATTCGCTCTTTACTTGGCCTAAACGCAACGGCGTTGTCAAAGAGGTTTGCCCAGCACAAAAGCGCCTTGTCTTTCATTGAGTTTGTGTGAACAAATCTGTGAAAGCCCATCAAAAGCACATCAAGCGGCGCATAGTCCTCTTCCTTGATGTCAATGTCGCCGTCAAGCGAGATTATGTTTGACTCAACGCCCAAAAGGATGTCCACGCCGGTGATTTCTTTGGCGTTTAAGATGTCCTCTTGGAGGGCAGGAATTTGTTTTCTTTTAATTCCAAAAAATTCGTGATTGAAGCCGTGGTCAGTTATGGCAATTTGTTTCAGACCCTTATCAGCCGCAACTGACGCGTTTTCCAAAACTGTGCCTTTGCCATGATTAAATCTTGAATATTGTGTATGTGTGTGATAATCTCCGTATAAAAGCATAAAAACCTCTTTTTTTTGTTATTTTTTGCTATTTTTTTGCATTCTTTCGCTGTTTTTTAACGTCTTTTCATCCTTTTCGTCTTCAAGTTCGTCAAAGCGCGTAAGTTTAACACCCGCCTCTTTGCAAATTTCTCTTGAAAATTCGTCAGGGTAGCCGTCTTTGTAAATAACTTCTTTGATGCCCGCATTGATGATCATCTTTGCACAAACAACACAAGGTTGGTGAGTGCAGTAAAGCGTGCAGCCCTTCAAACTCAGTC
>CANQRC010000065.1 GCA_947626155.1 uncultured Clostridia bacterium | reverse complement strand
GATGCTTCAAGATTTGGTCATCAGCGCGGTGAATGATTGCATCTCAAAAATCAATGCCGACGAACAGTCAAGGCTTCCAAATATAGGAATGTAAAATGGACGAACCAATTGAAAAGCTTATTGAATATTTTCGCTCTTTGCCTGGCGTTGGCAAAAAGACTGCTCAGCGCTATGCTTTTTCTATTATAGAGGGTGCGCGCGAAAATGCTGTCAATTTTGCAAAGGCAATTGTGGAAGTTAAAGACAAGGTTAAACTTTGCAAGGAATGTGGAAATTATTCTTCCCAAGAGATCTGCCCAATTTGCCAGAAGCGAAATCAAAAACTGATTTGTGTTGTGCAAGAGCCAAAAGACATCATTTCAATGGAAAAAGTTAAAACTTTTGACGGCGTTTATCATGTGCTTTTTGGCTGCATAAATCCACTTGAAAATAAGGGACCGAACGACATTAGAATAAAAGAACTACTCTCGCGCGTGAACAAAAACGGCGTGCAGGAGGTCATTATGGCAACCAACCCTGACGTTGAGGGAGAGGCCACCGCCATGTATATTGCAAAACTTTTAAAGCCAATGGGCGTGAAAGTAACGCGTCTGGCTCAGGGAATCACCATTGGCAGCGACATAGAGTTTGCGGATGAGCTTACCCTTGAAAAAGCCCTCCGCTCCAGACAAGAAATATAAGAAAAAACACCTTAACTTGTAAGATGTTTTTTAAAATTGTTTATCCTCTGGCATAACACCCATAGGCTTAACTTCCACATCTATTTCAGGCTCAATTTCAATTTTATCATTTGGATCATTCCCTTTCACTAAAGGCATATTGTCAACAGGGTCTTTATCCATTTCGGCAAGTTCTTTGTCAATGGCTGCAACTTGTTCCTTTGCTTCCTCAGCGGTCATCTTATCATCTTTTAAATCAGATATAAAACCATAACTCCTATCTTGTGCCAAAACCTTTGTTTGGTCTAACCATTTGTCTTTTTCTTCGGTCTTTGTGGTTTTGTCCCACATAACTGGTCCATAGGTTGTTTCTTCGGTGTGGGTTGTGACTGTCCTGTCTTTTTCGTCTATGGTTTTTTCTTGGTGGGTGCGCAGTTTATCATCCAAAAATTGAGTGTAGTGCGAATTTGTTTTATGTGATTCTTCCAAGTTTTCATCATAAGAAGTTGTGGTTGAGGATTCATATATATCTGTGACTTTGGGTTTGGAACCTCTTTTGTCGCCATTCGTAAATGTGTAATTATCTTGCGTCATATATGTGCCGGGGCGAAAGGTTGTCTTTCTTGATTTATCATAAGTCCCCCATTCTTTGTGTTTGCCATATCTCATAACTTCACTGGCTGTGCCTTTAGAATGTTGTACGGTAAAATCCGAAGAGTTGTCGTTTGCTGTTATTTGAAAAGTGTAAAATTCTGCATTATCAACGCCTGTGCCTTCTGGAGTTGTGCGTTCAGTTGCTTCAAAAGCGATGTCGAAGCCGGCATCACCGCGCTCTTTCATGCTTTCATAGTGTTCTGAATCAACCAATCCTTCCCTGCCCTTCGCATCTTCTTCTACACCTTTTTTATATAAAGCTTCAATTTCTTCCTTGCTTGCAGAACCAGAAATTTGACCAGGTGCACTATCCATAAAAGTTGTGTATGATGTAGCTTTCCACCTGCTTGGGTCTTTTGGCAGTAACTCAAATTTTGATTGTGCTTTTGCACGTGCATCAGCATCGGCAATTCCCGAAATATCTTGCTGAATCTTATCTAGCATTTCTAAAAATGATAACATAAATAATCCCCCCTTGTTTTCGTCATTTTATTCATTATACATCATAAAGTGGCGTAAGTCAAGCCTTTACTCCATTTTAAAGCGATTTTTGATTTAGAATAAGAGACATTAAAAATAAAAAGAGCAATTAAAAAGATTGCTTTTTTGTTTTTTCATGTGATATTATATTGTTAGTAGCCTGTGGCGAAAAAAAGGTAACAAAAAAAATGAACATAAAAGAAGAAATTTATAACAGTTTAAAAGAGGCAGTTGAAAAGGCAGGAGCAGACGCAGAAAAACTTTCTGTGGTGTTTTCTAACAGGCCAGAACTTTGTGATTATCAAACAAATTTTGCTATGCTTGTTTCAAAGGTTTTAAATGAAAAACCTATTGATTTGGCAGAAAAAATTGTAAAAAACGCGAAAAAAAGTGATTTTTTTGAGTTTTCTGCGGTTATGCCCGGATTTATCAACATAAAACTGACAGATTTTGCCTTGTCAAAATATTGCGAGGAAATATCAAAAGATAAGGATTTGGGAGTTGAAAAAGTTTCAAAGCCTAGGACAGTTTTGTTTGACTACGGCGGAGCAAATGTTGCAAAAGAGTTGCACGTGGGGCATCTTCGTTCTCCAATTGTGGGCGAGGCGCTGAAAAGATTGCACGCTACGTTGGGCGACAAAGTGGTGTCGGATATGCACCTTGGAGACTTTGGTTTGCAGATGGGGCTTACGGTGCTTCAACTCAAAAACGACGGTTTTTTGGATGATTTTTTCAAAAAAAATGCAAAATTTGATGAAATTTCGCTAAAAAATGTCACTTTGGATGTTTTGAATGACGAATATCCAAAGGCGTCAAAACGCAAAGATGTTGACGAAGAGTTTAAAAAAGAGGCTGACAAATTTACTCTTTTCATCCAGCAGAAAAAAGAGCCTTATTTTACAATTTACAAAAAAATCCGCGAACTTTCCGTTCAAGAAATAGTGAAAAACTACAATTTGCTCAACTGCCAATTTGATTTGTGCTTGGGAGAAAGCGATGCTGAGCCATATATTGACGAGGCAACAGAGATTTTTGTTGACAAGGGCTTGGCGCGTGAGAGTGAGGGCGCACTTATTGTGGATGTTGCCAAAGAGGGCGAACATGTCCCAATTCCTAAAAAGAGCGAGGATGAGCCTCAGCGCTACAAAAACCCTATGCCACCTGCAATTCTCAAAAAATATAATGGCGGCGACCTGTATGCCACAACTGACATTGCCACCATTTTGATGAGTAACAGGGATTAT
>CANQRC010000064.1 GCA_947626155.1 uncultured Clostridia bacterium | reverse complement strand
GGCATCAATTGCGTGTTCCTCCGCTGGGGCGAGCGTGACACACGTTGACGCAAGCAAAGGCATGGTTGAACGTGCGAAAGAAAACGCGAAACTGAACAACATTTCAAACATACGCTTTATTGTTGACGACTGCCAAAAGTTTATTGAGCGCGAAATCAGGCGCGGCAATTTTTATGACGCAATAATCATGGACCCTCCAAGTTATGGCCGCGGGCCAAATGGCGAAATGTGGAAATTGGAAGACAATCTTGCGGATTTTGTGCTGCTCACAAAAAAAGTTTTAAGCGACAGACCACTTTTTGTTTTGATAAATTCCTACACAACGGGATTGCAGCCAACTGTGATTGCAAACATCTTGAAATCTGTGTTTGGACAAGAGGGTGTTGAGGCGGACGAGATTGGGCTTCCAACTGAGGAAAATTTAATTTTGCCATGTGGCGCAAGTGGGGTGAAAATATGGAAAAACTGACGGTTCTTTATGAGGACAATCAAATTATTGTGGTGATTAAGCCGCAAAATGTTCCAACGCAAAGTGACATCAGCGGCGACGAAGATATGCTCACTTTGGTGAAAGAGTACATTAAGGACAAATACAACAAACCCGGCGAGGCGTTTGTTGGGCTTGTTCATAGGCTAGACCGTCCAACGGGCGGAATTATGGTTTTTGCAAGAAATTCCAAGTCTGCAAAAAGGCTTTGCGACCAATTTCAAACTCACGAGGTTGAAAAGGTGTATTATGCGGTTGCAAATGGCGTTGTGAAGATTAAAGAACAGCACCTTGTGAACTATTTAAAGAAGGATGAAAAAGAAAATATTGTTAAAATTGTGCCTATGAGCGAGGTTGGCGCAAAGAGAGCGGAACTTGTTTACAAATTTCTTGAAGATGACGGCAAAGACAGCCTGCTTGAAGTGAGAATTCTCACCGGCAGAAGCCATCAAATTAGGCTTCAGCTTTCCAATATTGGGCATCCACTTTATGGGGATGTGAAATATGGCAAGGCGAAGGGGCAGACACAACAGCTTGGGCTTTGGGCTGGAAAACTTTCTTTTGTTCATCCAACCACCAAAGAAAAATTGGTGTTTTACGCTTGCCCAGACCTTACAAAAGAGCCTTGGAAGAGGTTTAAAATTGAAAAATATTTGACCATGTAGGAGGGGTTATGAAAAGCAGAGAGGAAATTGAGGAAAAATATAAGTGGGACTTGACAAAATTTTGCAGGGACGACGCAGATTTTTATGCAAAACTTGAAAAGTTGGAAAAGAAAATTCCAGAAATAAAAAAGTTTGAGGGGAAGCTTTCTGACGACTCCACGCTTTTGAAATATCTCAATTTTAAGACGAAAATGGAGGACGAAAGTTTCTTTTTGCCTTATGCGCACTACCGCCAGAGCGAAGATATGTCCGCGCGAAGTGCAAATGACATGGTTCAAAAGCGTGACCTCGTTTTGGCAAAACTTGGCACGGCGCTTTCGGAAGTGGACATTGAAATAAGCAAGTTTTCGCTTGCCAAACTCCAAAAACTTGGCAAAGGCCCAAAATTTAAGGCTTATAAGAGGTATTTTGAACTTGAAATAAGGCACAAAAAACACACTTTGTCCAAAAAAGAGGAGGTTTTGCTCTCAAAAATAGACGAGTTTTTGGGCGGATTTAGCGACACTTTCGACAAACTCAATGATGTTGACATGAAGTTTGGCAAAATATTGGACAACAAGGGCAAGGCGCACGAACTGACAAACTCAAACTTTTCCATTTTGGCTGCCAGCACGGACAGAACGCTTAGAGAAAACGCTTTTAGGCAGTTGAACGGCAAACGTGGAGAATTTATAAACACAATTTCAACCAACTATATAAATGACGTGAAAGCGGACTGCATTTTGGCAAAAATTAAGCACTATAAGTCGGCGCTTGCGTGGTCCATTTATGGTGAAGAGGCAAGCGAAGATGTTTACAAAATGCTTATCAAAAAGGTGCGCGAGAATGTTGGAATTTTGCAACGCTTTTTCGAAATAAAAAGAAAGATGTTGGGGCTTGATAAGTTTGCAATTTATGACACTTTTGCACCTGTGTCTGCTCACAACAGCAGAAAGTTCACCTATGACGAGGCAATTGAAATTATCAAAAAGGCGGTTGCGCCACTGGGCGAGGACTATGTGGCTTTGATTCAAAGGGCAAGAGACGAGCGCTGGATTGATGTTTTTCCAAACAAAAACAAAGAAAGCGGGGCTTATGAAAGCGGCGCAAAAGGAGCAACGCCGGTTGTTATGACAAACTTTGAGAGCGACCTTGACGGAGTTTTCACTTTGGCGCATGAACTTGGCCACGCAATGCACAGTTATTTCACTTTTGAAAATCAGCCAACTCAAACGGCAAGTTATGTGATTTTTGTGGCTGAGGTGGCAAGCATAACAAACGAAATGCTGCTTTTAAACTATTTTCTCGAAAACGCCAAGGACGACAAAGAGAAAATTGCATATTATGACAAGTTTTTGACGGATATGCGCTCAACCATTTTCAGGCAGACGATGTTTGCCGAATTTGAGGAGTTTGCGCATGAGGAATACGAAAAAGAGCATCCACTTTCTGCCGAACTTTTGTGCGACAAATATGAAGAGCTGAACAACTTTTATCACGGCAAAAAGGTGAAGCAAGTTCCCGAGATGCGCTTTGAGTGGGCAAGAATTCCTCACTTCTATTCAAGTTTTTATGTGTATAAATATGCAATAGGCATGATTTGCGCAATCAAAATTTCAAACAAGCTTGCCAAAGATGAAACTTTTGCAAAGAGTTATAAAAAGTTTTTGTCTTCCGGATGCGTCACTGACCCAATTTCACTGCTAAAAATTGCAGATTGTGACCTTACAAAAGAGCAGACTTTTGACGAGGCATTTAAGGTTTGCGAGGATTTTGTCAGCAAATGGGAGAATGTTTTATAACAAAGCCTTTTTTGTATAAATATTCATATTATGAATAAATATTATAACAACTTTCGTTCTGGAACGCCTCGTCGCTGACAATGCGAATACCGTCCGCTGTCATTCTGAGCCGACACATTGTGTCGAGCGAAGAATCTCTTTTTAAGAGGTTGAGATCCTTCGACTTCGTTGCACTTCGCTCAGAATGACAACATAAAAGCATGGTGAGATCCTTCGGCTTCGTT
>CANQRC010000063.1 GCA_947626155.1 uncultured Clostridia bacterium | reverse complement strand
GCAATCACAAGCGCCGCGCCAGCCCTAAGGTCGCTAGCAAAAACATCTGCGCCATACAACTTTTCCACGCCGCTTACAAGCGCGCTTCTGTCTTTGACCACAATGTTTGCCCCCATTTTAACAAGTTCTCCCGCGCAGCCAAAACGGTTTTCAAAAAGGTTTTCCTCAATCACGCAACTGCCCCTGCCCACGCTTTGAAGCGCCATCATTTGGGGCTGCAAGTCGGTTGGAAAGAAAGGATAAGGAAAGGTTTGGATTTTTCCCAAACAGTTCAGCCTTTTTCTTGCTTTCAATCTTATTGTATCACTTTTCACATCAATAACGCAAGCGGTTTGTTTAAGAAAAGAAATCAAACTTTCGTTATGCTTTGCAAGCGCGCGCCTAACCAAAACATCTCCGCCGCAAGTTGCCGCCGCAAGAAGATAAGTTCCCGCCACAATTCTGTCTGGCATAACGGAAAATTTTGTGCCATGAAGTTTTTTTACGCCATAAATTTTTATGCAATCTGTGCCAGCGCCAAAAATTTTTGCACCCATGCTGTTCAAAAAGTCTTGCAGATCAACAATTTCTGGCTCTTTCGCAGCATTTTTCAACGTGGTTTCGCCGTCAAGCAAACACGCGCACATGATAAGGCTTTCCGTTGCGCCCACGCTTGGAAAATCCAAAATCACTTCGCCGGATTTTAGGTTTTCGCCGTTGCAAAAAAGATAGCCGTGCCGCTCGATTATTTTTGCGCCCAGACGCCTAAAAGATTTCAAAAAAATGTCAATGGGCCTCAGCCCAATCTTGCAGCCGCCGGGGTGAGCGATTGTGGCGCTTCTAAATCTTCCAAGCAAAGCGCCCAAAATGAAAATTGAAGCGCGAAGACGGCTTGTGAGTTCGTGCGTTATTTTTGCGTTTTGAACATCATTTGCGTTTATGTAAAGTTCGCTTCCTGAGAGGGTTGAAAAAATGTTTAACTTTTCCAAAATTTCGCGCATACAGTTGGTGTCCGAAAGGTTTACAAAGTCTTCAAGTAACACCTCGCCGTCGCACAAACTGCACGCCGCCAAAATTGGCAAAAATGCGTTTTTTGAGGCGTCAACCCTCACGCTGCCAACAAGTTTTTTGCCGCCGTTTATGATAAGTTTTTCTTCCATATTAACCATTCTATGTTGCGGCAATTTGGCTTGTTCGTCGGCTGTGGCGGCTGACCGAAAGCGCCACCCCCACGCCTGCCATGAACACGGCAACAGACGTTCCTCCACTTGAGATAAACGGAAGAGGAAGCCCCGTTGGAGGAATGCTCCCCGTGACAACCGCAACATTCAAAAGCGTTTGGACGGCAATCACCACTCCAACTCCGCACGCAAGCAAACACCCAAAGCGGTCTTTTGCGTTCAGCCCAATCTTAAATAGAAGAAAAACAAGCGCAAAGAAAACTGTAAGCAAAATCAAACAGCCGACAAAGCCAACCTCTTCGCCAATTATGGAAAAGATGAAGTCTGACTCCGCAAAGGGCAAAAAGAGGTATTTTTGGCGAGATTGAAAAAGCCCAACTCCAAACCAGCCGCCGTTTCCAAGCCCGTAGAGAGACTGAATAAGTTGAAAGCCCTCGCCCTGAGGGGTTGCCCAAGGGTCAATAAAGGCAAACAGACGCTTCAAGCGATAAGGTTCAAGAAAAATGAGAACCGGCACTGCGCAAGCGCCCACGCCGGAGAAAATAAGCGTGTGTTTTTTGCTCATTCCGCCCAAAAGTAGCATAAAAAAAGTTACAAGCGCCAAACACATTGTCACGCTCATTGACGGCTCAATAATCACAAGCAAACATAACACTCCTGCCGCCGCAAGAGGCGGAATAAGCCCCTTGAATGTCTTTATTTTTTCGTGATTTTCTGATAAATAACACGCCAAAAAGAGGATAAGGGCAAATTTTGCGACCTCCGACGGCTGAATGGACACGCCCAAAATTCTCACCCAGCGATTTGCGCCATAGCTTTGAACGCCAAGGTGAGGAATAAACACCATTACAAGCAAAACTATGCTTGCAACAAGAATAAGGTATTTATATTTTTTCAAAAGGTGATAGTCAAAAAACGCGAAAAAAAACATTGCAAAAATTCCCAGCACAACGCCGAAAATTTGTTTGTATAAAAAGAAAAATTGGTTGTGATAGTGATAATTTGCCGAATAACTGCTTGCGCTGTAAACCATCACGCAGCCAAAACTAACAAGCGCCAAGACAAGCAAAATCACATAAATTTCTCTTCTTGAAAACTTGTTTTTCATAGGCCAAGCACCAACCCTTTAAAGCGTTCGCCGCGCTCGGCGTAAGAAGAAAATTCGTCAAAACTAGAACACGCTGGGCTTAAAAGGCAGAAGTCGCCTTTTTCACAATTGTTTATGCACCACAAAACAGCATCATCAAATTTTTGATAGAGGACGGCATCATAGCCAAAACTTTTTGCGCACTCAAAAATGTTTTTGCCCTCCTGCCCAAAGCAAACAACTTTTTTTATCTTGAAGCCCAAAGAAAAAAGTTCGTCATAGCCCGTCTCTTTTCCCTGCCCGCCCATAAGCAAAACAATGGGCTGGCCGCTGAAACTTTCAACGCAGGCAATTGTGGAAGAAACATTTGTGGCCTTGCTATCATCCACATAAGTCACGCCGCCAACCGTGCCGACATTCTCCATTCTGTGCGAGGCGGGAACAAAACTGCTCACCGCCTCCTTGAACACATTTTCGCTGACTTTAAAATGTGAACATATGCTCACGCTTGCAAGCACATTTTCCAAATTTTTCTCGCCCTTTAGAGGGATGTCGTTTAAATCTAAAACATTTTTCTTTTTCACAAAAATTGCGCTTTTCCACAAAAAAACACCTTTTTTTAGCCTTTTTTTTGAAAAAAATTGCGTTTTTTTGTGAATTTTTAAAGATTTTGTAATTTCGTCATCAAAATTTAAAATCAAAATGTCTCGCCTTTTGAGGTTTTGGGCAATCTTACTTTTAACCCTAACATACTCCCCAAAACTTCCATGCCTGTCCAAGTGATCAGGCTTCAAATTTAAAATGCAGGCAATATTGGGATGAAAAAATCTGCTTGTTTCAAGTTGAAAATTGCTCACCTCGCAAACGGTTATGCTGTCCTTTGTTGTCTCTTCGCAGACCGCCGAAAAAGGCAGCCCAATATTTCCGCACAAAAAAGTTTTGTAGCCCGCCGCCTTCAAAATTCTGTTCACAAGCATAC
>CANQRC010000062.1 GCA_947626155.1 uncultured Clostridia bacterium | reverse complement strand
AAAACACGCAGGAGCGCGACAATGCGATAGTGACGCTGTTTTTAGGCACGGGCATTCGTATAAGCGAGTTGGTTGGGCTGAATGTGGAGGATTTCGACTTCACGCAAAACGCCTTTAAAGTCACAAGAAAAGGCGGAAATCAGGCTATCTTATATTTTTCAGGCGAGGTTGATGAGGCCTTGAAGGTGTGGTTAAACAAAAGGGCGACGCTTAAACTTGACCCCAACGAGAACGCCATGTTTCTTTCTCTTCAAAACAAAAGAATATGCGTAAGGGCGGTCGAAAATCTTGTGAAGAAGTTTGCAAGGGAGGGGTGTCCGCTCAAAAAGATTTCCCCACACAAACTGCGTTCAACTTTTGGCACAAACCTTTACAGGGAGACGCGAGATATATATATTGTTGCAGATGTTTTGGGGCATAAGGACGTGAACACCACCAAAAAGCACTATGCAGCAATAAATGAAGATATGAGAAAGGCGGTTGCTGGCAAGGTGAAAATTCGTCAAAGTTAGAACATATTGTGTATTATGTTGCATACTACACAATATGTTGTGGTGTTATGCAATAAAATCCCAAATTTAACACAAATTCAAAAAGATTGTCAAAAGACATCTTTTTTTGATTATCGACAAAAATAGACATTGTTTTGTGTCAATATTTGTTGCAATTTGGCGAAGATTATGTTAAAATGTCAAAGACTTTTTGAAAATAAGGAGAAACACAATGTATAAAGTTAAAGTTGAAAACACAAAGGTTGAAGTTGACATGCAAGTTGACAACAAAGAATGGGAAGAGGAAGTTGAAAGAGTTTATCAAACTACCAAAAACAAATATAACATAGAGGGGTTTAGAAGAGGAAAAGCCCCAAGAAAGGTTATTGAGAAAAATTATGGCGACGGCGTCTTTTTTGATGATGCTTTAAACAACCTCATTGAGAAGACTCTTACCGAAATTATGGAGAAAAACCCAGAATATGAGCCTGTTGTTATGCCTCACACAGAACTTGAAAGCTTTAAGCCAGAAGAGGGGCTGAAACTTAAAGTTACTTTTGAAATTGTTCCAGATTTCAAGATGTGCCCATACACAAATCAAACAATAAAAGTGCCTGACACAAAGGTTTCCGAAGAGGAAGTTGACCACGAAATTCATCATCTTCTTCTTGATAACTCCACTTTTGAGGCGGTTGAGAGGCCTGTTCAAGACAAGGATAGCGTTATCATCGACTTCATAGGCTTTTTGGGCGACAAGGAATTTGACGGCGGCAGCGCACAAAATTATGCTCTTGAAATTGGCTCACACACCTTTATTGACAATTTTGAAGAGCAACTTATTGGTCACTCCAAGGGCGAAACTGTGGATGTTAATGTGACATTCCCTAAAAACTATCAAGCCGAGGAGCTTAAAGGCCAAAAGGCGCTGTTTAAGGTTACAATCAAGGCGGTTAGGGAAAGACATTTGCCAATTCTTGACGACAAATTTATTTCCAATGCGACAGAATTTGAAACGGTTGATGAGTATAGAAAAGATGTTTTTGCTCATATTCAAACTATGAAGGAACAAGAGCAGAAAAACACTTTTGAAATTGAGCTTAGAAACTATCTGATTGAGAACACAAATATTCAAATTCCACAGGCAATGATTGACAGGAGCGTTCAAAGCGAAATTCAGGGCATGAAGAACTATGCACAGCAACTCAATATGCCATTTGAGGAGTTTATTTTGCGCATGTATGGCACAGATTTTTCTAAACTTGAAAGCAAAATTGTTGAAAGCGTGATTTACAGAATTAAGACAAGGTATGTTTACAGAAAAATCATCAAAGAACAAAACATTGATTTGACCGACGCTGAGATTAGAGAAGGCACAAAGGGAATTTCTGACGAACATGAAAAAGAACACGTTCTTAATGACCTGCTTATCGACAAACTCAGAAAATATTTGGCAGAAAACAACAAAATGGAAATTGACGCAAGCCAAAAACTTGAATTTTAATTAAATAAAAGGAGAAAATGATTATGTTAATTCCTATGGTGGTTGACCAAACCGGCGCAAGCGAAAGGTCTTATGACATCTATTCAAGATTGCTTGAAGATAGAATTGTGTTCCTGACGGGCGAGATTACTGACGCAACTGCAAATGTTGTTATTGCACAACTTATTTATTTGGAAGGAAAAAATCCTGATAAAGACATTTTCCTCTATATCAACAGTCCGGGCGGCTCTGTTTCGGCAGGAATTGCTATTTATGACACAATGAACTATATCAAATGTGACGTTTCAACAATTTGCATAGGTCTTGCGGCTTCAATGGGGGCATTCCTTCTTTCAAGCGGAACAAAAGGAAAGAGATTTGCTTTGCCAAACAGCGAAATTATGATTCATCAACCTCTTGGCGGAACGCAGGGCCAGGCAAGTGACATTGAGATACAGGCAAGGCATATGAAGAAAACGAAAGAAATGCTCAACCGCATTTTGAGCGAGAACACTGGCAAAAGTTTGAAAGACATTGAAAAAGACACCGACCGTGACAACTATATGTCTGCCGAAGAGGCAAAGAAATATGGGCTGATTGACAACATTTTTGTCACAAGAAAATCTAAAAAGGACTAAATATGAAAGATATTGATTTGTGTGCCTGCACTTTCTGTGGAAAACCACAAAAAGCGGCAAAAAAACTTATTGCAAGCCCAAAGGGAGACGCTTTTATCTGTGATGATTGCGTCAGGATTTGTGCCGACATAATAAAGGAAGAGGCGTCAAAAGTTAAGGTGTTTAAAGACCTTGTTATTCCTTCTCCAAAGGAAATAAAAAAGAGCCTTGATGCCTTTGTCATTGGGCAAGAGCAGGCAAAAAAAGTGCTTTCTGTTGCAGTTTTCAACCACTATAAGAGGATAAACTACAACGAGCATAACAAACGCAAACAAAAGAAAGATGACAAGGGGCTTGAACTTGAAAAAAGCAATGTTTTGATGATTGGCCCAACCGGCTCGGGAAAAACCCTGCTTGTTAAAACCTTGGCAAAGATTTTGGATGTGCCTTTTGCATGCGCCGACGCAACAACTTTGACCGAGGCGGGATATGTTGGCGAAGATGTTGAAAATGTGCTTTTGAAACTCATCCAAAACGCCGACTACGACATTGAAAGGGCTGAGCGAGGCATAATTTACATTGACGAAATTGACAAAATTTCAAGAAAAAGCGAAAACCGCTCTTTGACGCGTGATGTGGGCGGCGAGGGCGTTCAGCAGGCGCTGCTGAAAATTATTGAAAGCACGGTTGCAAGCGTTCCACCTCAGGGCGGAAGAAAGCACCCTCATCAGGAGATGCTTCAAATTGACACAACAAACATCCTTTTCATTTGCGGCGGCGCTTTTGTGGGGCTGGACGACATCATCCACAAGA
>CANQRC010000061.1 GCA_947626155.1 uncultured Clostridia bacterium | reverse complement strand
GTATTAGCAGTCGTTTCCAACTGTTATCCCCCTGTAATAGCCAGATTGTTCACGCGTTACTCACCCGTCCGCCACTAACAAATTGTCAGCACAAAAACATCTCGCAAGAAATGTTTTTGTGCTAACAACTTATTCGTTCGACTTGCATGTTTGAAGCACGCCGCCAGCGTTCGTCCTGAGCCAGGATCAAACTCTACTGTTAAACTTATTTTACTTCCCCTTGCGGAAAAGTTTAGGTTAATCCAATAGTTGTGCTTTACACTTAGCACTGTTTTTTCCAAACTCAAATAACTTACATTGACTTTTTGTAAAAGTTGTTTATTTCTTTAAACTATTTAATTGTCAAGGTTCTCGTTGCATCTCTTTTGAGTTGCAACATTGACATTTTATACTAAAATACAAACCTTTGTCAACACTTTTTCAAAAATTTTTTATCTTTTTTCAATTTTTTTACAAATTTCACCTAACACTACCCCAAGTGTTCGCTATTTTTTGGCAAAAATAAAAAAGAGGTTAGCCTTTAAAACCTCTTTTTTTCATCTCCTCCACGCAAAATTCCACGCTCTGATCCACATTTTGATTTGTTGTGTCAACCAAAATTGAGTCCTCCGTCTGCACAATTGCGCCGTGGTCTCTGTGAACATCCCTATAATCCCGCTCTTTCAATTCTTTCAGCACATCCTTAAAAGTCACGTCCTTGCCCATGGCATTTTGCTGCTCAAATCTTCTCTTCGCCCTAACATTTTCCTCCGCCGTGCAGAAAAATTTGAAGTCAGCGTTTGGCAAAACATGGCTTCCAATGTCTCTGCCCTCCATGACAAGGTCATTTTTCTGTGCGAAATCACGCTGAATTTTCAAAACCTTGTCGCGAATGGAAGTGAATGGCGCAATCTTTGCCGAAAGCGCGCTGATTCTTTCCGTTCTAATGTAAGGCGTGTGGTCAATGCCGTTCACTTTCACGTGCTGAACGCCGTCAATAAAATCTATTTCAATGTTGATTTGCTCGGAAAATTTTTTGATATATTTTTCGCTGATTTTGTTTTCATCGAGGTGCATATATTCAAATGCGCACGCAACTGCGCGGTAAATTGCCCCTGTGTCGAAGACCTTAAAGCCCAATCTTTTTGCAAGCAGTTTTGCAATTGTGCTTTTTCCGCTGCAAACATAGCCGTCAATGGCAACATTCACTTTTTTGTCTAAATTAAGTTTTTTTGTTATTAAATCATAGCAAAAATCAACCGTCTGTTCAAAGGTCATGTCAGAATTGTCAACAATAATGCTCTCCTCGGTGGTCATCAGTTTTCCCACTTCCCGAGAAACATCTCGCTCGTCCCTTTCCCTCAGCGCCGACAAAACATCTTCAAGCCTACACTTCTTGTCCTTGGCGCGAATATCTTTCCACCTTCTCTCCGCACGAACTTTCTCGTCAGCGGTCAAGAAAATTTTGATGTCTGCGCCCGGCATAACAACCGTTCCAATATCTCTGCCCTCCATAATGCAGTCGTTCTCGGCCGCAAACTTCTTCGCAATTTTAAGATATTCCTCCCTTGCTTTTGGAAATGCGGAAATTTTGCTTGAAAGTTGGCTTATCTCCTCCGTCCTAATATATGGCGTTGCATCCTCGCCGTTGAAAAGCACGCGTTGGCTTTCCCCGTCAAACCTAACCTCAACCTTGGCTTTTTTCAAGAAAGTTTCAATAGTTTTTTCGGTAGGCTCGCCAAGCCCCATTTTGGCGTAGCCCCAAGCCATGCACCTGAAAATAGCGCCGGTGTCCAAAACGCGAAAGCCCAACCTCTTTGCAAGTTCTTTCGTCAAAGTTGACTTTCCGCTTCCCGAAAATCCGTCAATAGCAATATTAAACATATCCCACTCCCTCAAAAATCATTTTACACCACCCGCGCCAAAATTCCAAACAATAAACATAAAAAAAGAAAGATTTTTATCTTTCTCAATTTATGATGTTACAAATTTTAATCAAACCCCTTTTGTTTTAATTCTTGAATCCGTCAGAAAACTCTTTCTGCCCACACTTTTTCCTCATTTAAGAATTTGTGCCACCCAATCTTTGTATTCTTTTGCATGATTGCAAAAATCTGGTGAATACAAAAGTTTTATAAATTCATCATAATCAACCCATTTCACACACTCAACTTCTTCCTTTTGAAGTTTCATGTCACTTATATCTTTATTTGTTCTTAGCAGAAAAATTTCAGCAAATTCCCAACCTTTTTGATTTAACCACTCTTTAAGAAAAATAAAATCTTTTTGTCTGGCTTTAATTCCCAATTCTTCATAAGTTTCTCTTACACAAGCTTGAAGTAAAGTTTCGCCGGCATCAACATGACCAGCAGAGGGCATATCCCATTTGCCGGGGCTTTTCTTCTTTGTCAACGCTCTTTTTTGAACTAATATTTGTCCTTTATCATTTTTAATCCAAATCCAAACGGGCTTATGATAAACTCCGGGATTTTCGCTGTGGCAAAAAGATTTAGGTCTTGTCCCAACATGATTTCCATTTATATCATAAACATCAAAAATTTCTTCCATTTATACCCCTACTGAAATTATATCATCTTTTAAAACAAACTCCAAAGAAATGATAAGAAAAAATCCTGATTGAGGTTGAATATCTTAAAAAAAAATCAGATAACCTCTGATTTTCATGGAGCTGGCGAAAGGAATCGAACCTTCAACCTGCTGATAACGAGCCGAAGAGGAGAAATCTGCTTGCAGAATTTCGAAGGATGAGGCGAAGTTATATTTTTTAAAAATAACGAGCCGAAGAGGAGAAATCTGCTTGCAGAATTTCGAAGGATGAGGCGAAGTTATATTTTTTAAAAATATTACAAGTCGGACTTGTAAGCAGCAGGCAAAAAAATAAAAAAAATCAGATAACCTCTGATTTTCATGGAGCTGGCGAAAGGAATCGAACCTTCAACCTGCTGATTACAAGTCAGCTGCTCTACCATTGAGCCACGCCAGCAAAGTGTTATAATAAAAACACAACTTAAGTCGCCGCAAACTTGAACGAAGTGAAAGTTTCGTTTGGCGGCGGAAGTGAAAAAACAAATCTAAAAGCGCCGCTTTTCGGGCTTGCACGAAAACAAGCCCAAGATGCAGTTTTTTCACTGTGGTGGGCAGGGATGGATTCGAACCATCGAAGACATAGTCGACGGATTTACAGTCCGTTGCATTTGGCCGCTCTGCAACCTACCCTTATTGCTTGTCCAAAACTCAACTTGGACATTGGTGCCCAAAGGTGGAATCGAACCACCGACACCCCGTTCGCAATCAAGTCTTGCCGCTCCAATTTTTGAATACTTCAAAAATTATCCGCTCATCGCCTTGTTGCTCACTCCACCCCAAAAATTTGACAATTTTCGGGGACCCCATTTACAAGAAAATCCCTGTGTCGCTGAGGTTTTGTGTTTGCACTTTCGTGCTGGTGCCCAAAGGTGGAATCGAACCACCGACACAGGGATTTTCAGTCCCTTGCTCTACCGACTGAGCTATCTGG
>CANQRC010000060.1 GCA_947626155.1 uncultured Clostridia bacterium | reverse complement strand
GCTTGTTGAAAAGGAGTGCCTTTCTGCAAAGGACCTTGTTGTTATGGTCTCCGACGGGGTGAGCGACAGTTTTGAGGCGGACGAAGACCTTGTCAGCTGCATAAAGTCAATCAAGACAAAAAATCCGCAAGAGTTTTCTGACGAACTTCTTGAAAGGGCGCTTGCGCTAAACAACGGCTACGCAGTTGACGACATGACCGTTCTCACAATAAAAATCCTAGATTTCTAATAAAAAAGCATATCAAATTGATATGCTTTATTTGTTTAAATCTTTATCTTCGTGATTTTTACTTGATTTGGTGTAATCGTTGACGCTGCCGACCTGTGAGACATCTCCAATTTTAAACAGGCTAATTTTTATATTTCTTGATTTTTTTGGGGCTGGTTCTTTAATTTCGGCAGGTGTTTTCGTGCTGCCACCAAAAGTTATTTGGACATCAATAAACTTATAACGATAAGATGTTTCTGAGTCTTTAATAACGCCTTTTACTTCTTTTAATTTATCTATATCAGCAAACGAAAAACTTTGTCCATTGACTTCAAAACCTTTATCATCAATAATGAAAGTGTTTCTCCCAATTACAGATTTCCACTTTTTATAGCCTATTTCGGTTGTATTTGCGTATATGCTAAAAATTGTGGATTTTAATTTAATGTCCAGTAAGACACCATCAACAATTAGTGACTTGTTTTTAATTGAAAGTTGATGACCGTTAACATTTAATAAGGCTTTCATTTTTCCTCCTTGTTTTTATGAGTAAATTATAGCACGGCGGGGGGGGGTAATTGTCAATAGGTTTTTTAAAAATTTTTCAAAAAATGCGGGTTTTTTCATGTTTTTTGCGGTTTTTGGGCAAAATTTTTAAGTTTTTTTGAAAAAAATCTTGTTTTTCTTTTTTTATATTGTATAATATAGGTAGAAATTTTTGCTTTTAGAAAGGATTTTGTCATGGAAAAAATTTTGGAGTTTATCAAACAAAACAATTTAATCAGGCCGGGAGATGTGATTGGCGTTGGCGTCAGTGGGGGAATTGACAGTATGTGCCTTTTGCATTTTCTCAATCAAAACAAGACGGCTTTGGACATTGAGGTTGTTGCAATTCACGTTGACCACGGAATCAGGGAAGAAAGTGGCGAAGACGCAAGGTTTGTTATGCAAAAGTGCAAAGAGATGGGCGTTAGGTGCTACAAATTTTCGGTGGACGCCCCAAAGATTGCGCGCGAGAAAAAAATTAGCATGGAGACGGCTGCGCGCGAGGCAAGATATGGCGTTTTTGAGGCGCTTGTGAAAAAAGACATTGTGGACAAGGTTGCGCTTGCTCACCAGCAGATGGACCAAGCCGAGACAATTTTGATGCACATCCTGCGCGGAAGTGGGCTTGCAGGCGCGCGCGGAATGGAGCCAATGCGCGACGGAATTTACATCAGGCCAATGCTTCCAATTTCAAGAGAGGAAATTGAAATTTACGCCTCCACAAACAACATTGACTTTGTTGAGGACAAAACAAATCAGGACAACTCCATTTCAAGAAACTACATAAGAAATGTTGTTATGAAAGATATCCTCAAAAAGTGGCCAAACGCCGTTGAAAAAATCAACAATTTTGCAAGCGCCGTTGTGGATGACGACGACTACATCAAATCTCGCCTAGACACAAACGCCTTTTATGTTGAGGACAGAATGGTGCAAATGCCATGCAGTTATTTTAGGGCAAGCAGCGCCGTTTACAGCCGAATGGTGTTTAAAGCGCTTTCGCTTATTGGCGTGACAAAGGACATTGAAAGAAAACATATTGAAATTATCAAAGAACTTGCCACAAGCCTTGAAAACGGAAAGAAAATAAGGCTGCCTTATGACATAACCGTTAGCAAAGAGTATGAATATTTGACTTTCTATAATGATTACGTTGAAAAGCCAACCCTTTCAAGAAAACTTAAATGTGAGGAATTTGACGCGAACGGCTATGGAAAAGTTGAGGTTAAGCGAGTTCGCGTGGACAATATGAAAGACCCTGACGCGCTTTACTTTGATTACAGAAAAGTTCCAAAAGAGGCAAGGTGGCGTTACCGTGAAGATGGCGATATGTTTGAAAAGTTTGGCGGCGGAACAAAAAAACTTAAATCTTTCCTTATTGACAAAAAAATTCCTGTTAGGAAAAGAGATTTAATCCCTGTTTTGGCTTTTGAAAACGAAGTTTATGTTATTGCGGGAGTTGAGGTCAGCGAAAAGGTTAGGGTTGAGGACGACGTTGCCACTTGCTTCAAAGTGACAGTCAGCAAAGATTAAAGGGGCGAGGACGCTCCTTTTTTTGTGTCTTGACAAATTGGAAGTTTTAAGTTATTATATATGTATGGAATATAAGAATGCTCAAAATTTAAAAAATAGTGTGCTGCTCATGGGGCCTCTTGGCGTGGGCAAGTCTTTGCTTTCCAAAAAAATTGGAGAGAAGCTCAATTTGCCCGTGGTCTGCCTTGACGAGGTTTTCAGTCTTTTAAACATTCTTTGGCGAAGCGAGGGGTGTTTGCCAAGCTTGCGTGAGTGGGAAGCTTCACAAAAGATGATTTATCAAAATTCAATGGGCAAGGTGAAATATAAAAAACACGAAATGAAAATTTTGCGAAGAATTGCCGAGGATTATGAAATTTTGATGTCTTATAAAAATCTTTTTAATATTCAGACTTTGGCGTTGGACTATGCTTCAGTAATGAGAAATTATCAAGTTGCCACAAGGGGAGAGGACTTCTCGACGCAGGTGTTTGTTCTTGTGTTTGCGCAATCAATTATTCTTGAAAAAATTATCAGCAGGCTGAACCAGCCCGTCGTTTTGGACGCAAGCGGGCTTATTGGAATTTCGCTTACATTAAAAAAGGAGATTGACAAAGAGGGCATCCATTTTGGCAAAGGCATTTCTACGCAAGACTTTCAAAAGACGCTGTTGTCAAGGTTTGGCACAAGGGTGTTTATCTGCCCAGGGGAGGACTTTCAGGACAGATTAAACGATGAGAGCATTGAATTAAACAAACTTGCTGCACGGTCCAAGAGGTCTTATATGCAATATTGCGACATTGCAGTTTCCGCCAACGGGATCTTGCAAAGGGACAATCCTGTCTTCCTTCAAGAGAGAGACGAATATAACATAGAGCAGAACCTTGAATTTTTGAAAACAAAGAATTTGGGAGAGATTGAAAATTTGACCGACCAAATTGTGGCTTCAGTAAAAGAATTTAAACAGGCAAAAGAGGATAAAATAAGATAAAATCCTCTTTTTTATTGGCAAAACAAACAAATATTTTGAAAAAATTTGAATTATTGTTATAATAAACCTATGGAGGGCGAAATGAAAGTTGCAGTTACCGCAGAAAGCACAATTGATTTGCCAAAAGAACTTTTGGAAAAATATGAGATTACAACTGTGCCTTTTGATGTGATTTTGAATGATAAAGCCTACAAAGACGGCGAAATTACAACCGAAGAAATTTTTGATTTTGTCTCAAAAAACAAGGTCTTGCCAAAGACGAGCGCAATAAATGTTGAAACTTACACCGAATTTTTTGCAAAAACGCTGAAAAAATATGATGCAATAATTCATATTTCTCTTTCATCCCAAATTTCAAGCGCTTGTCAGAACGCAATCACCGCCTCGAAAGAATTTCCAGAGGTTTATGTTGTGGACAGTTTGTCTTTGTCCACGGGGATTGCGCTGCTTGCAATTTATGCCCATGAACTCGCCCAGCAGAACCTTCCTGCAAGGGAAATTTTTGACCGCGTCAGTGCGCGCGTGAAAGATGTTCAGGCAAGTTTTGTGATTGAGCGGCTGGACTATTTGTATAAAGGCGGCAGATGCTCGGCGCTTTCTTATTTTGGCGCAAATTTACTTCGCATTAGGCCACAAATTTTGGTCAAGGACGGCAAGATGGGTCCTTATAAAAAATACCGCGGAAACATGGACAGGGTTGTTGCGGACTATTGCAGAGACACTTTGGCAGAATTTAATAAG
>CANQRC010000059.1 GCA_947626155.1 uncultured Clostridia bacterium | reverse complement strand
CGTCAAAGCGATGTTTTTGTCGCTTGCGACAAAACGAGCCCTCAGCGCCGTTTTCGCCTCGTCCGCGTTAAGAAATTCTAGTGTCCTCCGCGAAAAAAAACAAGTGAAAAGGGGAAAATCACTTGTTTTTCTATCATAACTCTTTGAGAGGAGTTAACTATTATAATGGAAGTCTCAACAAAACTTTTGCCGCAGTAACCACTGATTTAGTATCAACATAATTACCATTTTGATCTTTCCTACCCAACACACCTGTCGCATCAAGAATCATTGGTAAAAATGTGTTGAAGAAGAAAATCAATACAATTACAACAATTATCGCAACAATGATGTTTATCATGCGCTTTTTGTTTTCATCACGTTGTTCTGCACTATCTGCTCTTGCCATTTTGATACCAACATAAACTGCATAGATACCACCAGCAGCACCAACAAGTGCCAAAACAACCCACAAAATAGTTGACAATGTCGACATCAAAGGATTAAGCCAGCTTCCGTACGCATTTGTAAATGTCCCATCTGAACCTTTTAATTTTTCCAGCAATGAACCCCAACTCCAAGCCAAATCAGCACCCAATAAACTTGTCATAATAAACCTCCAATAATGTAAAATTATTGTCTCAAATTTCGGCAAGATTATTCGCCTTAATTTGATTACACCCATATAATAACACATAAAAAACAAAATTCCAAACGATTTGACAAAAAAATTTAAAATTTTTAAAAAATATTTTTAAATTATTTTTTTTATTTTTCAAAAAACTATTTTCCGCCCCTATTTTAGGCGCTTGTAGAATTTTCGAATATTTTTTATCTATGCAAAAAATATTTTAATAATAAATTATTTTTGATTTTTTTTTAGTTTTTTAGAGGTTTGAGATTCTTCGCTACGCTCAGAATGACAGCACGGAATGCGCGCCCGCTGTCATTGTGCATTGCAGAGCAATCTCGCTGATGGGCTTACAAGCGTTGGCGCTACGAAATGAAATGAAGTGAAGAATCTAATTGGTTGAGATTCTTCCTCTCCGCTTCGCTCCGCGTCAGAATGACAACATAGAAAGTGCGCCACCGCTGTCATTCTGAGTAACGTACCCACAGAGAGCGACTTCCACGAAGAATCTCGGGCGTGGCTTCGAAGAAAAGCGGTTGAGATTCTTCATTGCGCTTACGCTCCATTCAGAATGACAACAGAGAGTATGAATGACAGCATGGGAACGCACAATGACGGCATAAAAGTGGCAGAATGATAACGCCTATTGCGCCAAGCCGTGATAATCCGTCCTCGCCACGCCGCAAACATAAACCTTTCCCACTTTTGGATATATCAGCCCAGCGCAGTAGTTTACCGTTGCCGTTGTGGTTATGATGTCGTCCACAATCAAAACGTTTTCATCTTTATTAAATCTCACATTCTTCACTGAGTATGTTCCAAGCATTGCGTTTCTTCTTTCTTTATAGTTCAAGAATTTTTGGCTGACGTCATCCTTCTCTTTCTTGAAATAGGTTAAAACGGGCTTGTTCAAAAGCCTGCCCACTTCGTCCGCCAAAAGCTTTGCTTGATTGAAGCCCCTCTTTTTCTGCTTTTGCTCTGTCATGGGAATGTATGTAATTTTGTCAATTTTAACTCCGCTTTCCAAAACTCGCTTTGCAATCAAAACCGCAAACCCTTTCGCCAAATATCTTTTGTTGTTGTCCTTGAACGCCAAAATCAAATTTTTAACTTGCTTTTCATATATAAGTGGGCAGAACGCTTGCTCGAAAAATTTTGGCTCTTGCTTGCAAAAATCACAAACGGCCTCCTTGCTTGGCCTGTCACAAACCTTGCACCTTGTTCCATTATTAAAAGGAAGCGTCTTTTCACAGTCCTCACAATATGGCTTATCATAAAAGTTTGGAACATCTCTTCCACAAAAAATACATTTGATGTCGTCAGGGAACATCATATGTTCAATCTTTTGCCAAAGGTCTTTCATTTTCTTTTCCAAAACCGGCAGTATGTTCGCTTTTTTCATAAGAGAATATTATCATCTTTTCAAAAATCCTGTCAAATTTTTTCAAAAAATACTTGACAACAACTTCAAATCTATATTATACTTACATCGTCTCTAATTTTGGCCCCGTGGTCAAGCGGTTAAGACACCGCCCTTTCACGGCGGTATCATGGGTTCGAATCCCGTCGGGGTCACCAAGAAAAATCCACATCATTTTGATGTGGTTTTTTTGTTCCCCGACGGGAGATTGCTTCGCAATCTTTGTCCGTCTCCGCGGACAATTCGAACCCTGTTGTCTTCGTCGCGTTTATGCAAATGCTTGCGCGCTTGCCTCTCCGCTCCTTGTCATCATGTGCCCGAATCCAAAATACTTTTTCTATTTAAGCCAATTTTAATCGCTGTTTGCGTGGGCAGTGCTATGATGTGGTTTTTTTGTTCCCCGACGGAAGATTGCTCCGCAATCTTTGTCCGCCTCCGCGGACAATTCGAACCCTGTTGTCTTCGTCGCACTCACCCTTGCAAGCAAGTTCGCGCTCCTCGCCATCATGGGTTCGAATCCCGTCGCCTTCTCTTCGTTCAACTTCTTCATCAATAGAAATAACCTTTTTCGGATTATTTTTTATTTTCGTTTGCCTTTATTTGAACTTTTAGAACGTCTGAGCGCTTGATTGAATATTTTGAAAAGATGATTATTGCGAGTGTCAGGGCAATTGCGCTGCCAAAAAAGACAATTTCCCCAAGCCCCGTTTGGACAGAAAGCGCCTGAACAGGGTTTGAACTGTCAAACTTGATTAAATCCAAAAGCAGCCCAATAAAAAGCAGAGCAATTGAGTTTGAAAAGTTGTAGGTGAAAGTGTAGTAGCCCGTGTATCTGCCGGCATTATTTACGCCCGTTTTGTATTGCTCCATGGTGACCACATCGGCATACATGGAATGAGGAAGAGAGTAAAGCGCGCCCGAGCCAAATCCGCACACAAACAGGCAGGGCAGAACGAAGCAAAAAATTCGGTCGCTTGTGGTGTAGAGCCTAAACAGAAAAGTTATGCTTGCCATGGCAATTCCAAAGAGCATGAGGCTGAGCGCAAAGATGAGGGTTTGTTTTTTATCATACTTTTTTACAACATTCACCCACAAAACTTGTGAGATGATTGCGCCGCCAAAAAAGCAAATCATAAGCGAGGAAATTTGCACGCTTGAAAAATGATAGCAGAAAGTGAAGAGGTGCATTCCAACAGAGGTTATGAAAACTGACGCAATTAAGGAAACGGAATAGCCCAGCATAACAGTTCTGAAATTGTCTTTTTTAAAAGTTTCAACATAGCCAGAAATTATTTTTAAAATTCCTTGTTTTTTTGATTTTTTTTGTGTTTTTTCAACATTTTTTGCGTTTTTTTCACTTTTTTTCAACTTTTTTTGCAAATTTTCGACATTTTTTTCGCTTTTTTCATTTTCCTCTTCAACCGCCTCATAATATTTTGGCATTGACCGAACGCGCTTGATTGTGCCAAAAATTGTTATCAGTCCGCAGAGAACCACAAGCGCAGAATTGACATAAGAGATGTTGATGTAGCCAGCCCTGTCAAACTGCCCCTGACCTCCCGGCATAAAAATGGACATCAAAATGCTTGGCAAAATTAGCCCGCAAATATAGAACACGGTTTTAAAGCCCTGCATCTTGGTTTGGTCGGTGTAGTCTGGCGCAATGTCAATGCAAAGCGCGGCATAAGGCGTGGCAAAAAATGTGTTGAAAGTTTCTTGCAAAATCAAAAATCCAAACAGCCACAGCGCAATCACAAATTGGTTTGAAACGCTGGGACAAAGCCACAACACAACATTGTTCAGCGCCAAAGCAAAACTTGCAAAAAGCATATGCCCCAAGCGCCTGCCAAAAAATTTGTTTTTGGTGCGGTCGGAAAGATAGCCCACAAGCGGGTCAGACAGCCCGTCCCAAAGTGAGGTTATTGCAATGGTTGTCCCAACCAAAAGCCCCGAAAGCCCCAGCACGCTTGTTC
>CANQRC010000058.1 GCA_947626155.1 uncultured Clostridia bacterium | reverse complement strand
TACAAAAGGCGATTTGTCTTTATTTTAGGGAAGTTTAGGCATACGAAATAAGCAAAAACGACACTGAAAAACACTAAATAATCTTGTGCCGAGAAAACTTAAAATCCCAAGTTCGAAAGGACGTGTGGGTTCGACTCCCACCACCAGCACCAGCAAAAACTTGCGAGTGTGGTTTTTTGGTGGGAGTAAAAAAGCTTGCGCTTTTTTGCAAAACTCTGTTTTGCACGAACCCACAACGTGTGGACTCAGCCGAGGCGCGAGGGCGAGTGTGGCTGTTGACTTTTCAAGTCAAATCTGCCTCCCACCACCAGCACCACTACAAATCTAAATTGAACCGAGGGCGTTTGATTTAGATTTTTATATCAAACATGAAGAAGAAAAAATATTTTAAATATGATAAAAAATAAATTAAATTATGTTATAATAGTTTTGTGGAGGTTATTATGAGATATGTTTTAATTACAGGTGCCGGAGATGGTGTAGGAAAAGCAACTGCAAAACTCATGAAAAATGAAAAACTTTTGCTTGTTGACCGAGATGAAAAGAATTTAAAGAAAACTGCACAGAATTTGAATGCAGAATATTTTGTTTGTGATATAACAAACATTGATAAAATCAACGAATTAAAGGTTTATGTTGAGAAAAATTTTGCTAAACTTGATACAATCATAAATTGTGCGGGCGTTTGGACAAAGGGTGAAATTTCACAACTTGATGACAAGCACTTTGCGGAAATCAACAACCTTGAAAGAATTAAAGATTTGCTTGATACAAACACCTTTGGCACAATCGCCATGATTACAACCTTTGCACCTGTTTTAATCAAAAACAAAAAAGGACAAATAATCAATGTCAACTCTCAAAGTGGCGTGGAAACAGAAGAATTTTGCCCTGTCTACAACGCTTCAAAACATGGCGGATATTATTATCGCAAAGCAATCCAAAGAGATTTGGCAAAGCATAATGTAAAAATCACTGATGTTTGCCCGGGGCTTATAAAAACCAACTTTTATATTCGAGCAAATGATGAACTCCCACAAGAAATAATGAAATTAGGACTTTCGCCAGATGAAGTGGCAAAAACTATCAAATATGTGTTTGATATGCCACATGAAATAACAATCCCAAGTATTGAAGTTAGGCATATTAAGAATTTTTAAGCAAAATATAAAAAACTAAACTGATGGTTCAATTTAGTTTTGTTTTGGTGCACCAGCAGAAATCTGCGAGCGTGGTTTTTGGTGGGAGTAAAAAAGCTTGCGCTTTTTGCAAAACTCTGTTTTGCACGAACCCACAGTGTGTGGGCTCAGCCGAGGCGCGAGGGCGGGCATGGCTGTTGGGTCTTTGGCAGCACAAAAAATAAAGTTATTGTAAGTTATTAAAATCAATTTTTTGAAATACAAGATAGTTTGTTAGATGACCGGTGAAAGTGTATGTGGTTGTTTTGTTTTGAAGTATTAACAAACTATCTTTTATTTTATATTCCATTTTCTGTTTTGCTTTTTTGTCAAAAAGATAACTTTTTGTCCATAACAATTCGCGGGTTGATTTATTGTTGTATATGGTTGCTGAAAAATTGTTTTTAGCCAACAGAAGTGATTGTGAGTTCAACGGTGAAAAATCCTCATTTAAAAAGGATTTTGATGTTCCACAAAGACTCCAGCAACCCACAAGGTTTTTATCAAAAATTTGCTTTTCATCAAAATTGTCTTGTTTAAGAAATTTTTTATAATCTTCAAAGTTTTTGCTATACAGCTTGAATAGCAATAAATGTGGCTTGTTAATTGAATTTTGCTCTTCAACAAAAATGTGTTGCTTCGGATTTGAAATTTTCACAAAAAGTTGGTCGCCCTTGATTTGATAGACCTCGCTTGTTGGCAGATAAAATGTGTTGAAGTAAATTTTTTGTTGGTCCGCGCTGTAAAACCATGGAGAATTTCCACTTTCGTCAAACGCCAAAAAAGAATAAGGGGTAAATGCATCAATTTTGCCCTTATGAACTTGCGCATCCCTCAAATTTTGATAAATTCCGTCAAGCACCCACACGCCACAAAGGTCTTTTAGGTTTTTCCTGCGGACCTGATTGCCATAATAAACAATGTTTTCTATATTTTCTAAGTCAAAATTTTCGTTTTTGATTATTTCTTTGCACATTGTTGCGCAAACATCTGCGTTTTTGTTAAATTTTTCCAGAATTTGCTTCCTTTTATCTGTATTAGAGGTTAAATACTCCTTTATTGACTGCAAATCCAAGCCAACCTCTTTTAAAAACAAAATTTTGCGAAGTTCATCAATTTGCTCTTTGGAATATAGCCTATATTTGTTTTCATCAATTTTGCACGGTTTAAGCAAGCCGTTTTCTTCATAGAACCTCAGCGTGCGAGTGGTAATTTTAAACTGTTTTGCAACTTCTCCAATTTTTAAATAATTTTCCATATCACCATTGACCTTTACCTTAACGTTAATGTTATTATAATGCCAACTTGGCAAAAAGTCAAGCGAAATGGAGGTGAAATATGATAAAAGAAGATGATCTTAAAATTATTCTGGATAGAGAAACCATGCATAAAGTTGATGACAAGATTAGAAACGCTCGTATTAGGAGAGCAATTTTGAAAGGAGAAGGCAGTTGCTATGGACGTGCCACAATTCTTAATGCAATTGACGAAAGATGGCTGAGCCACGACTACCCACGTGAATTCTTATTGCTTACATACAGGATTCCTATTGGCAAAAATTTTGTAGAAAGACAACTTTTGGTGTACGATCTCTTTCTGGAAGATTATGGCTGCACCGATTTAGAGTTGTGCGAAAGAGGATTAAAAGAAATTTTTGGGGAACTGCCGGAATTAATTTCAAAAGAAACAATAACGCTGTTTACTAAAGATGCTGGTATTTTGTATGACGATATAAAATCATTTGCCGATCAAATTCTTGGAGAGGACGGGGCATATAAAATGTTTGACAAATTTGAAGCCGAGCATAAACATGCCGAATATTTAAAAGAGAAACAAGCCATGGAAAAGGCTAAGCGAGCCGCTAAGCGCAAAGGAACTGAAATTGAAAAACCTGGCGTTGAAGTAAAAACTGAAACCAATAATGCAGAAGCTGAAAAGAAGATGGTTGACAAGGTTGCTGAGGGCGCAAAAACCGCTGAAGACTCAAAAAGTTTGTAAACTAGACAAATGAAATTATGTGGTCGAGCAGAGCGTGGGGATATAATTTAAAAAGCAGGTGTGTTTTGCCTGCTTTTTTTAATGTGAAAATAATTTTTGGGCAAATTTAGATTGAAGTGCGGTGGCAGGGGCGAGGGCAAATTCATATTGTTATAAAAAGAGGTTTTTATGTGTGGAATTTGCGCGGGCATTTCAAAAGAGAATGTTGTTTTGGATGTTATCTTGGGGCTGAAAAAGTTGGATTACAGGGGCTATGACTCTTGCGGCATTGGAATTCTTGAAGAAGGAAAAATCAGGACGATTAAAGCCGTTGGGCAGATAAAAAATCTTGAAAAGAAAACTCAAAATCTTTTTTCCAATATTGCAATTGGGCACACGAGGTGGGCGACGCATGGCGTGGTGAGTGAGGAAAATTCTCACCCGCATATTTCTCATGACGGAAAGGTTTGTCTTGTGCATAACGGAATAATTGAAAATTATCAGGCGCTGAAAGACACAATGAAAGACATTCCCTTTTATTCGCAGACGGATACGGAGGTTATTGCAAACTTGATTTCCTTGGAGGAGGGCGAGCCGCTTGAAAAGATGATGAGCGCTTGCAGGAAGTTGCAGGGCAGCTATGCAATTGCGGTTTTGTTTGAGGGCAGAGAGGAAATTTTTCTTGCGAAGAGGAACAGTCCGCTTGCCGTTGCGGTGAATAACGGCGAAATTTTTGCTTCGAGTGACATCAGTGTTTTTGCTGAAAAATTTGAATTTTGTTACATTTTGGAAGATGATGAATTTTGTGTGCTAAATTCAAAAAATGCAATTTTTTTTGATAAAAATGGCAAAAAAATTGAAAAAAAGTGTGTTTTTTTGAAAAATTATGATTTTTTTGATGATAAAAACAATGAAAAATATTTTATGTTAAAAGAAATTAAAGAGCAGCCAATGGCAATTCGAAAAACATATTTTGAATATTTTTCAAATAAAAATTTGTTTAATTTTGATGCGCTAAAAAAGTTTAAATGTTTTCATTTTGTTGCGTGCGGCACGGCATATCACAGTTGCCTGATTGGTGCAAGATATTTGAAAGAGTTTTGTGGGAAGGGCGCGCAGGTTTCGCTTGCCAGCGAGTTTAGATATGACAAAAACATCCTCTCAAAAAATTGCCTTTATGTTTTTGTCAGCCAAAGTGGCGAGACCGCCGACACGATTGCGTGTGCCAAGATGATTAAAAGTCGCGG
>CANQRC010000057.1 GCA_947626155.1 uncultured Clostridia bacterium | reverse complement strand
TCTCTTGCGAAGTGGGGCGTTGAGGGCTTGTGAATGCCCGTCTTCGAGGGAAATGTCGCCCCGCCGACACTCTTAGTGTCCGCCCCGCTGTCATTCTGAGTGACGGACTTGCAGAGAACGGCTTTCACGAAGAATCTCGGGTGCTAGGGTCTTGTGAAAGCAGGGCTTCGGAAGAAAAGAGGTTGAGATTCTTCATTCCGCTGTCGCTCCATTCAGAATGACAGCGAGGAGGAGCGTTCAGAATGACAGCAAAGAAAAGCAGAATGGCAACATGGTAGTGTGGGATGACAGCATTAGGGCGGGATGGCGGCGGGAATTTTTGTTTTTATGGCAGAAAAGTTGACTTTTTGCGCGGGTTTGTTGTTTAATATTTCTTGGAGAAAGAATATGATTGACATAAATTTAATTAGAACAAACAAAGAATTGGTTAAAGAAAACATCAGAAAAAAGTTTCAAAACAAAAAACTTGTTTTGGTGGACGAAGTTGAGGAGCTTGACAAAAAAGTTAGGGCTTTGAAGCAGGAGGGCGACAATCTTCGCCAAAGCAGAAACGCGCTTTCAACTCAAATTGGCGGCCTTATGAAGGACAAGAAAGTTCAAGAGGCAAACCGCGTTAAAGAGCAGGTTAGAAAGACGAACGAGCGCATTGCTGAGATTGAGGCGGAGGAAGAAAAGCTTAACGCCCAAATCAAAAAGGACATGATGACCATTCCAAACATCATTGCAAGTGACGTTCCTATTGGTGAGAACGACACAAAAAATGTTGAGGGCAAGAGGTTTTTAGAGCCAAAAATCCCAGACTTTGAAATTCCTTATCACACCGAAATCATGGAGAAGTTGGGCGGAATAGACATTGACTCTTCGCGTAGGACAAGTGGCCAAGGGTTTTATTATCTTTTGGGCGACGTTGCAAGGCTTCACAGCGCCATTCTTGCCTACGCGCGCGATTTTATGATAAACAAAGGCTTCACTTATGTCATCCCACCATTCATGATCAGGGGCGATGTTGTTTCCGGCGTCATGAGTTTTGACGAAATGGACAATATGATGTATAAAATTGAGGGCGAAGACCTCTACCTCATTGGCACAAGCGAACACTCTATGATTGGCCGCTTTATGGGGCAGATTATTGACGGAAACAAACTTCCACTCACCCTTACAAGTTACAGCCCATGCTTCAGAAAGGAAAAGGGCGCGCACGGAATTGAAGAGCGCGGCGTTTACAGAATTCACCAATTTGAAAAGCAGGAAATGATTGTCATTTGCAAGCCAGAGGACGCTGAAAAATGGTATGAAAAGATGTGGAACTACTCGGTTGAACTTTTTGTGAGCATGGAAATTCCTGTCAGACAACTTATTTGCTGCAGTGGAGACCTTGCCGACCTTAAATATCGCAGTTGTGACATAGAGGCGTGGAGCCCAAGGCAGAAAAAGTATTTTGAAGTTTGCTCTTGCTCGAACCTGACCGACGCTCAGGCGCGCAGGCTGAACATAAAATACAAAAATGAGAAAGGCGAAAATGTTTATGCAAACACGCTTAACAACACCGTTGTTGCGCCACCAAGAATGCTTATTGCGTTCCTAGAAAATCACCTCCAAAAAGACGGCAGTGTGACAATTCCAAAAGTTTTGCAGCCTTACATGGGCGGCAAGACCAAAATTGAAGTTGCGCGCTAAATTTTTGCTTTTGTGTTCACAATTTTGTGTAGGCTGACCTGCAAATAGTCAGCAATTGCAATTAAATATTTCAGTTTGCAACGGGGTCCGCCTCTAAGCACGGTGTTTAAGTTTTGCACTTTCATGCCGCAGCGAGAGGCGAACTCCTTTTTTGTAAGGTTGTTTTCCTTGATATAAGACAAAATAAATTGGGAATTTATTAAGTTTGAGTTTGATTTTTGCTCATTCATTGTGTTATACTCCTTTTGCGACCAATTGGTATCAAACATTATACGCGACCATTTGGTCGCTGTCAAGTATTTTGCGACCATTTGGTTTATAATTTTCATATAGAGGTTTTTTATATGAAAATTTTTGCAGAACGCTTAAAGGAATTAAGGTTGGAAGAAGGGTTGTCCACAAAGAAATTAGGCAAGTTGATTGGCGTAAGTGATGTTGCAATCAGTAGGTGGGAGAGATGTGAAAGAATACCAAACATTGAGAGCCTTGTTGCAATTGCGAAATATTTTAAAGTTTCTGCGGATTACTTGTGTGGGTTGGAAGATTGATGGGGTTTATGGAAAAATTTGCAAAAAGATTGAGAGAATTGAGGCTTGAAGAGGGGCTTTCTACGGTTAAACTTGGAAAGGCAATTGGCGTAAGCAACACTGCAATTTGCAGGTGGGAAAGTTGCAGCAGAGTGCCAAGTATTTTAAACTTAATTGCCTTAGCGCAATTCTTTAAAGTAACTACGGATTATTTGTGTGGGTTGGAAGATGATTGATTTTGCTAAACAATTTGAATATGTTGAAAAGAAATCTCGGTTTTTGGGATTTCTTTTGTTTTGCAAAAATTTGGACGAAATTCAAAATGTGCTGGAATTTTTGAGGCAGCAGCACAAAAAATGCACTCATATTTGTTATGCCTATTCGCTTTCAAGCCCTTTTGCAGAGAAAGCGGTTGACGACGGCGAGCCAAGCGGAACGGCGGGCAAGCCAATTTTGTCGGTTATGCAAAAACGGGGAGTGAAAAACGCTTGCGTGTTTGTTGTGAGATATTTTGGCGGAATAAAACTTGGCGCAGGTGGGCTTGTTCGCGCCTACACAAAGGTGACAAGCGAACTTTTGAGGGAACTATGACAATTACAAAGATAAAAAAAATTGGAAACAAAAATTATTATCACATTTACGCTGACGAGAAGTGGGTTGGCGTTTTTTTGGACGAGATTTTGGTGAAATATTCAATAAAAACCAATTCCACTTTTGACGAGGCAGCGTTTTCAAAAATCAAAGAGGAGAACGACGAAAAAGTTTCTTTTGACATGGCGGTTGGGTATTTGGAAAAGTATTCCGTCAGCGAAAAGGGGCTTAGGGACTATTTGAAGAAAAAGGGTTTTGGCGGAAAAACAATAAAAAAGAGTGTGGAAAAGTTGCGTGAATATGGCTTTCTTGATGACGAAAAGTTTGCGAAGAATTATTTTGAAACTCTTTCCTCAAAAAATGGCAAGCGCGCAATTGCCACCAAATTGAAGCAAAAAGGTGTGAGCGCCGAGATTATTGAAAACCTGCTCTCTGGCGTGGAGGAAGATGACGAAATTCAAAATGCCACGCTTTTAGCCGAAAAATTCGCAAAAAATCGTCAAAAAGACCTAAAAAACAAGCAAAAATGCCTTGCGCATTTAATTTACAAGGGTTATGATTATGGTGTGGCACAAAAAGTCACAAACAAAATTTTTACAGGAGAAGAAGATGATTGGGTTTGATTTGCAAGAGGTTGAAAGGGTTAAGGACGCGGAAAAACTGCTTGAAAAAATTGCGCTTGAGGGCGAGCTGACTTACATAAGAAAGTTCAAGTGCGGTTTAAAAATGAGGGCGGCCTCGCTGTGGTCGGTTAAAGAGGCGGTGTTTAAGGCGCTGGGGATTTCCTCGCAGGAGATTTCTTTTAAAGAGATTGAACTTGCCCACAAAAGCACCGGTCAGCCATATATAATCTTGCACGGCCAGGCCAAAGCCATCTTCGAGAAAAAAGGCTACCACACAATTGAGGTCTCAATTTCGCATCAGCCAAGCGTTGTTGGGGCGGTGTGCATTTGCCTTTAAATTTGCCAAAGAATAAAATTTTATGCTGGGCGCAAACTAGTATAAAATCTTGATAAACGGGAGAAAATTTTCATGGAACTCTATGGCGAACTTTTAAAGAGAGTGGAACAAATTGAAAAGGCGTTTGGAAGCCTTGAAGAGTATGTTCTGCTTACAACTTTTGAGGGCGACGAACATAGAATGAAAATGGAGGAGGCTTATGCCAAATCCGCAGAAGAGATGACGCAAGTTTATCAGGATTTATCTGTTTTGGAACTTGCTGATCTTTTTGACGCACAAAATTTGATTGGTAGGTTTGATGGAGACAGTTGTTAAAAGGGGAGAAATATATTTTGCCGACCTCAGCCCCGTTGTTGGGAGTGAGCAAGGCGGAACGCGTCCCGTGCTTATAATTCAAAATGATGTTGGAAACAAATATTCGCCAACAGTGATTGTCTCTGCCATAACAAGCCAACTTTCCAAGGCGAAACTGCCAACCCATATTGAACTCTCGTCAGAGGACTACCACTTGCCTAAAAATTCAGTGGTGCTTCTGGAACAAATAAGAACGCTGGACAAGAGGCGTCTCAAAGAAAAAATAACGTCCATTGACGAAAAAAAGATGAAGGAAATAAATAGAGCGCTGCTGATAAGTTTAGGCTTCTAGCGCGGGGGACACTAGAATTTCTTAACGCGGACACGAAAAAAACACAGCCGTGCTGTGTTTTTTCTAACCGCTAAAATTCGTTTCCCCCGCGAGCCCCCTTCCGCACCTCGAAAAATTCCGCTGGACATTTTTCGTCGGTAGAAGTGCCATAAAATTTTGAAGAGCAGGCAAAGCCCTTTCTCTCCAAAATTTTATGGCGGGATTTAAGAGTGTGAAAGCCCGTCTTGGTGGCGAAAACTGCGCTGAGGGCTCGTTTTGTCCTGCGGACAAAAGCATCGCTTTGACGCTTGTTTTCGCCTCTTCGCGACCA
>CANQRC010000056.1 GCA_947626155.1 uncultured Clostridia bacterium | reverse complement strand
CTCTCTTGCGCGAATAAGCCCGCCGCGCGCGCGAGGTTCGTCACGGAATTTGGTTTGAATTTGATAGACCATAAGTGGCAAATCTTCGTGGCTTGTAACATTGTTCATAGCCGTGAAGACTGCCGCTTCTTCGTGGGTCATTCCAAGCACCATGTCGTGACCTGCGCGGTCTTTCAGACGCGCCATTTCGCTTTTGATTGAAGAATATCTTCCGCTCATGTCCCAAATTTCGCGTGGCATAACAACAGGAAACAAAACTTCCTGTCCGCCAACCTTGTTCATTTCGTCGCGGATGATGTCTTGAATTTTTAAACTAACCCTTTGCGCAGGTGGCAAAAGAGAAAAAATCCCTGCGCTTATCTGCTTTATGTAGCCGGCACGCAAAAGCAAAATGTGGCTTTTTAAGTTTGCCCCATTTGGAGTTTCTTTTATTCTTGTGCCAAGCAATTTTCCAAGTTTCATACTTCTTCCTCCTGCTCCAAGTCTTTTTTAATTTGATAAAGTTTGCCGGTGGTCTTTTTAAGTTCCTCCTGAGCAAATTTTGAAAGCTCACTTGCCCTCTCAAAAAGCGTTTGCGCCTCGGCAAGCGGAAGATTTCCGTTTTCAAGTTTCAAAATAATCTCTTCAATTTCTTTTATAGCATCTTCATATGTCATATTTTCTTCTCCTTAATTTCCGCCAAAATTTGTCCGTCAAGCATATTTATTTCCACTTCATTTCCCAAAATTTCGGCTATTTTTGAAATTGGTCTGCCATTTTCCTCTATTTTAGCATAGCCAAGCCTCAAAATGTCAAGCGGATTGAGTTTGTCCAGCCTTGCAAGTTTAAGTTTTAGGTCAAAATCTGCCTTTGTGACAAAATTTTCAAGTTTTGAGGCAAGCGAAAGCCTAAGTTTTTCCAAGTTTGAAAGCCTGTCCTCGCAAAAATCCTCCATAAAACTGATAAGCAAGCGTTTGTCGTTTTGAAATTGGAAGTTTTTGTCAGCGACATAGTCTTCAAGCAGCCTTTGAACGCGCAAAACATCTTTTTTCAGCGAGGCAAAAACATTTTTTGTGTCTTTGGTAAGAAGCTCTGCCGCGGCACTTGGCGTGGGCGCTCTTAGGTCTGAGACAAAGTCAATTATTGTAAAATCTGTTTCATGCCCAACTGCCGAAACAATGGGCTTTTGGCACTCAAATGTGGCACGCGCAACAACCTCGGTGTTGTAAGCCGCCAAATCCTCCAAACTGCCGCCGCCTCTTGCCACAACCACAACATCCACGCCGTCATAATGTGAGAAAAATTGGATGCCTTTGGCAATTTCATTTTCCGCGCCGTTGCCCTGAACTTTTGTGTCATAAAGCACAATGTCAATTTGGGGGTCTCTTCGCCAAGACACGTTTTTTATGTCCTGAATCACCGCCCCGTCTTTTGAGGTGACCACGCCAATTCTTTTCACCAGGCTTGGAATTTGTTTTTTGTGCGCAACATCAAAAAGCCCCTCTTTTTCAAGTTTGTTTTTAAGTTCAACAAAGCGCTGATACAAAATCCCCTCGCCATAAGGCTCAACTTTGTTGACAACAAAATTAAACCTGCCCGACTTTGCGTAAAAGTTTGGCGAGCCAGTTAAAACAACCTGTTTCCCCTCAGATATTCCGTCCATAATTTGGGGCAAAAACGTCACGCACGGAAGCGTGCTTTCCTCGTCTTTGAGGGAAAAATATGTGGCCTGTTTGCTTGAAGAAATGCCAAAAACTTCTCCAACAATTTTTATGTTATGGAGAAGTTCCTCGCTGTTAAAAATATCTTTAACAATGTTATTAAATTTTGTGACAGTTATAATATAATTAGCCATTTTCGTTTAGAATTGCCGAAAGCACCCCGTTTATAAACTTTTTGGATTTTTCGGTGCTGTAAAGTTTTGAAAGTTCAAGCGCCTCGTTTATTGCAACCGCTTTTGGAGTGTTGCAATACAAAATTTCTGTTAGCGCAAGTTCAATAAGCGCAAGGTCAATCTTAAAAACTCGGTCATACTCAAAATTTTTGAGATGTTTTTCTATTTTTGTTTTAAGTTCGTCCTTGTGAGCGTTGAAACTTTCCATGATGGAAGAGAAAAATTTTTCATCTTCCTCTTTTTTGAGAGGAGTTAAATTTTCCTCTGAAAGAAGCGGGTCGCACTCATGAAAAAGCCCCTCGAAGATAAGCTTAAAAGCATTTTCTCTTGCATCTTTACGCATCTTGAACCTCTGCGTCACATTCCACTTGAAGAACGTGGATGTTTATTTTAAGCGGCTTTAAAGCAACCATTGTTGCAAGCGAATTTCTGATATTTTCCTGCACGCGGTAGGCAATATCAGGCACGCTGACGCCAATGTAAACATTCACATAAACGTCAACGGTAAGCGCGCCGTTTTTCTCAAATTTAATCTCCACCCCGTCGTCATATTTGTTGAAAAGTTTTTTATACCACGGACGATTTGTGTTTGTTACGCTGTAAACGCCGTGAATTTCCTTTGCCGCAAGGTTTATGATTGAGACCAAAATTTTTCTGTCAAGCGTGATTTTTCCGTTGTTTGCTTGTTCTGTTTTTGTTGCCATAAAAGTTTCTCCTTAAACTATATAGCCTATTTTAGCACATTTTAAAGAGTTTTGCAAACTATTGCACGGAAAATATTACAATATTTCTCACTTGTGTTTTAAGTTCCTCAACAACAATGGCGCAAATTTTGTCAACTTCGTTTTGAGTGAGGCTTAAAGCCTTAACAACAACGTTCACTTTGCTGTCTGTGATTGAAATCACGCAGTCAGAATATCCTTGCGCGCGGATAAGTCCCTCAACGGCAAGTTCTTTTTCCATGTTCTTCACAAGGCCAAGTTTGGCATCCTCTGCCGCTTGTTTGGCGGCCTCTGAGGAAGAAGAGCTGTCAAGTATTGCATCATAATACAAAAGCTCTTGGTCCCTTGTGCTTTGCCTATCATTTTTGTAGGAAGTAAAATAACTTGTTGTTGTCACCTGAGTGTTTGTCTCTTTAACCGAATTGTTTAACACAATGTTCAAATATCCCGTCACCCCAAGCAGCACCACCATAAGCGTTAGAATAATAATTTTTGTTTTCTTTTTCATTTTAAACTCCTTTTAAGATAAAATTGTTATGTTTTCGCTTTCTATTTGCAAGATTGTCTCTGTCGCCTCCAAAATCTTCATTTTCACGCTAAAATCTTCCGAGCCTTTTGCAACAATCACCACCCCCTTTATTTCTGGATAGATTTTTTTCTCAACCACAGGCTTGTCCCCAACCGTAAGCACTCGCTCAGATGTCACCGTGATTTCCTGCCCGCCGGTGTAAGTTGTTTTTGTTTCCTTGTCGGTGGCATATTCATATGAAAAGCCGCTCTCTAGGCAAATCAAAACGCTCACACTCCTCACGCCAGATATCTTTGCCAATACATTTTCAAGTTTATTTTCAAGGTCGTTTACATATTCCACGGCGCTAGTGTAATCTTCTGTCGAAGGAATGTCGTTTTGGTCAGTTTGTGTCGAAGGGCTTTTAAAATTGACTGCAAAATAGAAAATGCAAATCAAAAGCCCAATAAAAACTGCCACATAAACATAAAAATGTTTTATTTGTTTGCACTTGTCAAAAATTTGTTTTAACTTATTCATCAAATTTAACCTCCACATCCTTTAAAAGGTCATAGCCCTCAATTAAGTCAAGAATTTTTAGTTTTGCGCTCACTTTATCTTTACTTTTGAAATTTGGCGAAAATTCAATATCGCGTAAATCGACAAAACACGAGTAAATCTCCAAATTTTCCCCAAAGATGTTTGCGTTTATTGACACAACAACATTTTTTAGCCCTGCCTCTTCAATGTCTTTTGAGAGGTCCTCTTGAATGGCGGAAAGTTTGTCCAAATTTATTTGTTCAAGATAGTTTTCTTGCAAAGTGGCGTCCGAGCCAAAAAACTTTGATAAGTCAAAATCTTTTCCAAAAAGTTTTGGAAGCGGCATGATGATAACAAGCAGAATGCAAAACGAAAAAATCACCTTTGTATATTTGTTTATTTGCCCCTCGGGAAGCACGAACTCTGAGAGAACGCTTAGAAGAATCATGCAAGTTATTCCCAAAAGCCAAGAAGATACCGCGTTGATAACACCACCTCCCTAAACAAGATTTGCGCTGGCGCAAACAAGCCCCGTAAGCACCAAATACATAAACGAAACCGCCACCAAAAGCGCCACAAGAAGCGAAAGGCTTTTTGAAAGGTCACTGATAAAAGATGCAATTTTTTTGTCACCAATTGGCTCTATGATTCCTGCCATAAACTTCATTGCAAGCATGAAGATGACAATGTTTAATATTGGCGAAATTATGCTTGACAGAAGCAGAAACAGCCCAACTCCGCCAACCGCGTTTTTGATAAGCACACTGCTTGCCATAATCACCGAAAGTCCATCTGAAACATAGCCGCCAACAATTGGAATATAACTTTTTATGGCAAATTTGGCGGTTCTTATTGAAAGCCCGTCAACCGCGCCAGCCATAATTCCTTGAATGCTGACAAACCCCAAAAAAATTGTAAAGCAAAGGCCAATTGCCCACTTGAACGCCGAGTGCAAAAACGCCACAAAATGGTCTAGCCTCACGTTATTTGAAAGGTTGCCCACAATTGAAAACACAATTGAGAAGATGAAAAGCGGAAGAAGGATATAGGTTATAAAAGACACAATAACGCTGCTCATAAGCGCCACTGCTGGCTGAAAAATGCCAACAGAAACGCTTCCACCCACGGCGGTCAGCAAGGTGAGAAGAATTGGAAAGATGCCGTCAAAAATTCCTTTTATGGTGTTGAGCGTTGTGGT
>CANQRC010000055.1 GCA_947626155.1 uncultured Clostridia bacterium | reverse complement strand
CCCTTAATCCTTGGAATTGTGCAGTAAGAACAAGCGTTGCTGCACCCCTCGGCAATCTTCAAATAGGCATAACTTCCTCGGCTTGTAAAAATTCGCCCTTTTGCCGCGTTTTTCTTAGCGCCTTTAATGCCGTAAAGCCCCTCAATCACCTCGCAAATTTGGTCGTTTTCTTTGGCGTCCAAATAGGCGTCAACTTCTGGAATTTCCTTCAAAAGTTCGCCCTTGTGCCTCTGGGCAAGGCAGCCCGTGACAACAACTTTTTCAATTATGCCCTTTTCTTTCAAAACGCACATCCTAAAAATGTTGTCAAGCGCCTCCTCCTTTGCCGGAGTGATAAAAGCGCAGGTGTTCACAATGACAACATCCGCTTCCTCTTCGTTTTCAACAATTTGAAAGCCGTTGTTTTTAAGTTTAAACAGCATTTTTTCAAGGTCAACCCTGTTTTTGTCGCACCCCAGCGAAATTGCCGAAACCTTAATTTCCTTTACACTTTTGTTCATAAAAATTCCCTCTAAAAGTTAATCAACATCTCCAAAAAGTTGCTCAAATTCTTCTCTTGTGATGTAAACAGTTCGCCCCTTTGGCCCGTCGGCGCTTGAAATATAGCCGCCTGCCTCCATTTGGTCAATAATTCTTGCCGCACGAGGGTAGCCAATAGCAAATCTTCTTCTAATCATGGTTGCCGAGGCCTGCCCACAGTCAATTGACGCCTTCAAAGCCTGTGGCAAAAGTTCGTCCATATCCGTGTTGTAGGTTGAATTGCCGTTTCCGTTGCCCTTATTTGGATTCTCAATTTGCTGCTCAATTTCCCTGTCAAAAATTGGCTTGTTGTTGTCACGAACATAGTCCACAATCTTGTTTGTCTCGTTCGTCGTCACAAAGCAGCCCTGAACACGCCTTGGCTCTTGTGCGCCAATAGGATAATAAAGCATATCGCCCTTGCCAAGCAGTTTTTCCGCGCCCACTCTATCCAAAATGGTCATGCTGTCAACCGCGCTTGTAACGGCAAACGCAATTCGGGATGGGAAGTTGCTTTTAATAAGCCCAGTGATGACATCCACAGATGGCCTTTGCGTTGCAAGAATAAGGTGAATTCCTGCGGCACGAGATTTTTGCGCCAAGCGGCAGACTTTTTCCTCAACTTCCTTCTTTCCGGTCATCATAAGGTCGGCAAGTTCGTCCACAATAATCACAATAAATGGCATTTTCTTCACTTTTCCTGCCAAAACATCTGGGCTTTGGTTGAATTCGTCAATGTTTTTAACTCTCGCCTGCCCCAAAACTTCAAATCTTCTTTCCATTTCGCCCACTGCCCAGCCAAGAGTGTTGATGGCCTTTTGAGTGTCGCACACAATTTTTGGCATGATGAGGTGTGGAAGCGCTTCATAAGAAGAAAATTCCACGCGTTTAGGGTCAATCAAAATAATTTTCACTTCTTCCGGCGAGGCTTTGTAGATGATTGAAAGAATTATTGAGTTCAAGCAAACGCTCTTTCCCGAACCCGTTGAGCCTGCCACCAAAAGGTGAGTAAGTTTTTGCATATTTCCGCAAATTGTTTGCCCCGTGATGTCCTTTCCAATTGCAAAAGTAAGTGGAGAAGGATTTTGGGTAAATTCTTTTGAAACAAGCACATCTTTAAGGCTTATTGTGGCAATTGAGGAGTTTGGAACTTCAATTCCAACAACGCTTTTTCCAGGCACAGGCGCTTCAATTCTAATTGAGCCTTCTGCGGCGAGATAAAGTGCAATGTCGTCGGCGCGGTTTTTGATTTTTGAAACCGAAACGCCCTGTGGCATTTCAAGTTCATATCTTGTAACGGCTGGCCCAACAATAACGCCCTGCACCTTTGCAGGAACGCCAAAAGTGCCAAGTGTGTCCTCCAAAAGCACGCGCTTTTGCTCCACATCTCGGTTCAAAGTTGACAAATCCACGCTTTGAGTGGTGATAAAGTCAATTGGAGGCTTTTCATAAACATACGGCTCTTCCACTTCAGGCTCTTCTTCCGGCTCAAGCCTCATCTGCTCCCTAAGTTGAGAGCCGTTTCTTGCTGAAATTGTGTCCATGTTTCTTGTAAATTCATTTCTTGCGTCGCGGTCCTCAAAACTGCTTGCGGAGTGGTTGTTTCTTTCAAAATTGTCGTTCACGCTCTGTCTAAATGTCTCTCTATCCCGCGAAAAATCTCCGCGGTCACGGCCAAAGTCGCGACCAAATTCTCTTGGCTGCTGCGAAGGCTGTTGGCTTTCGCCCTCATCTTCGCCCTCTTCGCTTTCGTCAAAATTTTCCGCATCATTTTCTCTTGAAAAGTTGTCACGAGAGAAGTTGTCCCTAGAAAAATCATCTCGCGAGAAGTTTTCTCTTGTGTTTTCTCCGCGCGAAGAGAAGTTTCCGCCATTGTCACGCTCTGGCAAGTTGTCAAGAGGGTTCTCATAAATTTCTGGGTTCTCGTCCTTCTCTTCCTGAATTGCCTCTTGCAAAATGCTGTCAGCCACATTCACAAGCTCCTCCGCCTTCACCTCAGGAAGTGGTCGCCTGATTAATGGCTGAGTGTCTGGCTTGAATTCGTCCTCATGATAAATTGGCTCTGGCTCTTTTAGGGCAGAAACATTTTCCTGAACTTCGCTGTTTTGTGGAGGCTGGTTTCTAATGTCCTTAAAATATTCGTCCAAATTGATTTTTGGTGGCGTCAAAATTTGTTCGCGCAAAGATTTTGGCTTCTCAGGTTCTTGCTTTTCAACCTCTTGTTTTTCAGCCGTCCTCACTTCCGGCTTATTTTCAAATTCGTAGGCATAATTTCTCTTTCTGTCAAGCCCCAAAATTTGCTTGGCAGTTTTTGGCTTTGGAGGCTCTATCTTTGGCTGCTCTTTCTTTTCTTCCTCTTTCAAATTGCCCGCTAAAACAACATTTTGAGATTCTTTTGCCTGCTCCTGAATGCGAGAAAGAGTTTGGTTTTCACTCACCTTTTTCTGCTCTTTAATTTGAAGCGAAATAGGCTCGTCCTCTTTTTTCTCTTTCTTCAAAAAGTTGAGGCTGTCCAAAAGCAGCGCCACGCAAATGATAAGCCCTGCGCAGCTGATAATATAAGCCCCATAGACGCTTGCGGCATAAAGCAAAATTGTTGTGAAAAATCCAATTAAAATTCCGCCAGCAGTCCATTTATTAAGATAATTTTTTGCCAAATAGTCACCAAAAGTCACGTTTTTTCCGCTGCCCACAATTGCAAGTTGAAGAATGCAAAGCGCAAAGAAAATTGCCAAACACAAACAAACGGTGTATTTGACGGACATAACATATTTTCGGTTATTTACAAGCGCAAGCCCAATTATGAACATGGCAATTGAAAGTGGAAACCCAAAAACGCCAAAAATTCCAAGCGCAAAGGTTTGGAAAACGCCCACAATTCCCGTCAAAAAGAAGAACAAAACTGATGCCGCAACAATCAAAGAAAAGCCAACAATTTTTTTGACATTGTGTTTGTTTGATTTTTTATTAGAACTCAATTTGTAAACAGCCATTTAAAAGCCCCCATAAGTCCAATTATAATTATACACTTTAATAATAACATAAAATGCAAAAATTGACAAACATATTTGGGGCAAAAAAAACTAATTTTAAGATAAATTGTCACTAACGGTTGTCAAAACAAAGCCCTGAGACTTCAAAGTTTTAATAATTCTGTCCAGTGCATTTTTTGTGGCCTCGGTTGGGTGCATAAGCACAAAATCCCCGCCCTTGCAGTTTTTAACCGCCCTTTGATAGATGATTTCGCTGTCTTTGTCGCGCCAATCAATGGTGTCGCGGCCGTCCGTCCACATGATGGTTTTGTAGCCAAGTTCATTTGCAATTTCAACCGTCTTTTTGTTGTAAGAGCCGCTTGGCGGAGCAAACAAATTCATGTCCACCCCAATGAGACCCTTGACAAGCTTGTGTGTGTTTTCAATTTCCTCGCGGTTTTTCTCGGCGGAAAGTTTGCCCTGGTCCTTGTGATGATAGCCGTGATTCCCAATTTCGTGTCCCGCTTTGTGGATTTTTTCCAACATTTCGCTCTCTTGAACCGCCCAAGTTCCGCCAACAAAAAAGGTTGTAGTCACCTCATTTTCGGCGAGAATTTCAAGCATTTCGTCCAAAAATTCCGTTCCCCAATAAACATTTATCATCAAAGAAACCTTGTTGGAATTTTCATTTCCGCTGTAATAAACTCCATTGTAAATTTTTGAAGAAGCGGTGTTGTTCACGCCAAAAACCGCAAAACAAGACACAAAAATAAGCATAAAAACAATTGCCAAATTGACAAAAGCGCGCCTGCCGTTAAAAGTGCAAATAACATTTTTCATAAGAAAACAATATGCTTGTCCCCGCCAAAAAATGACAATACGCCCTTATTGTCTTCCCCACTGTCATGTGCCTCCGCTGTCATTCTAAGCGCTATTATGCTGTCATTCTAAGCGCTATTATGCTGTCATTCTGCCTTTTATGCTGTCATTCTGACGCGGAGCGAAGCGGAGAGGAAGAATCTCAAACCACTTTATCCACTTTCTTTCTATGCGCTAGAAAGAAAGGGAAACAAAGAAAGACGCTGGGGAGTTCCAATTCTCCCCAGACCCCCTACAAACGACCCTCTTGTTTGTCGTCCAATTATGGCATTTAATAGGTTTGAGATCTTTCGGCTTCGCTCAGGATGACAGCCGGCGGGGCTTTGAGGCGCTTGTTTTCGCCTCCAATCAATTTTTAATTTTGCGAGCGTAGGGCTTTGCCCGGCAAGCACAAATTAAAAATCACCTACATGGAAGAGGACTGAGATGAGAAACCATTGAAGTAGCGGTTAAAAAACAGCATTTCTGCTGTTTTTTTGTGTCCGCGTCACGGAAATGGTGTCTGTCCCAACCCCTCAGCGCCCCACTTCGCAAGGGCGATTGCGCAAAACCGCCAGCGTAGCGCGGTTTTCATTCGGCGCAAAAGAAGGCGAAAACAAGCATAAAAGCGATGCTTTTGTCCGCAGGGCAAAACGAACCACAAG
>CANQRC010000054.1 GCA_947626155.1 uncultured Clostridia bacterium | reverse complement strand
TGCGGCGGCGCTTTATGAAAAATACCACCTTGCGCCATGCGGAATAACTGACCTCAAGGGGCTTATGGGCGACACTTCCGACAACATTCCGGGCGTTATGGGTGTGGGCGAAAAAACCGCGCTTTCGCTTCTTGAAAAATACCAAACAGTGGAAAATATCTATGACCACCTTGACGAAGTGACGGGCAAATTGAACGAAAAGTTGGCAGCCGGCAAAGACATGGCGTTTTTGTCAAAAACTTTGGCGACAATCAAAACTGACTGTGAAATTGACTACAAAATTGAGGATTTGTGCTTTGATTTTCCTTTTTCGCAGGAGTTGAAAGACTTTTTTGAGGCGTGGGATTTTAGAAGCTTGACCAACCGAAAAGACATTTTTGGCGAGGGCGTTCACTCAAAGAGGCAGCAGGCGGCAAGAATTTGCCTTGAAACGCTTTCGGACATTGAAGCGCTGTCAAAAAAAGTGAAAAACGCCTTTGCTTATGACCTTAAAAAGCTTGAATTCGCCGTGAACGGGCAGGAGATTTATTTCCTCAAAAAAGAGGTTGACCTTTTTTCGCAGACGGTTGAAATTGAAGACGTTTTAAAAATTTTGAAACCAATTTTTGAGAACGCATCCGTTTTGAAACTCACCGAAAATTCCAAGGCGGACATGGCGTTTTTGAGCGGGCTTGGTATTTCGCTTGAAAACTTTTTTGATTTGGACATTGCAAGATATGTTCTCTTTGCGGGGCTTCCTAAACAGGCGTCAAGCGAGGTGAACGAATTCTTCGGCGAGAGGGAACTTCTTGAAAAGCAGATGCAGGAGCAGCAGGTGAACAAAATTTACACCGACATTGAAATTCCTCTTGTGAAAGTTTTGTGGTCGATGGAAAACGAGGGCTTTAAGGTTGATAAAGATATGCTTGAAACATTAAGCCAAAAATATAACGGCGAACTTTCAAACCTGACCGAACAAATTTACGCTCTTGCTGGCGAGGAGTTCAACATAAATTCGCCAAAACAGGTTGCGGCAATTTTGTTTGATAAACTTGGGCTGAAATCTTTCAACAACAAAAAGCAGTCCACAAGTTTTGCCGTTTTGGACGACATCAGGTGGCAGCACGAAATTGTTGAGCTTATTATCTCTTACAGGAAAATCAGCAAACTTATCAGCACTTATATAAACGTTTACAAAAACATCTGCCAAACTTCCGGCGACGTCATTCACACCGTTTTCAATCAAACGCTCACTTCCACGGGCAGGCTCTCAAGCTCCGACCCAAATATGCAAAACATTCCAACGCGCGACGAAGAGGGGAAGAATCTTAGAAAAATTTTCATTTCAAAATATGCTGACGGCGAGATTATTTCGGCGGATTACAATCAAATTGAACTTAGGCTTCTTGCAAATTTGGCAAACGAAGACAGCATGATTGAGGCTTATAGGCGCGGCATTGACATTCACACAAAAACCGCAAGCGAAATTTTTGGCGTGCCGGTTGAAGAGGTCACTTCTTCCCAAAGGCGAGATGCCAAGGCGGTGAATTTTGGCATAATTTATGGCATAAGTGATTTTGGGCTTTCGCAGAACATCAAGACCTCGCGCTTTAAGGCAAGGCAATATATTGAAAGTTATTTTGACAGATATCCAAAAATAAAAACCTTTATGGACGCGAATGTTGAATTTGCGCACAAAAACAGTTTTATTCGCTCATATTTTGGCAGGATTAGGCACATTCCAGAAATTAAATCCTCAAACGCCAACATAAGAAAGTTTGGCGAGCGTGTGGCAATGAATATGCCGCTTCAAGGCACGGCGTCAGACATCATCAAAATGGCCATGATTGAGGTTTCAAGGCGCATGGAAGGCATGAGAAGCCACGTGATTTTGCAAATTCACGACGAACTTATTGTGGACGCGCCACGTGACGAGGTTGAAAAGGTTAAACAAATCCTAAAATCAAGCATGGAAAACGTCTGCAACTTTGCGGTTCCGCTGACAGTTTCCGTTTCGAGTGGCAAAAATTTGTTTGAATGTAAATAATTTTTTGAAATTTTCAAGTTTGTTTGCAAAATGTTTGACTATTTTCTTTTAATTAGATAAAATAATATTGGTTAGATATGCAGTATTCAAGAAAAATGTGTTTGGACTATGGCAAAGCGAGGATAGGGGTGGCTTTTTCAGACTTGACTTCCACCATTGCCACTGCCGACCACATTTACAAAACTCAAACTGAGGAAAAAGACCTTGAATATTTTGCCAAACTTGTCTCTGACAAAAGCGTTGACACCGTTGTTTTTGGCTTGCCACTTCAAAGTGATGGCTCGGAGGGGGAGATGTGCGAAGTTGTAAGAGATTTCGCCGCCAAACTTCAAGCTAAAACAGGCGCAAAAGTGGCGTTTCAAGACGAAAGATACACTTCTTTCGAGGCTGAAGAACTGCTTAAAGAGGCAAAGGTGACTTGGCAAAAAAGAAAAGAGTTTTTGGACAAAGTTTCTGCGCAAATAATACTGCAAGACTATCTTGACAAAAAGTAAAGGAGATTTTTTATGGATAAGAAAAAAGTTCAAAAAATTGAAGAGGCTTCAAAAAATGTGCCACAAGAAGAGCCAGTCAATATTATTGATGTTTTAATGGATGAAAACAACAAAGATCCAATTGTGCTTATGGACGCCAATGGAAGAAGGTTGTCTTTTGAGCAAATTGCCGTTATTCCACACAACGACAAGTTGTATTGCGTTTTGAAACCAATTGACAAAATTGAAAATGTTCAGGACGACGAGGCAATTGTGTTCTATGTTGACGAAACACAGGGCGAAGAGCCTGTTTTGATGGTTGAAACAGACGAAAAAGTTGCAATGGATGTTTTTGACGAATACTATGACCTTCTTGACGAAGAGCAGAGCAAAGCACCAGCAAAAAAGCCAAGCAAAAAGTAAAAATTAACAAAATAAAAGAGGGGCGCATGAGGCGTCCCTTGTTTTTTTAAGTAAAAGACCCACTAAAACGTGAGCCTTAAACTTTGGATAGGTTGACTAGTTGCAAGCCTTTGCAGAACTTGACTTCTTTCCACTGCAACTTCCTGTTGTCTTTTTGCTGGACGCCTTAGAAGTTGTTTTTGCAGAAGTGGACTTTGCTGAAGCATTGTTTTGTTCAACGCTTTTTGCTTGACTTTTAGCCTTTTTTCTTCCAAACATAGCCTATACCTCCCTTTTTCAAGGCGCAAACACCTTGTGATAATATTGTGGCAAACTCTCACAAAATTATACATAATTTAAACAAATTTTAAGGGATTATTTTTGGCGAAAAGGCTAAATTTCAAAGGAGGACGTCGCGCAAATTCGCTCTTTTGTCCTAAAATGTGTAAATTCAATTTTTTTCAGTAGCAGCCGAGCAAAGTCGGTTTCTTTTGCAGCAGGGTTGTAGATTGTGTCGCCAACAAGAGGGTGTCCAATTGAGGAGAGATGAACGCGAATTTGGTGTGTTCTGCCGGTTTCCAAAACAAGCCTCACAAGTGAAGGCTCGCCGTTTTTCAACACTGTCACATAGGTTGTGGCGGGCTTGCCGCTCGGGGAGACCACTCTCTTTCTTTCGTTTATGCCGCCACTTTCAAGCGTCAAAATTGGGGCGGATATTGTGAAATTTTCCTCTTCAAATTTTCCCTCGCAGAGGGCGTAATATTCTTTGTAAACATCTTGAATGTTGTTTCGCGCCTCAATATTTTTTGCCACAATCACAACGCCAGCGGTCTCTCTGTCCAGCCGATTGACAATCCTAAGCACAAAATTTTTGTCCTTTTGCCACATATATTTGCAAATTTGACCGCCCAAATTGTTGTAAAAATGAGAACGCGAGGGCGTGCAAGAAAGGTTGTGAGGTTTGTCCACAATCAAATAGTCTTCATCTTCATACAAAATTTTAAGCGTGCCGTCACAAGGGGAAATGTTTGTGGGCTTGTTTGGATTTTTTAGCACAAACAAAACATCTCCGTCACAAATTTTTTCGCGCGTGGTGACAAATTTTCCGTTCAAAAGCAGCGAATTTGGGTTGTTTCTAAGGAGTTTTATGTGATGTTCGGAAAAGCCGCTTGTTTTAAGAAAATAATAAATTGTTTGTCTCTTTAATGAGGCAGAATTTGTGATGACAAGTTTGTTATAGGAGGTTAAATCCTCTCCAAAAGGCGCGTTCATAGCAAAATTTTAGCATAATCCACTTTTTTTGGCAAATTTTTTGATAAAAAGTTGACAATATTAAACTTGATGTGATAAAATGCAGTTAATTGTAAAGACGTTTGAGAAAAGAGAGTAGGTTTTTGAGGTTTCTCACAGAGAGCGCGGGCAGGTGAAAGCCGCGCAGAAACAAAAAATTGAAGTTCACTTTTCGAGTTGCACCTTGAAACGGCAGTAGGGGTGACGCTGGGCTTGCGTAAAAGTCGCAATGAGGCACTTTTTGTGTGAAATTAGGTGGTAACACGATTAAATCGTCCTAATGCGGGCGATTTTTTTGTTTTAAAAGGAGACATGATGAAAGAAAAACTTGAAGCAATCTTAAATGACGGCACAAAAGAAATTGAGGGCGCACAAGATTTGAAAATTCTTGACGAAATTAGGGTCAAATACCTTGGCAAGACGGGGCAACTGACTCAAATTTTGCGCGGAATGAAGGACGTTGCGCCAGAAGATAGAAAAGAAGTCGGCTCTCTTGCAAACAAGGTGAGGGAAAGTTTGGAGGCTGCACTTGAAAAAAGGTTCAAAACCCTTGAAGAAGCAAGCCTTTTGGCGGAAATGGAAAAGGAAAAGGTTGACATAACCGAGCCAAGCAAAGGCACAAAGCGTGGGGCTTTGCATCCTTTAACGCGCTTCAACAACAAGTTCATTGAAATTTGCGTTGAAATGGGCTTCACCGTTATTCAAGGGCCTGAGGTTGAAACTGATTACTACAACTTTGAGGCTTTGAACGTGCCCAAAAATCACCCAGCACGTGATATGCAGGACAGTTTTTACATCACGGACAACATTTTGATGAGAACGCAGACATCAAATATGCAAATTCGTGCAATGGAAAAAATGAAGCCACCATTTAAGGTCGTTT
>CANQRC010000053.1 GCA_947626155.1 uncultured Clostridia bacterium | reverse complement strand
CCGGTTATCATAATTGTGGTGATGCCCGCCTGCTTGCAGGTTTTAATGGCATCCTTAACTTCCTCTCTTGGAGGGTCAATCATGCCCACTAGCCCCAAGAAAATGAGGTCGTTTTCGGTGTTCTCGCTGGTAGGTTTTCCAATTTTTTCAACAGTTTTGTAGGCAAACCCCAAACAACGAAGTGCAATAGAGGCAAATTCGGTGTTTTTGTTTAAGATTTCTTCCTTGTCTTTTTGAGTGATTTTTCTAATTTTGCCGTTGTCCAAAACCCTTGTGCAGCGGTTTAGAATGTTGTCAACTGCGCCCTTGGTGTAAACCACATTTTCGCCGTCAACCTCGTTGAAAGTGGTCATAAGTTTTCTGTCGCTGTCAAAAGGAATTTCATTTAAGCGAGGAAATTTGCCGTCAACATTCTCTTTATTAAAGCCAAATTTATAGCCATAATGCACCAAAGCAATTTCGGTTGGGTCTCCAATGCTTTCAAGTTTGTCGTCCTCAATTCTCACTTTGGTGTCGTTGCAAAGCAACATACATCTCATAAGATATGTGAGCGTTTTGTCTTTTTCAAACTTGTCTTGGCTGATTTTTTCCAATTTGTCAAGCGTGACCACGCTGTCAACCGCGTTTCCGCCAGCAACACTTTCAAATTTCAGTCCATTTATTTCTTCGCAGTTTTCGCCAAAGTAAAACACCTTTTGAACGGTCATTTTGTTGAGTGTCAAAGTTCCGGTTTTGTCTGAGCAAATCACTTCGGTGCTGCCAAGCGTTTCAACCGCAGGCAAGGTTTTAACAATTGCCCTCTGCTCGCTCATCCTCTTAACGCCTAAAGACAGCGTGACAGTGTTGCAAGCAGGCAAACCCTCTGGAATTGCACACACCGCAATGGCAGTTGCCATAGAAAAGGCGGAGAAAATCCTCGTCCAAACATCTCCCTGCCCCATTCCAAGAGCAATTTCCACAATAAACACAACCAAGCACACAGCAAGCACAATAATCGTTAAAATTACACTTGTTGACTTCAATCTTTTTGTAAGTGGCGTCACGGTGTCGTCCATTTCGGAGAGAGCCGAGGCAATTTTTCCCATTTCGGTGTTCATGCCCGTGGCAACAACAACGCCCTTGCCCCTGCCGTAGGTGACGGTGCTTCCCATAAATGCCATGTTTATTCTATCGCCCAAAACGGCATTTTCGCCAAGCACAGAAAGGCAATCTTTTTCAACAGGAACGCTCTCGCCCGTCAGCGCACTTTCTTCAATTTTCAAGGAATTACTTTCAAACAGCCTCAAATCTGCTGGCACAATGTCGCCCGCTTCAAGCACAACAACATCGCCCACCACAAGTTCCTCTGACTTAATCTTCAAAATCTTGTTGTTTCTAATAACTGTGCAGTAAGGTTTTGTCATGTTTTTTAGCGCGTCCATGGCCTTTTCACTTTTCTGCTCTTGTAAAAAGCCAATGACGGCATTAAAAAGCACAACAATAAAAATTATTGCCGCGTCAATAAACTCGTTCACAGAGTGTTCCACCGCGCCAATCACAATTGAGACAACCGCGCTGACAAGCAAAACCATTATCAGAATTTCTTTAAATTGACTTAGAAATTTGATAAAAGCACTCTTCTTCTTTTTTTCAACAAGAGTGTTTTTACCATTTTTTTCCAGCCTAGTCTTGCTTTCGGCAGTGGAAAGCCCCGCAGCGGAAGTCTGCAAACTATCAAAAGTTTGTTCTATTGTGTTACAAAAAGGTTTTTCCATATTTATTATTATATCAAACATTAAATAATTTACAAAAGAATTTAAACTAAAAACAAAATTTTGTGCTTTTTGTTTGCTTTTGCGACGGCACTTATATTAAAATAAAAACATGGAAGTGTCAAAAGAAAAACAAATAAAATTTTATAAACAAATGATTGATCAGCTGGATGATGAAATGTTAAAAAATCCAAACAGCCTGCAACAAGAAAAAATTATGAAAACAAAGCAAGAATTGTTAAAAAAATTAAGAAAATTGCGTGGAATTTAAAAAAATAACAAAAAAACCGCTGTTTTTTAGCGGTTTTTTATTTTTGTTTTTATTCATTTTCTCCGTTTTGTTCGTTTTGTTCGTTTTCAATTCTCTCAATTTCTTCTCTATATTTTGCAATGTCTGCTTTAAGTTCGTCGTTGCGGAGTTTCAAAACGCCATACATTCTTTCAAGATAAGGATATCTTTCTTCATTCTTCTTCATAACTTCTTCGCAGTGTTGAACAGAAAGTTTAAGTCCGTCCAAGAGGTCAAGGTCTTCAGCAAGTTTCTTAGCCTTTTCTTCGTCAATATCTGCGTAGTTGTTAACTCCATAAAGCACAACCTTTTGCTTAGCAACAAGTGCTTCTTTTCTTCTGAGTTTCTTCTCGTCTTTTTCATGAGTATGCCAAACTCTGCGGAGTGGAATATATTCTTTTTTGCATTGTTTAAATTCTTTTTCAGTAACTCTAAGGCGCTCTTCAGCGGCAGCAAGTCTTTCTTTAAGTTCTTCCAAAGTGAGGTTTTCAACAACTGTCTCAACTCTTGTCTCTACTCTGGTTTCAACCTTAGGTTGCTCCTGAGCCTGATTTGCAAGGGCTTGTTTAGCGGCTTCAAGTTCTTTAACCATGGCCTCATATCTTGCCTTCTCAGCGTTAAGAGCATTTCTTTCTTCTTCTAAGTTGTCAGGTTGTGGAGCAGGCTCTTGTGCTTCTGCCTGTGGCTCTTCAACCTTTTCAACTTCAACTTCTTGCTCAGCCTCTTCTTCATTTTCTTCGGCTTCTTCGTTTTCCATGTCAGCCTGCATTCTGCGAAGAATTTCTTGTCTTCTTGCTTCCAAGTAAGCACGTCTGTCAAGTCTTTCTTGTTCAGCTTGAGCGTCAACAGCTTGTTTTTCTTCCTCAGCCTTAACTTCGCTTACTTCTTCCATTTTGTTTTCGTCTATCAAGCTTTCTTCAACAGCTCCTTTTTGCTCCTCAACCTTTGCTGGAACAGTGTCAATGCTGTAATCTACAACGACAACACCATCCTTTTTGTGGTTTTCTTTCTTTCCAAGTTCTGGAGCTTTGTTTTCTTTTTGGCCCTCAGATTTTTTTGCTTTTGCAATGGTGTATGCAACAATTTCCCACAAAAGGTAAAGAACAAGCGCCCCAGCAACAACAACGCCAAGAATAATGAGGATGTTTAAGATCAAACTGTCTGTGCTAGAACTTCCAACAATTGCATTCAAAAGAGAATTAAACATAGCAAATTACCTTCCTTTTTTGTTTTTTTCAAAGTTTTTTTCAACTTTTTTCGCTTTTTTGTGCGTGAAAGTTTCAAACAATCTCAAACTTTGGTGGAGACGGAGGGAATTGAACCCTCGTCCGAAAACAATTCAAAATATCTTTCTACGTGTTTAGTTTATGCTTTAATTTCGTTTTTAATGAACCCATAAACAAGTTTTAAAAACTATTTCTTAAGATTTTTTATGACTGCAAGAACAACTCATCATAAAGTTTTTGCCTAAGTTGATGCCCAATCTTTAAATGGCAAGTTTAAAGGTGGACAGATTGAATAATTCAATCAGGTCGTCATTTCTTCCTAAACTAGGCTGCAAAAGCAAAGTTATTGTAAGAAACAACATTGTCATTTTTGTCTGCGTTTATTTCGCATTGTCCTGTTTAAGGTGTCGGGCAGCCACCACACGCTTTACATATTTTGCACTTGTCCCCGTCGAAACCAAAATCGTCCCCGTTTAAGCCAATCTTTCCATGTCTCGCTTTTGTTGCTTTTCCTTGAGAGATTGTCTTTTGTCGTAAAGTTTTTTGCCCTTTGCAAGCCCAACTTCCACTTTCACCTTGTTTGCTTTATTGAAGTAAATCTTTGTGGCAACAATGGTGAACCCCTTTTCTTTAACCAGCCTTTCAAACTTTTGAATTTCGCTTTTGTTTAAAAGCAATTTTCTTGTTCGTCTTTCGTCTGGCTTAAAGGAAGTTGACTTTTCGTAAGATTTGATGTAGGCATTTTTCAAGAACATTTCGCCGCCTTTAATAACAACAAAACTGTCCCTCAAACTTGCCCCGCCTTCTCTTACCGACTTGACTTCACAACCTTCCAGCACAATTCCAGCCTCAACCAAGTCTGAAACGAAGAAATCAAAGAATGCCTTCTTATTGTTTGATATAACCTTCATTTCCTCTCCTATTATAACACCTTATTTTTGATTTTTCAATACCATTTTGCAAAAAAATCAAAATTTTTTGCGTTTTTTTTAAAATTTTAGCCAAAAATTGGTCATTTTTGCATATTTTCTGCCCAAAACAGGCTACTCGGTAATCTTAAAATCAAGGTTGCGAGTGTTCAAATTCACATTCGTCAGCACCACCTTAACTTTGTCGCCAATTGAATAGACGTGCCCTGCCCCTTTAAGTTTTAGTTGCTTCTCCAAAAAAAGATATGTGTCGTCTGGCAAGTCATCAATCTTCACAAGCCCCTCAACCGTGTTTTCAAGAGCCACAAAAATCCCGAAATTTGTGACTGAAGAAATTGTTGCGTCAAACTCCTGCCCAACGCGGTCTTTCATAAGATAAGCCTTCCAAAGGTCGTCAACATCCCTCTCGGCAAAATCTGCGTTTCTCTCGCAGGCGGAAGACTGCATCGACGCGTCATAAGTAAAGTCTTCAAGTTCTTCAAGCCTTGTCTGGCTGAATTTTTTGCCACTGTGAAGCCACTCTTTAATAATTCTATGAATTGTCAGGTCAGGATATCTTCTAATTGGCGAAGTGAAGTGGCAGTAGTCAGTAAGTGCCAAGCCAAAATGCCCCTTGTCCTGATTTGCATAAACCGCCTTCTGCATGGACCTAAGCACCACCTTGTTTACAACATCTTTTGTGTTGGAATTTTCCACGCCGTCCAAAATTTCCTGAAAATAAATTGGCTTTACATCATCTTCAGGAATTTTTGGAAATTTCACGCCAATTCCTTTCAAAAAGTCACAAACTGAAAGAATTTTTTCTCTTGTTGGCGCTTCATGCACCCTGTAAACAAATGGCACTCCCCTCTTATGAAAATGAGCCGCAATTGTTTCGTTTGCCAAAACCATAAAGTCCTCAATCAGCCTGT
>CANQRC010000052.1 GCA_947626155.1 uncultured Clostridia bacterium | reverse complement strand
CATAACAAGGTAGCGGTATCGGAAGGTGCCGCTGGATCACCTCCTTTTAAAGAGTGACAAGTCGATTGAGAGAGCGAAAGTTCTCAAGAAATATTAAGACCAAAACAAATAACTAAACTTTAAACTATTTGAATTGTAAAAAAAACAGAGATGTAACGTCTCTGCTTTTTTTATTTTTTTTCATTTTTAAAGATTTTTTAAAAAATTTTCAAAAAAGTATTGACAAATCCTCCCCCCATGTTATACTGATATTGAAAATAAAATTTTGGAGGAATTTATGGAAGAAAAATATAGAGAACTTATTCAAAAAGCAAGTGAGCTTGCAAAGAAAAATCCTAAAAGTTCAATTGTTAAAGATACAGAAAAGTTAATTTTGGAACTCAATGATGCAGAAGCAAGTTATTTATATGCAGCATATGTCAGAGGTTCGGATAAAAAAGCTCACGCCAAAGTTGTGCTTGATAGCAAAGATTTGAGAATAAATACTTGTTTTGCAATGGCGGTAAGAGGGGCAGATGTTAAAGCACATGAACAGGTTGTGCTTGATAGCAAAGATCCAAAGTGGAATTGCTGGTTTGCAAGTTGGGTCAGGGGAGCGGATATTAAAGCTCATGAACAAATTGTGCTAGACAGCAAAGATCCAGAAGCAAATTATTTTTTTGCAAAAGATATGCAGACTGCGGATGTCAAGGCACATGGACAAGTTGTGCTTGAAAGCAAAGATATTATGTGGAATCGTTATTTTGCAGATATCAAAGGAGCAGATGTTAAGGCTCACTTGAAGGTGGCTGCGGAAGTGGAAGCACAAATAATCGGAGGAGGAAAAGAATAAGGGAAAAGACTGATTGATTTCAGTCTTTTTTTATGTCATGTCTTTTGGGGTGTGGAGAAGTGGTGTCGTTTTTTTTATAAAAAAACGCCATGTAATCATGACGTTTCCAATTTTCGTCACACCTTTTGGAAAGACAAATGTTCCATCCAATAAAAACTCTCTAAAGATCAAAATTGGGTATTGACAAGGAAGTTGTTTTGTGGTAAAATATTTGCATAAAAGGAGATAAGAATATGAAAAAAATAGGTAAAAATTTAATGGCTTGTGCGCTCGCTGGCATTGGTTTTTGGGCAACAATGGGGCTTGCTGGTTGTGCAACAGATGAAGGAACTGTAAACGATGATTCTCCAGTTTACCGATACTGTGTTGCGGAGAATTGCTATATTGTCGATGGTGATGGAACTTTGCACAAAGGTGATGTTTATGCATATGGAGGAATGAAAAAGGGTTTTGGTTTTGGTTATGACATAAATTGTGTTGATGGCCATGAAGATATCATTGGTGGCAACGCTCAAGCAACAAGTTATGAACCAAAAACCTACACAACAAAATGTGACAAATGTTTTGGTGACTAAAAGAATAAAACAAAAAAGGCAGGCCGACTACGCCTGTCTTTTTTTGTTGTATAATAGGTTTGAGATTCTTCACTTCACTTCACTTCGTTCCGCTCAGAATGACAGCAAAGGACAGAATGACTGCAAAGAGGTTGAGATTCTTCACTGCGCTGCGCTCTGTAGCGCCGACGCCCGTAAGCCCGTCAGCGAGATTGCTTCGCAATGCAGAATGACAGCGGAGAGCAGAATGATAGCAGAGCGAGCGGGGTAAAAGAAGAAAATTATTTGATTTTCTTTTGGTTACTTTTCTTTTCTCCAAAAGAAAAGTAACACCATAAGGCACAAAAAATCATATATTCTCTTAGGAGTTTGTATGAGAAAAAAGTGTTTGGTTGTTTATGGCGGAAAGAGCGTGGAGCATGACATTTCGGTGATAACCGCACTGCAGGCGGTGAGGTTTTTGCCTAAAAATTATGAGCCAATCTTGGTTTACATAGACAAAAACGGCATTTGGTGGGTTGGCGACAACTTGTCGGACCTCAGTATTTATCAAAATTTTAGAAAATATGTTAAGGGCGCAAAACAGGTGACCTTTCTTTTGGGTGAGAAAATTTTGCTTGCCAAAAAGAAAAACAAATTTGTCCATTTCTGCGATGTTGGTGTGGTGCTGAACTGTTGCCACGGGCGAGTGGGCGAGGACGGCTGCCTTTCGGGAATTTTTGAGGCGTGCGAAGTGCCTTGTTCCGCCTCAGGGGTGATGTCCGCCGCCGTCTGCATGGACAAAGTGGTCATGAAAGACATTTTGAAGGCAAACAACATTCAAACGCCAGAATATGTTTATTTTAACAAGTGTTCATATGACCGCGCGAGGGTGCTGAAACACATAAAATTTCCACTTATTGTCAAGCCGGCAAACCTTGGCAGCAGCATTGGAATTTCGGTTTGTCACGACGAGGGTGAATTTGATGACGCGGTTGAACTTGCGTTCTCCTTTGACACCAAAGTTTTGGTTGAAAAATTGGTTGAAAATTTGAGGGAGTTTAATTGTGCGTGCTTTCGCTTCCATAAAGAATATTTTGTCTCTTCCGCCGTGGAGGTGACAAAAAAAGACGAGATTTTCACTTTTGAAAACAAATATATTCAGCGCGGCGGCGCAAACAAAGAGGTTGAGCGCGCACTTGCCAGAAAAGTTAAGGCGCTCACCGAGCAGGTTTACAAAATCTTGGACTGCAAAGGCGTTGTGAGGGTGGACTTTTTGTATGACGAGGCGGCAAAAACACTGTTTGTGAACGAAGTGAACACAATTCCGGGCTCACTGGCGTTTTACCTCTTTAAAGAGATAAAATTCCCTGAGATTTTGGACGCAATTCTCACCCAAAGCGAAGACGAAATGGAGGAAAAAGAAAACCTCATCACCACCTTTGACAGCGACGCAATAAGGGTGTTTCAGGACTTTTCTGAGAGCGTGAAAAAGTGACAAAATTTTTGTCAGATTTTCACTTATATTGTCGCTGCGGTTCAAATTGGGCTGCTACATATTAAAATACTTCATATTTTAATTTGGAGGGCGTTATGCATTTAAAAGAACTTGTTTTGGGCGTGAAAAAATTTGAGGATGTAGAGATTTCAAATGTGTGTAGAGAGTGCGAAAAGGCCGCGGCGGGCGACGCCTATTTTTGCTTTTCCACTGACAAGAAAACTGCGCTTGAAAGGTGTGAAATTGCCATAAAAAACGGCGCCGAGGTCTGTTTTTCTTACTTTGACTTGGGGAATGAAAAGGTTGTTAAAACAAAGGATGCGCGCGGCGACTTTGCCAGGGCGTGTGCAAACTTTTATGGGCGTGCGTGCGACCAACTTAAAATTGTTGGCATAACGGGGACAAATGGCAAAACGACCACTTCTTATGTCATTGGAGAAATGCTGAAACGAAACGGCAAAAAAGTGGGGATTATTGGCACAAGCGGAGTGGTTTATGGCGGGAAAACTTATGACTGCCCACTCACAACGCCGGATGCCGACTTCTTGCACAAGACTTTTAGGGATATGCTGGATGCGGGCGTGGAATATGTTGTCATGGAGGTCTCCGCCCACGCAATTGACCAAAAGCGAATTGACGGCATTTTGTTTGATGTTGGGGTTTTGACAAACATAACGCAGGACCATCTGGACTATTTCAAGACTTTTGACGCTTATGCAAGCACAAAACTTTCTTTTTTCACGCCTAAGCACATGAAGAGGGCAATTGTTTGTGCCGACGACAACTGCATCTCCAATTTTCTGCCGCACTGCAAAGTGCCTTATCAAACTTATGGAATTTACACGCCATGCGACACTTTTGCAATAGATATTTTTTGCGCCATGACCGGAACGCGCTTTGTGGCAAATGTGTGCGACGACGTGATTGATATCAAGACAAATTTAATTGGAAAATATAATGTTTACAACTCACTAGCCGCGCTTTCTGTGTGCAAGGTGCTGGGGCTGGATAGCAAAAGCCTTGCGCTTGGGCTGAATTTCATCAACCCGGTTGAGGGCAGATTTAATGTGTTTAATGTGGAAGGAAAATTTGTTGTTGTGGACTATGCACATTCGCCAGACGGGCTTATGAATGTGCTTACAACGGCGCGTGCGCTCACCGACAAAAAGGTTTTTGTGGTGTTTGGCTGCGGCGGAAACAGAGACCGCGACAAGCGCGCAAAAATGGGAAAAATTGCCGAGGACAATGCCGATTTTGTCTGCCTGACCGACGACAATCCGCGTTTTGAGGAGGAAATGGACATAATAAAAGAGATTGAGGGCGGAATGAAGCGTTTCCACTTTGTTGAACCTGACCGAAAGACGGCAATAATTAAGACGATAAATTTGGCGCGCAGCGGCGACATAATTGTGATTGCCGGCAAGGGCGCGGAGAAATATCAGGAAATAAAAGGCGTGAAAGTTCCATATAATGATTTTGACGTGATTTATTCTTACATCAATTCGGCAAGAGGTCAAAAGGAGTTGTCATGACAATAAGATTTTTGATTTGTGGGCTTTTTTGCCTTTGTTTTGCGACGCTAATTGCACCCGTTGTGCTTACGCTTTGCAAAAGACTTAAAGCCTCGCAAAGCATTCTTCAATATGTGGACAAGCACAAGTCAAAAGAGGGAACGCCAACCATGGGCGGGCTGATTTTTTTGATAACAACGCTTTTTTCCGCGTGTTTTATGCTTAAATACAACACTTTTTTGGCGTGGTTTGCGCTGGCGGTGACATTTTGCTATGCCTTGCTTGGATTTTTGGACGACTTTTTGAAAATTTACAATCACCACAACGAGGGGCTTAAACCCTATCAAAAAATTGTTGGACAAGTTGGAATTGCGCTTGTGATTGCGGCGTTTTGTTATATGTCTGGCTACACGAGCCTGAGATTTTTCTCTTTTGAATTTGATGTGGGCTGGCTGATAATTCCGCTGATAATTTTGGTGATGGTGGCAACGGTGAACAGCGTGAACCTCACCGACGGCCTTGACGGGCTTGCGGGCGGCGTTTGCTTTGTTTATTGTTTGGTTTTTGGCGTCATTCTCTCTTGCTTTGGCACGGCGGAGTTTCAAAATTTGGCGCTGCTCTGCTTTGGAATGAGCGGCGCGCTTTTGGGCTTTTTGCTTTTCAACTGTTTTCCTGCCAAAATTTTTATGGGCGACACAGGCTCGCTTGCGCTTGGCGGCTTTATTGGAATAACCGCAGTTTTGTCCGGCCTCGAACTTCTTTTGCCAATCATGGGCATCATGTTTGTGCTTTCGGCGCTTTCTGACATCATTCAAGTTTTGCATTATAAACGGACAAAGAGAAGGGTGTTTTTGATGGCGCCGCTTCACCACCATTTCGAGAAAAAAGGAGTGCATGAAAACAGAATTGTCGTAGTATATATAGTAGTGACCGCGGCAGTTTGCATTGGTGTTCTTGCAGGAGTTCTTGCCGTTGGAATTTAGCCAAGGGCAAGGGAAATGAGAGTAAAGAACAAAAATGTTTTGGTGTATGGGCTTGGCGACAGTGGACGAGCCGTGATAAATCTTTTGAAAAAGCACAAGGCGCACATAAGTTTTTATGACGACAACATTGCCACGCGTGAGTACGTTGGCTTTGAAAGAGAGCCAGAAAAACAGGACTATGATTTTGTTGTGGTCAGCCCGGGTATAAAGTGCCAAGGGAATGCGCTTTTGGAAAATTTTGAGCAAAGAAAAATTCCTATTTTCAGCGAACTTGACATTGCTTATCTTTTCAGCCGCGGAAAACTTGTTGC
>CANQRC010000051.1 GCA_947626155.1 uncultured Clostridia bacterium | reverse complement strand
ACCTCCAGCGTGACAGGCTGGCGTTCTAACCAACTGAACTACCGAGCCAAGTCGCCTAAATGCTTCAACAAGCACTATCTTAGCACAAATTTTTTGTAAAAAGCAAGCAGATTTCCAAACTTTTTAAATTTGGTGGGCCTTCACGGACTCGAACCGCGGACCAACCGGTTATGAGCCGGTCGCTCTAACCAACTGAGCTAAAGGCCCAACTGCAAGGCAAACAACTGTTTGCTGGTCGGAGTGGAGGGTCTCGAACCCCCGACCTCACGGTCCCAAACCGCGCGCTCTACCAACTGAGCCACACTCCGTCAACCACCATGCTCAACCATTTTATTATAATTTAAGAAAAATGTCAAGAAAAATTGCAAACTTTTTTAAAAAAAAGAAAAATGGTGAAGTTTCAAAGGAAAATCTCACTTTTTGCGGCTTAAAATTTGAAAAATTTAAAAAATTCACTCTTGACTGCCAAGCAAAAACATGGTATTCTATCCTCAGAAATTGGAGAAAAACAAATGAAAAAAGTTTTAAAATTGAATGTTTTCAAAAATGTAGTTTTGCCATTAGCAATTTTCACCGCAACTTGTGGTGTTTTTTGTGGTAGCGTCATAAATCAAATCAAAATCGAGGTTTGCCCTCTTCCAGACCAAGAAACAATAAAAAAGCGCTTGACAAAAATATATTCCAGCGAACAAGAAATGTTCTTGCTTACGCCTGATTGGTGCAACGACATAAATCGTATGCCTTGCAAAAAAAATACACCAATAAAGGTAAATGTCTGCTTTGACGCAAACCTAATTGCCCACGTTGCCTTTGATAGTGCAGTGGAGGAATTGAACGAATTTTTTGAGGTTGTCAACCCAAACTATGTTTTTAAAATGGAATATGCTCCAAACGAAGAAGACATAAAAAACAAATTTAACATAAACATAAACAGCAAGGATAACTTAATTGGAAATAGAGCGGCTCTGGCCACGACCAAATCATATTTGGCAAATTCTTACAACAAAATTGACGGCTACGAGTTATACAGTTCAACCATAGATGTACAAAGTTCCATGTTTGAAGAAGATGTCACCAGGCTTAAATTTATAGCCCTCCACGAACTATGCCATTGCATAGGGCTTGGAGATGCTTATGAGAACCCATATGCAACAACCGAAACCATTATGCAAGGATGGGGCTACCAACCATATGTTGGCTTGGAAGTTATTGATGCGGCAACTTTGGCGGCGCTCTACTACGACGGCACAACCCCTCCCGAGGAGGTCGCCGAATTTGTAACTGACTACAAACTTGTTAGCAAGGACCTTTCGCAGACCGCCTCACTAGAAGAAAAATGCGCCAACATAACCACCAAAAATTGGAAACATTTTTTTGAAAATCTTGACACAAATCTGCTAAAACAACAAATTTCCAATCTGCCAAACTTCCAATGTTATTCCAAAGACCTTGTTCAGCAACTGTTTGCGGCAATTGACATCAAAAATTTTGACACCTCATTTGGAGAAGAAGTTTTTCAAGCAGGCGAAATTTTTGCGCCAAACAGCAAAGACACAAAATCCATGCACTATCTTTCAAATCAGTGGGAAAATGGCAGAGTTTATGACCTTTTCCAAACCAAAATGGGCACAGTTGGATGCTGGCTGAATACTTATGGCAGAACTTCCACTGGCCAACTCACCGGCCCCGACCAATTGTTGTATATAAAAATTGGAGATTTCGTTCTGTCAGGCACTTATGAGGAAAAATATGACTCAATCAGCTTTGTTCCAGACAGCGTTTACCAAATCACCGAGATGTCTCCAACCGAATATTTTGCCCAATTTGGAATTGATTGCCCCGCCCCAAAAAATCAAAATACAAAATATGAAAAAGGACTGTAAACTCAGCCCTTTTCTTTTTTATCCTTCCAATATTTCTTAATTTATCCCTCCAATTTTTTCTTAATATTTTCCAAAATCTTGTTTTCAAGGCGCGAAACCTGAACCTGCGAAACGCCCAAGCGCTTGGCAATTTCGCTTTGCGTTTTGTCGTAAAAATATCTCATCAAAATGATTTTTTTGTCACGCTCTTCAAGCTTGTTTATGATGTCGTTTAGGGCGAATTTGTCCACAAAATTTTCGTTTTCCTGGCTGTCATAGCGGTCAATAAAAGTCAATCCGTCCTCCTCGCCGTCGTCAAACGGCGTGTAAAGAGAAACGGGCATCTTCGCGCTGTCCATTGCCAAAACCACGTCTTGCTCACTTATCTTAAAATGTTTTGCAATTTCGCCAATGGTGGCTTTTCGACCATTTTCCGCAAAAAATTGGTCGGAAAATTTGTTGATTTTAAGATTAAGCCCCTTAATTGCCCTCGAAACCTTAACCGCGCCATCGTCACGCATGAAGCGCTTTATCTCGCCCACAATCATCGGCACAACATAGGTGGAAAATTTCACGTTAAAAGAGAGGTCAAAATTGTTGATTGCCTTCAAAAACCCGAGGCAGCCAAGTTGAAAGAGGTCGTCATTTTCAACGCCTTTGTCCTTAAACCACCTAATCACGCTCTTAATTAGTGGGGAATTTTCCTTAACCAATGTTTCCTTTGCAAGTTCGTCGCCAGATTGGGCTTTTTTGATAAGTTCGAGGGTCTCATCCTGCCCCAACATCAGCCCACCTTAACTGCGACAGGCTCGCAAATTTTCTTGGTCATGCGAACGGTCGTGCCAAAACTGTTCGACGTAACTTGAACGTCGTCCATAAAGCTTTCCATCACGGTGAAGCCCATCCCCGAGCGCTCCGAAGAAGGTTTTGAGGTGTAAAACGGCTCGCGCGCCTTTTCAACATCCTTAATGCCCACGCCCTTGTCGGAAACGGTGATTGTCACCATGTCATCCTCAAGTTCGCAGCGCAAAATCACATCCCCCTTAACCGACGTTGGGTAGGCGTGAACAACGCAATTTGTCACCGCCTCAGAAACGGCAGTTTTGATGTCGGTGATTTCGTCCACAGAAGGGTTCAGTTGCACGCAAAAGGACGCCACGCAAACGCGCGCGAAGCCCTCGTTCACAGATAAAGCCTTAAAAGTGACTTCCATAAAATTTGAATATTTCATAAAAACTCCTTAAACAATTTTGGGCATAATGTCATAAAGCCCGGTCATCTTAAAAATCTTTTCGGCATGAGAGGAAGGGTTTGTGATGTAAATAGGAATGTCTTTTTCCCTCATTCTTTTGTAGCGCCCAATCAAAACGCCAATTCCCGTGCTGTCCATAAAAGAAAGTTCGGAAAGGTCAATAATGATTTTCTCAAAGTTAGGTTTATCAAAAATTTCATCTAAAGTAAGCCTGGTGTAGGAAGCGGAATGTTCATCCAACTCCCCGCACAAAAGCACATACAAACATTTGTTGTGAACACGACTTTTAACTTGCATAACAACTCCTTCGCAAAAATTCTAGCATAACAAATTTGTTTAAAAATGAAAGTTTTTAGCGAAAAACAACTAATTTTGTCCTCTGCCACTCTTTGCTCTCTCGCTGTCATTCTGAACAAGCGCAACGCAGTGAAGAATCTCTTCCTCTTGTCATCCCGCCTCTCTGCTGTCATTCTGACGCGAAGCGGAAGAATCTCTTCCTCTTGTCATTCCACCTTTCGCTGTCATTCTGAACGAAACGAAGTGAAGTGAAGAATCTCATCATCTTAAACCCATTGCATACTACACATTATATGGTGTAGTATGCAACATAATACACCATATAATGTATATGTTTTAACCCAAAATCCCTTGCACATAAACCAAAAAATATGTTACAATATAATATAAAATCCACAAGACAAAAGGAAATTTTATGAAACAAAAAATTATAATAGACACTGACCCCGGCGTTGATGATGCCATCGCCCTTATGTATGCTCTCTCATGCGAAGAACTTGAAGTTGACTTAATCTGCTCCGCTGGCGGAAATAGCCCCATTGAAAACATAACTCAAAATGCGCTTCATTTGTTAGACATCCTTGACAAAGATGTTCCCGTTGCAAAAGGTGCTGCAAAGCCTTTAAACCGTGAGCCAGAGTACGCCCCTTCCGCCCAGGGCAAGATGGGGCTTGGAAAATATAAATACAACAGAAACAAAATCACCCGCAAATGCGTTGACGGCGAAGCGTGTGATGTCATGTATCAAACGCTCAAAAAGAATAAGGGAAACACTTCAATTGTAAGCATCGGTCCAATGACAAACATTGCAAAGATGATTTTGAAATATCCTGACTGCAAAAGCCTTATTAAGGAAGTTATTTTTGAAAGCGGCACAAAAGAAAAAATATATGGCAAGCCATATAAATCTTTCAACACCGGCTATGACCCCGAGGCAAGCGAAGTTGTCTTCAAAAGCGGAATTCCTATTGTGATGATTCCAATGGAGCTTGGGCATTTTACCTATTTAGACAAACAAGACATCAAAAAGTTTAAAGAATGCAACGAAACTGGAAACACTTTCAGCAAAATGTTTAACGGATATCGAGATTTCCACGTTGGAAAACTTGGCGCTGCCGTGCATGACGCTTGTGCCATCTACTATCTCACCCACCCAGAATTTGTCAAGCAAGAAAAGGCGTTTATTGAGGTTAAATATTATAAGACCGAAACTGAAAATTATGGCTACATTGACATAGACTTCAACCGAACCCCAAACGCCACCGTGTGCATGGACCTTGACATAAATATGTTTAAATACGACATCTTTAAAGCTTTAAAATCATATAAATAGTTATTAAATCATAACAGTTATAAAAACAAAAAAAACGAACGCTAGGTTCGTTTTTTTAAAGAATTTTTTCGTTTTCCAAATTCAAGCATGGATGGTCAATTGAAATGTGGTGCTTGTCACAATAAGGCTTGATATTCTCTCTTGTAATTTGTTGTTTCAGCCTTTCCTCGCTTCCAAACACCTTAAACAACTTTTCACTCAAATCATAATCGCTCAGCCCAATTGGATATTCCGCATAGCCCTTTTGTTTTATAAAATATTTCACGCTGTTTTGCACGCCATCAGAAAAAATTTCTAACCTTTGACTCTTTATTTTCACTTGACCCATTATAGGCTTTTTGCCAAGTTTCAAGCTTTCAATTGCCTTGTCCGCCAAAGTCTCAAATTGCTTGGTTATATACTCTGGAAGGCCAGTTCTGCAAGCCTTTCTAAGTTTGTCATAAAATTCCACAAGGCTTTTTCTTCTTGTAGGGTCAGCAAATTCCTCAGAGACATTGCCGTTCACGGCGTCGTTGTAACACTGGCTCACCTTACTTGCAAATTCTGACCTAATTCTGTAAATCAAATACTCTCTAAGCCCCAAAACCTCACCCTGGCTTGTGGTCACCTTTCCAGAAAAGTTCCCAATTGCCTTATACTCATTGGCAATCAAATCTCCAAAGAATTCGTCGACAGCCTTTGCCCTTTCTTCATTGAAAGAAGAGTGCATATATTGCGGCTCGTCGCCATAGCCAATAAATGAATTAACTTTGCACACAAACGGGTTCATTTTTTCAGCACCCTCAAACAGTTCTGGGTTCTCTTTGCGAATGTCCTCCAAAATTTCAACCATTCTCTCCACATTTTTAAAAGATGTGTAAACCAAAAATGAGTCACTTCTGTCCGACCCCAAAGTCCAAAACTTGCCATACAGCGAAAGCCCCTCTGCCTTGCACCTCTTCACAAGGCTGTCTGCAACTTGCCACGAATTTTCCGGCTTCAAGTTTAAATAGAGCCTACACTCGGCGTGTTTGCCAGCAATTTGTGGGCAAAAATGAATAAAATCATAGTCTACTTGCCCC
>CANQRC010000050.1 GCA_947626155.1 uncultured Clostridia bacterium | reverse complement strand
CATGATGACCGACTTCAAAAGGTCTTCGAAAGTATAGTCAACAAATGGGTCCAAAAACACCTGAGACCCTCCCATACTCGACGCGTTTTCAGTGGTTGTGATTTTTGTGTCAAGCGCAATATTGCCCGCTTCAAGTTCTTCTAGCGCGATGAGAATTGTCATCATTTTCACCATGCTTGCAACCGGCAAACGCTGAGTGGAATCCTTCGAAAACAAAATTTCGCCGCTGTCATATTCCATCAAAAGTGCGCTTTTGCTTGAAAAGTCAAGGCCGGTTGTCTGAGCCTGCGCAACGGCGGAAGTTTGCATACCACCACAAAATATTGTGGCAGCCAATATGCATAATACACAAGATGTCCAAAATTTCCTCATAAAATAAAAACTCCTTTTGGCTTAGTTTTTTCAAAAGAAGTTTTTTTATTCAAATCAAATCACCATGATAACTTTGCCGTTCAGAAAGATTAAAAGCAGGGTTTCAATCAAATTTAACGCAATCAAAATTAAAAATCCCGCCAAAATGAAAACAAATTTGTTGGTCTCGCAATAGCCATATTTTTTCGCGTTTTGATTTATGCAAGTTAGGATTAAAAAATATAAAATCAAAAAAAGGAGTGTGACCATTTGGCACGGCAGCACAATCACAACTGCGGTGAAAATTGAGCCAATGCCATAAAAAATGATGATGAGCGAAAAATTTAGCCCAAACAAATATGCACGATAGCCGAACAAAATGTATGCTAAAAAAGAAAGTTTTGGCGCAAAGGCAAGCGCAGTTAAAATTGCCAAATTCAAAAAAAGTGAAAAACATCTTAGGAAAAAAGCCGAAGAAGAGAGAGCAAATCCGTCATAAAAACTTTGCAAATTTATGTCTTGAAGCCTGCCAAGTTCGTATGCGTTTTTCGCCTTGACCGCCACAACAACACCAGCGCAAATTGACGCCAAAACCAAAACAAGGCAAACAATCAGTTTGATTTTGTTTTCCCTTATTGCGTTTTGACAGGAAAATTTCAGCCCGTTTTTAAAAGCCTGCATTTTGTAAGATTTTGCCATAACACATTTTATGCAGGCGCGCCGAGGTGTATGTTATCAATATTTTTTCATAAGTTCAATTGCCAAAATTTTAAGCTGCTCATATGTTATTCCGCCTTGAAAATAGGCAATGTAAGGCTTTTTGATTGGGCTGTCGCAAGAAAGTTCAAGCGACGCACCCTCAACAAAAGTGCCGGCAGCCATTATCACATTTGTGGTGTAGCCCGCCATAGGATAAGGCGTTGGAACAAAACTGCTGTCCACAGGCGAAAGTTTTTGAATGAGCCTAACAAAGTCCACAAGTTGGTCTTCCGTGTCAAAAACAACCGACCTAATTATGTCAAAACACTTCTCGTCCGCCTCAGGAATCACTTTGAAGCCTTTTCTTTTCATAACTTCGCCAATCAAATATCCGCCTTTAAGCGCCTGACTAACAATGTGTGGCGCAAGAAAAAGTCCTTGATAAAACAGCCTGTAACCCGCCTCATAAGAACCCGTTTCCCGCCCAAGCGAAGGGCAAGTGAAGCGGTTTTCTATTTTTGAAATAGCCTCTTTTGTGCCAACAATATAGCCTCCCGTTGGCGCAAGAGAGCCTCCCACATTTTTGATGAAAGAGCCGACGCAAACATCCGCTCCAACCTGGGTTGGCTCTTTGGTCTCCACAAATTCGCCATAGCAGTTGTCAATCAAAATAAAAGAATTTGGGCTAAGCGCCTTAATCTTCTCAAAAATTGGCTTCATTTTGTCCACAGAAAGCGCTTTTCGGCTTGAATAGCCCCTTGACTTTTGAACAAACACCACCCTAGGCTGGTTTTTTCTTACAAAATCCAAGATTTGCCTCTCGTCAAATTCGTCGCCTTTCAGGTCAATAAATTCAAATCTAACGCCCAAACTTTCCAAGCTGCCGTTGTCCTGCCCAAAAAGCGTGTCGTGGAGGGTGTCATAAAGTTCCCCGGTGATTGAAAGCATTGTGTCGCCGGGGCGAAGAAGCCCATAGAGTGCCGTGGCAATTGTGTGCGTTCCGCACGTGAGGTGTGGCGAACAAATGGCGTCCTCAGTGCCAAAAACCTTTGCCATAATCCTCGCAAAGTCGTCCCTGCCCTTGTCAGTGTAGCCATAGCCCGTTGTGCCAACAAAATGAGATGTTGTCACCCCAATTTCTTGGAACGCTTCAAGCACCTTTTTCTGGTTAAAAAGCGCCACCCTTTCAATTTCCTTGAAAGTTGGCATCAGGCTCTCTTCAATTTTTTCAATTTCTTCTAATTCGTTCATAGCCACCTCTCTATTATCTCAAAAACTTCTTTTTTTGCCCTTTCAAAATTTGAAACATCCACAGTTTGGCAGTTCATTCCGCGCAAAAATGTCAGTTGCCTTTTGGCGTAATTTCGGCTGTGCTGTTTTATCAGTTCCTTTGCGGTTTCAAGGTCAGTTTTGCCGTCAAGATAATCCAAAACCTCTTTATAACCTATTGCGCGCATGGATTGGCAATCTCTTGAAACGCCCCTTGCAAGAAGCGCCTCAACTTCCTCCAAAAGCCCCTGCTGAAACATGACATCCACGCGCCTGTTTATCTTTTCGTAAATCTTTTCGCGGTCCATGTTTAGCGCCAACAAAAGCGGCTCAATTGTCACTTCATTTTTTGCCTTTTCGCCCTTTGAAAGACAAATTTCAACTGCCCTAATAAGCCTCACCTTGTTGTTTTTGTCCGTTTTTTCCGCCATCTCGGGATTAAGTTTTTTTAGCTTCTCATAAATATGTTCCAGACCAAATTTTGCTGCCTCTTCCTCCAAATTTTTGCGCAAAGCCTCATCTTTTGGCGCGCCGCCAAGGTTGTATCCCTCCGTCAGCGCCCTAACATAAAGCCCCGTTCCGCCAACAATAATTGGAAGTTTTCCCCTCGCGGAAATTTCGTCAATCTTCTGCTTTGAATATTCCACAAAATCATAGACGGAAAAATTTTCGTTCGGCTCCAAGATGTCAATCCCGTGATGCACAACGCCTTTCATGTCGTCAATTTTTGCCGAGCCAATGTCAAGCCCCTTGTAAATTTGAACGCTATCGGCGGAGATAATTTCGCCATTAAACTTCTTTGCCACGCAAATTCCAAATTCAGATTTTCCAACCGCCGTCGGGCCCAAAATAAAGACAACTTTTTTCATTACAAGGTCCTTTTAAACATCTTTTCAAGTTCTTTTTTGGTGATTTTCACAACAATTGGCCTGCCGTGAGGACAAAGCGCCACGCCGTCATTTATTTTGTCAATCAAATACAAAATTTCGTCAGTTCCAATGCTGTCGCCCGCCCTGATTGCGTGTTTGCACGCCGTTTGACAAAGTTTTTCGTTCACAAGCCCGCTTGCAGTTCTCTCTGCCAAAACGCCCTCTTTCAAAACTTCCTCAATAAATTTTTCAAGGTTAATCCCCGAAATAACAAAAGGAACGGCGCTCACAAAGTAATCTTTGCCGTCAAAAGAAAACTCGAAACCAATTTTTTTGAGGTTTTCAAGCCTGCTCTCAAAAATTTCCTTGTCCTCGCCTGCCAAAACGACCTTATAAGGCGCCAAAAGCCCCTGCTTAGACACATTATTCTGCTCAATTTCTGCCTTCAACTTGTCAAAAAGTTGTCTTTCATGCATGGCGTGTTGGTCAATAACATAAATGCTATCTTTGTATTCAGCTATTATGTATGTTTTAAACACAACCCCAACAATTTTTATCTCTTCGCTTCTGTTGGTCAAAAAAGTTTCCTCTTCAAACCTCCCAGAAGGCTTTTCTTCTCTGTTTTTTTCAACATTTATTTCAACCTCGTGCAAAAGGCTGTCGCCAGATTGGTCAAAATAGAATCTTCCCGGCCTGTTCTTAGGCTTTTCGTCGCCTTTTATTGTTGAGAAGTCGGGCATATTGATAATTTCAATCCCCTTCTTTTGATACTCGGCAGGAGAGACAATTTTCTCGTTTTCCTTTTCGCTTGAAACAGTGGCTTTAAAACTCTGTCCGCCCTGAATTTTCTCAGCAAAAGTGGAATAAAAGCCCGTTCGCCTTGGGCTATCATCATTTTCTGGGCTGAAACCCTTCCATTCTTTTTCGTCTTCGTTCTTAAACTCAAATTCTGCAACCAAATTTGTGCCAACAAGCGCCTTTTCAACCGCCCGCCTAATCACGCCAAAAACTTGTGTGGAATTTTGAAACTTCACCTCTTTTTTGCTTGGATGAACGTTCACATCCACGCCGTCATAAGGCATTTGCAGCTTAATTGTGTAAATAGGAAAGCGCCCTTTCATCAAAAATGGCTCATACACGCCTTGAACGCACGCGGAAACCATAAAATTTTCAACAAATCTGCCGTTGACAAACAGCGTTTGATAGGTTCTGTTTGGCCTTGAAACCTTTGGAGAAGCCACATAGCCAAAAACTTTGATGTCGCCGTCCTCAAAGTCTAATTTAATCAAATTTTCAAACACATCTTTGCCATAAATAAGATACAAAACCTCGTCAAGCGCGCCCGAGTGGTGGCTGTAAACCTCTTTGCCGTCAACCACATACACAAATTCCACTTCCGGCCTTGCAAGCATAAATTTTTCAATCAAATGGGTTATGTCCGCCTCTTCCGACTTTGGCTTTCTCAAAAATTTTGCGCGCGCAGGCGTGTTGAAAAAGAGGTTTTCAGTTGTAACAGTTGTGCCGTCAAGGCAGGCAATTTCTTTGATTTTTGAGACCTCTCCGCCGCTTGCTTCAATATAAAAGCCCGTTTCGCTTTGTCTTGTTTTTGTGGAAATTGAAACCTGGCAAACTGATGCAATGCTTGCAAGCGCCTCGCCCCTAAATCCCAAAGTGGAGATATTGTCAAGGTCGGCAACCTCAGCAATTTTGCTTGTTGCATGCGGCAAAAAAGCCAGCGGAAGGTCCTCTTTTTCAATTCCGCAGCCGTCGTCGGAAACGGAAATTTTCTTTATTCCGCCCTCAGCAATTTCAACCCTAACTTTTGTTGCGCCCGCGTCAAGGCTGTTTTCAACAAGTTCCTTTACAATTGACGCTGGCTTTTCCACCACTTCGCCGGCGGAAATTCGGTTGTAAATTCTTGGTGGCAAAACTTTAATTGCCATATTTCCCTCCTTATTCCTTTGCCTTAGTTACAAGGTCGTTTAGCATTTCAAAACTCTCCATTGGCGTAACGCGATTCATGTCAATATCCTTCAAAATTGAAAGAATTTTTTGCCCAAGTTTGTTGTTTTTCTCCTTGCGCGTTCGCTCTTCGTCCTCGCCAAAGATGTCGAGGTCAAGTTTTTGATTGACGTTTTCAAGATTGACAGAAATTTCTTTTGCCCTCTCAACAACTTTTTCAGGAACTCCTGCAAGGCGCGCCACCTCAACGCCAAAGCTCTTGTTTGCGTGGCCGCGGACAATTTTTCTCAAGAAAACAATGGTGTCGTTTATCTCTTTGACGGTTATTTTGTAATTTTTAACGCCCGAAATCACGCCCTCAAGTTCGGAAAGTTCGTGATAATGGGTGGCAAAAAGCGTTTTACACTTCAAGTTTTTTGCAATAAATTCCACAACTGCCCACGCAATGGCAAGCCCGTCAAAAGTGGAAGTTCCTCTTCCAATTTCGTCCAGAATGACCAAACTTTTTTCAGTTGCATTTGCCAAAATGTTTGCAACCTCGCTCATTTCCACCATGAAAGTGCTTTGCCCAAAAGCAAGGTCATCCGAAGCGCCAACACGGGTGAAAATTCGGTCTGTAATAGAAATTTCCGCGCTTTTTGCAGGCACAAAACTGCCAATGTGCGCAA
>CANQRC010000049.1 GCA_947626155.1 uncultured Clostridia bacterium | reverse complement strand
GCCGCCTGCAAACTTTCCTATTTGGTCATAAACTCCAATTCCCGTCAAAAATGATGCAATAAAAATCAGGCAAATAAGCGTAAGCGCCCACGCACTTTGCTGCGAAAGCATGGGAAAAGCCAGCAAAAGCAAGTCATTTATGCCCTGCCCAATCACGCAGATAAGCCCTCCAACCCAAAAGGAGTTGAAAAGAGATGGCCACGCGTGCGTTTTAGGAATTTTTGCACTCACATATTTGTTGTAAGCCTCGTTTCGTTTTTTATCTTCCATAACAACCTCTTTAAAATTTTGTCCAAAATACGCAAAAATAACCAAAAAATGGTGCGCTTTTTGAAATGAATAAAAAGAACTTTTCTGCAAAACCTAAACAAAAATGGAGGTATTATGAAAAAAATCATTTTAGGAAGTTTGGCTGTTGGAATGTGCTTGGCACTTGCCGCTTGCGGAACGACAACCAATGCTGACGCCGCAGTCAGCACGCTTTCGAATCAACTTGACCACACGGCGAACATCATCAGCAATGTTCAAACAGTCAGCCCAACCCAAATCACCGCTGAGAACATGAGCGAGTTTGCCTCATACAACTCCTCAAACGCCCAAAACAGTTTTACAAGTGAGGAATATTACAAACTTGGAATTTTGAACAAAACCGCGCTGATAAAAAACCATCTCTCTGGGCTTAAACTTTCCAAAGCGCAACAAAGCGCCGTTCGAGATTTGACTGAGGATTTGGCGCAATACACAAATTCTGTTTCAAATTCCAAGACCGAACTTTCAAACACCCTAAGGTCAATTGAAAATTTGAAGAGGAATTATTCAAAAAATGAAGAAAGAATAAACGCAAAACTAAGCCGCCTTGCAAGCAATTCCAACGCGCGCCTTAGTTATTATCAAAACATTTTAAACACGCTAAGCCAACTTGAACAATTCATCAAAACTGACACTTCAACTGACACAAAAACAGAAAACCCATCAAATTTGGGCGTAAAAATTGTTGATCTAAAAGATTTGGAAAATAAAGAAAGCGAAGAGGAAACAACTCTTGAAAATAACAAAACCACAAAAGCGTCTCTTCAAAAGAATATTGATACCTATCTTCCAGAGACAAAATGCCCTGAGTGCGGCGAGAAAGTGAACGGAAAGATTTGCCCAAACTGTGGAAAGCAGTTGCCAATTCAAAACGCGACAAAGCAAATCAACAACTCAACCCTCCAGCCAATCAACAATATGCCTATAAACAATATGCCAATCAACAACCCTGCAATCAATCCAATAAACAACCCAATGAATATGCCAATCAACAACGGTATTTACAACTACACAAACCCAGCAAACCCATATAGGTTCAATTCGAACAACATAAATCATGCCGCCTACCCATATGGCAACGGATATTATGGCGGAGGAAACTATGGAATGTATGGCATCAACAACGGCTACTACAACGCCGGCATATTTAACCCAAACCGCAACACTGACACCTATGCGCCATACATGAGAAACATTGACACCTACAAAGGTTTTGGCTACGGCGAAGAAAATGCAACTTTTGTGAATGACGAAATTGAAAACGACAAAAAGAAAGATGTTAAAGTAGAAGAAAAGCAAGAAGAGCCAGAAGAAGTTTTGCAAGAGACGGTAGCTCAAGAAGAGAAAACAAAAGAAGAAGCAAAAGTCAATGTTGTTGAGCCTGAAAATGAAAACCGCCAACCAAAACTAAGACGAAACGTTGCAAAAAATGTCACTCGCAAAGCCCCTCCAGAGGAGGCAAAAGCACATGAGAAAATACACAAATTTGAAGAAGTTGAAAATGAAAAATTTAGTTAAAAATCAAATTTTAAAAGAAAATTTATAAAAAAACACGAAAAAATCGTGTTTTTTTTAATTTTTTTCGCTTTTTTCAAGCATTTTTTCTTCTTCCAACAAATTGAACTTAGAAAATCCAAACTTTTGAGCAACAAAATTTGAGGGGAAATTTTCCACCTTGCTATTATAATTTTGAGCCATCTCATTATAAGATGAAATCTTCTCACTCTCTCCCTTTTTAATTTCGTCGGCAAGCGTTTGAATGTTGTTTCTTAACCTGCCAAGGCTTTTGCGAACAGTTGTCACCCAAACAGTTGCCAAGACTGAAAAAACAAGAATTATAACTCCAAAAATTATTAGAACAATTATCCAAGAAGCCATAAAAACCTCCTTGATAATAATAACATTTGAAGTCCATATTTTCAAAACGAATTTTTAATATTTTCTTAAATCTGGTCTTTTTCTTCTGATAAGGTAGATTACAAGTTTTAAAATTGCAAACACAACAAGCATTATTATAAAAATTATTGTGTAATCCAGCAAAACAGAGTCACCCGACAAAAAGCCTCCGCTTTGTTTCTTGAAAGAAATCACAATCAGAATGTCTTGCGTAACATTTTCAATTGTGAAGGTGTTCCCTTTCAGAGTAATTGGCACGCCATTCACAGTCACATAGTCAATCACATAACCCTCGCTAGTGGAAATTTGATATGTTCTGCTTTCGCCGCGGCTGATGTTTTCGCCTTCGGCAGTGAAGGAAACTGTCCCTCCTGCCCCGCTTTGAACTTGAACTTTATAACTTACTGTTTCAAACAAAACTTTAATAGTGAGGTCTGACAGTATGTTTGGAATGTCAAAAGAGCCATCTTCATTTGCCTCAATTTGAGTTCCGTTCACAAACAAGCCTTTAAACTCAAATCCAATGTCTTCTTTAACGACAATTTTTACGCTCTGTCCTCTCAAAACGGAATAAACTTCATCAATTTTAGTTTCGCCAATATAAACTTCACCGCCGTCGTGATAGAAATTAAGCGTGTAGCCCTCTTTCAAAATTGTGACCACAGTCAAAGTTATGTCTTGTGTAACATTTGTAAGAACTATAGTTTTGTTGTCAATTGATTGAGAATATGGTCGAGTTGAAAGGCTGATGCGGCTTACCTGCCAGCCATCATCAGGAATAATTTCTATTTCATATCCAAAAGGAGTTGCGTTGTTGCCCTCATAAAATGTCAATTCTTTTTCAGTGACCAAAACCCCATTAATTTTCAGTTTGTAATTGTCGCCAACATAGGTAAATTTGTGTGTTTTTGTGTTTTCGTCCACAACATTAACGCTAAAAGTTTGAATTTCAGAGCTGTTCTCACAGGCGTTTCCATATGCGTCAATATAATTTAAAAAAGCATCTTTAAAATAAATTTTGTTGGTCGAGGACTCTGCCCCATCAAAAGTATAACCATAAATATAGGTGAAATTGTTTGTTTTATCTCCAATCTGTTCAAATCTACCCTTTCCGCCAGCAATTTCAACGCTATATCCAACAAACTCTATTTCAATTTTAAATGGATGATCCTTTTCAATATACTTAATGCGTTCTTCAAGAGGCGTAATCACCCTCAAATTTAAATCAACAAATTCAAATTCGCGGTCCAAAATTTTTGGAGAATTGTAGGCAAAAACCTTTTTAATTTCTGCCTCATAATCAATGGTGAGTTCATTTAAATTTTTTCCAAGCAAAAGTTCTTCAATCTTAGAATTATAGAATGCTCCCTCACCAATTGTTTTAACTTTTGGCAATGTTAAAACATTCAAATTTTGGCAATTCTGGAAAGCATAACTTTCAATGTTTTCCACACTTTTAAATGTATTTTCATCCAGTGAAAGGTTTGTGCAGCCAGAAAAGGCGTTGCTACCAATTGTGGTGACAGTTTGAAAACTGTTTCCAACATAAAAAAGGTTCACGCAGTCGCCGAAAGCATTGTTTCCAATTCTTGTGAGAACAGAATCAGAAAAATTAACTCTTTGCAAATTCTTACAGCCTTGAAAGGCAAAATTTTTGATAGAACTAATTCTTGAGCCGTTTATTTCCACAAGGCTTTCAGCGCCGTTAAAGGCATTTTGCTCAATAGTGGTGATTGATGATGGCAAATTGAGAATTTCAACCACGTTTCCAGAATTAAAGGCAAAACTTTCTATGCCAGTAACGTTAACCGCCCTGCCATTTTCATAATGTTCACTTGGAAGATTTAGCGTTTTAAGGCCTGTTCCTTTATATCTTGTTATAACCGCCGAAAATCCTTGTGTAACGAATTCAAAATTGTCATCAATATCAAAGTTGTTTACATAATATATGTGGCTTGCAACCTTTGTTTTTCCAACTCTGTTTTGAGAATCTTTATAAAGTGCCACGGCGCTTACTTTTTGAGAACTAGAAATTTTGACAGGGTTCTCATAAAGTGTCCAGGTGTTTTTGTCTAACTGTGAGGCGTTTACATCAAAAGTGTAATAAATTTCTATGTCGCTTGCGCCCTCCTCATTGAAAGAAAGTGAAAAGGTGAAATTGTCCAAAGCTTTCTCTTCGTCAGTTTGCTCAGAAAATTCAACAGTATATTTTGAAAACACCCTTTCAATGTAGTTCATGTCAATGTAGCCATAACCATAATAGTCGTCTTTGCCCGTTCGCCCCAAATCAACACAATTTTGCGTGAAAACATTTGTAATTTCTTCAAAATTCTGATATTTTGGGAGAGAAAACATCAGCGCATAACAAGCCGAAATGTGTGGTGCTGCCATGGATGTGCCAGACATATATTGATAGCCAACCTTAGACAAGTTTGAGGCGCTCAAAATGCCCGTTCCCGGAGCAGAAAAGTCTACGCTCACTCCAAAATTGCTGTAAGAACTGTCAAAAACAAGGCCATCATTTAAATAGCCACCGTTTTTTAGGGCAGAAACAACAATTGCCTTATCCGAACTTGCTGGCGAGACGTTTGAAGTGTTTTGGCATTCGTTCCCCGCCGAGACAACAAACGCAATTCCTGCGTCAGCGCCCAAGTTCACCGCCCTGTTAAGCGAGGAATACACAGGATTTTCGCTCGTGTCTGAATAATCCACGCCAAGGCTCATGTTTGCAACCATTTTCATAGATGGATTTTTTGTTTTTATGTCAATCATGCTGTTGATTGCAGCAATAATTCCCGAAACACTGCCCGAGCCTGCCTGATTTAAAACTTTGTATGGCACAATTTTAACATTATCTTTTGTCAGTTCTGCAATAGTTCCGCTTGTGTGAGTGCCGTGACCGTGCACAGTCACTGTGCCCGTTTTTTCGTCAGTCTTATAGTGGTCATCATAATAGGAATAGTCAGCGTTAGTTCTGCCATCAGGCAAAAGTTTTGGCTGATAGCCCACAAAATTGTTTCCGAGACTTTCTTCAATCCTATTTTGGAACAAGACGTGCTCTTTGTTAATTCCTGTGTCAAGAACAAAAACGTAAACATCATCAAGCTCGTCATCAAGCTGGGTTGAAACAAACGCGTCATAGTGCATATATTCGTCTGCCCAAGTGTTATAAACGTGAGTGACAGTGTTGTAAGCCAAAGCGTCATTGGAATTTTCATTTATCTCAACATTTGCATCATAGCAAACATCAAAATTTTGTTCAACAAGATAATCATAGGCATTTTCCGCCTGCCCATATGTTTCAAACTGGAAAAAACTCCACTCTTTATATCTTGCCTCCCACTTTGCCCCGCAACTTGGGACATAACTTTCAGAGTACACAATCAAGCGGTTTGAATTATTTGGAGTTTGTTCACTTTCCGCCGAAATGATGGCAATTCCATCATTTGAGGTGCTGGAACTTTCTTGCATTTGCATAAAGGACTGATAAAAAGCGTTGTAGTCGCTTGGAAGATTCTCTTCTGCAGAGGCAAAATTAACAGGCAAAAAAACAAAAATTGCTGACAAAGAAAACAAAATGCCAACAAAAGCACCCAACAATATATGTAAAAAACCTTTCCTGTGTTTTTCCATATATATATTATAACAATATTAATAAAAAAAATCAAGCATGAGCCCTTGCTTTTTTATTTTGTTTGCGCTTGTTTATGTTTTTTAAATTTTTTTTGCATTTTTTGTTGACAAACATTTTTTTTTAGTATAAAATAAGGTGGTATGCGGATGTGGCGGAATGGCAGACGCGCTTGTTTAAGGGGCAAGTGGGAAACCGTGGAGGTTCGACCCCTCTCAT
>CANQRC010000048.1 GCA_947626155.1 uncultured Clostridia bacterium | reverse complement strand
CGCCACGCACAGCCCCACAACAACGCCTTTCAACACAGCAAGTCCCATTCCGCCCCTAGATTTTGATGTTTTCGTTTTCATTATTGCCACCTCACAAGACTTTTAATCTAAAATATATTTATGAGTGCAAAAATTTGAATATGATATCACTTAAAAATTTTCTCGCAAAAAGAAATCAAATCCTTCTTATCAAGATGATTTTTCTCACCAACATAACCCTTAATTAAAATATATAGGTCTCTTTGCGGATTGTTTGCAATTCTATAAAATTCTCTTTCCAAAATGCCAATTTTTTCTCTAAGCAAATCCCTCTGCTTGCTTTGGGTTGAGAGATAAAACTCCTCCAAAATCTTTTGTTCTTCCTCTTCGCTCATAATTCACCTCAACCATATTATACGCTGCAAATTTGCAGCAAGTCAAGTAATTTTTACTATAAATTCTATAATCATATTAAGAAGGACATTTTGTATGAAAAAATTTGGGGAAAGACTAAAAGAATTAAGGATTGAAGAGGGCTTGTCTGCAAGAGATTTGGCAGAGAAGATTGGAGTGAGTGATGCCTCAATTATTCGTTGGGAAAACGATAAAATCAATCCTAGCATAGAGTATCTTTATGCTCTTGCAGTATATTTTAAAGTTTCTTCCGACTATCTTTTGGGTTTGGAGGACTAAGAGGTTGAGATTCTTCATTCCGCTACGCTCCATTCAGAATGACAGCATAAGAAAGAATGTCGCCCGCTGTCATTCTGCATTGCGAAGCAATCTCGCTGACGGGCTTACAGGCGTTGGCGCCACGAAGTGAAGAATCTCAATGTTTTACTTGCCCACCCTTAATAAGGATGTCATTGATTTTCTTTTGCTTACTTTTCTTTTCTCCAAAAGAAAAGTAAGGGAAAAATAAAATAAATTAAAAAACAAAAAAATAAAAAAAGACCAAAAATTGGTCTTTTTTTTGATTTTTTTCTTATTTTTTTGTTGTTTTTCTTGTTTTTTTAGGTTGCGCTTGTGGTTGCTGAGGTTTTTCTTCAACAACTTCAACCTCGCTGACAACCTCTTCTTTTTCTTTCTTTTTAGCCTGCTTTTCGGCTTTCTTTTCTTCAAGAGCAAGCGCCTCTTGTTCTGCCTTTTCTTTTTCTAAGCGCTCTTTTTCAGCGGCCTCTCTTGCAAGTTCCGCGTCACTTTTGAAAACGGTGTAAATTGCGTAGGCGTCAACAGTCATATAGCTTTTTGTCTTTCCGCCAGTTTCAAGCACGACCGCTTTTTTGCTGTCGTCAAACTTGATTTCGGTGATTGTTCCATACACCCCGCTTGTTGTAAGAACCTTGTCGCCCACTTTAAGCGAATTTGTTTGTTCTTGCAATTTTTCGCTTTCTTTTTTGTTTCTGCGGTTCATCATAATTGGCATTGCAATAAGAAGAAGCACCACAACTGCAATTAAAACATAGTTGATTATTTGATTGTTCATATTCTCTCCTTTTAAAATTGCTCTATTTCAAATAGAAGCAGGAAAACAAAATCATGAAGATTACGCCAAGAGGCAAAACCAATTCGTTAAATCCCATAATAGGTTACTCCTTTTATCATACTAACACAAATTTTAGCATATTCAAAACAATTTTTCAAGATAAAAGTCGAATTTAGTTGATTTTTTTCGAATTTACTTCATTTTGAAGGCGAGTTTCAAAATCTGAGAGCAAAAGCCCGCTCTTGTTCTCGAATCCACGCCCACGAATTGAAATTGTGCCGCTCTTTTCCTCCTCGTCGCCAACAATGATAAGATAAGGAATTTTCATGGAAGAGGCCTCACGAATTTTGTAGCCAACTTTCTCGTTTCTGTCGTCAAGTTCAACGCGGAAACCATCCTCAAAAAGTTTGTCATAAACCTTCTTGGCATAGGCGTTGTTTCGGTCAGTGAGCGAAAGCACCTTAACCTGAACCGGCGCAAGCCAAAGTGGAAACGCCCCGGCAAAATGCTCAATCAAAATCCCCATAAACCTGTCAATTGCGCCATAAATAACGCGGTGAATCATGATTGGTCTGTGTTTTTCGCCGTCTTCGCCAACATATTCAAGTTCAAAGCGCTGTGGAAGTTGGAAGTCAAGTTGAATAGTTCCACACTGCCAAGTTCTTCCAATTGCATCAGTCAGGTGGAAGTCAATTTTTGGTCCATAGAACGCCCCGTCGCCCTCGTTGACAACATAGTCTAGTTTCAGTTCGTCAAGAGCGTTTCTAAGCGCCTCGGTTGCATTTTCCCAATCTTCGTCACTTCCAATGCTGTTTTCTGGACGAGTTGAAAGTTCAACATGATATTTTAAGTTGAAAACCTTATAAACACTGTCAATAAGCGCAACAACATTTTTTATTTCATCCTTAATTTGATTTTGAGTCATAAAAATGTGTGCATCATCCTGAGTGAAACACCTCACGCGCATAAGCCCGCCAAGCTCGCCAGATTTTTCGTGCCTGTGAACAAGTCCAAGTTCGCCAAGACGAAGCGGCAAATCTCTGTAAGAGTGAGGTTCGCTTTTATAAACCAAAACTCCGCCTGGGCAATTCATAGGCTTGATGGCAAAATCAACATCATCAATTTTTGTTGTGTACATATTTTCTTTGTAGTGGTCCCAATGCCCCGAAGTCTCCCAGAGGTGGCGCGAGAGCATGATTGGCGTCATAATTTCTTTATAACCTGCCTTCCTGTGAATTTCTCTCCAAAAATCAATAAGCAAATTCCTCACAACCATTCCGTTTGGAAGATAGAATGGAAAGCCGGGCCCTTCAGGCGAAATCATAAACAAGCCAAGTTCCTTGCCAAGTTTGCGGTTGTCGCGCTTTTTCGCCTCTTCAAGCATGGTGATATGCTCGGAAAGTTGTTTTTTGTCAGCAAAAGCATATGCGTAAACGCGTTGAAGCATCTTGTTTTTCTCGTTTCCGCGCCAATAAGCGCCGTTTACCGCGTGAATTTTAAACGCAAAATTTTGCAGGTTTTTGCTGCTCTCAACATGAGGCCCGCTGCAAAGGTCAAAAAAGTCGTCGCCCGTGTAGTAGATTGAAATCTCCTCGCCGTCTGGCAGTTCGTTTATAATCTCAGTTTTGTATGGGTTGTTTTTAAAAAGTGCCAATGCCTCCTTTTTTGACACAACCTTTTTAACAAAAGGCTCTCCTTTTGCAATGATTTCTTTCATCTTTTTCTCTATGGCGTCAAATTTGTCTGGCGTAAGAGGCTCGTCGAGGTCTATGTCATAATAAAAGCCGTCGTCAATTGCAGGACCAATTGTCAGTTTTGTGCTTGGATAAAGCTGCATAAGCGCCTTTGCCAAAATGTGCGCCATGCTGTGCCTTGCCATGTATAATTTGTCGTTTTTGTCTTTCATTTTTCTTCTCCTTTTTTTTGATTTTTGAGATTCTTCCACTCCGCTTCGCTCCGGTCAGAATGACAGCGAGAAGGATGCTCACTTTCTTTTCAACCGCCCCTTGTTGTCATCCTGAGGCTTGCCGAAGGATCTCAACCACTTAACTAGATGTTTAGCATTACACCAACGCCTGTTATTGCGAAGCCTAGAACCAGCCACGGGCTGTTACTTTTCTTTTCTCCAAAAGAAAAGTAAGTAAGAAAAATCCTTAAAACATCTTCTGTTTTAAGGACGATTTAACAAACCGCGGTTCCACCTTAATTGCGAAAAAAAGCAAATTTTCGCCACTCTTTAAAGCGTAATTATTTTTGCGAAAGTGGTTTTGCAAAGCTTTTCCGTTTGGGTTTTTCACCAGCCAACCCTTCTCTGAACACTTCCAAGCCGCTACTTGTCTTTCAAATTACACATTAAGTTTACAACATCAAAAGTTGTTTGTCAAGCGTTTTCCAAATCTTCTTGAGGAATTTCTTCTTCAGCCTTCTCTTCTTGCGACAAAATATTGTAAGTTAAAACAAGATTATAGTCCTCTTCATTATATTTAAAAGAAAGTCTAACCTGATATTCGCCGTCAACATAAGTGACATTATTTGAATTCGTTCTCGCATACATGATTGTTGCATCCAAATTGTAGAGCGAGTCTCCAATTCTCATGTTGGAACTCACGCGTTTTGGCGCTTGGCTTTCGTCACTTTCAGAAGTCAAAAGCAAAACCTTGCTTGCGTCGGAATAATCAGCCACATTGTAGATCGTTCCTGCCTCAACATCAAGCCCCTCGCCAAGATTAAATGAATACTCTTTGGATGGTGGTGTGGCAGAGCCCTGAGAAACATCCATGGTTTTTAGATTGAACAAAGCTCCGGCGACTGGAACAACATCTACCCCGTTGAGTTTTTCAAACGCGAACGTTTTAAGTTGTACATAATCCACAAGTTTTTCGCCTGTGATGGCGTCTGTCGAAGAGAAAACTGCCGTGTATTGCCCCTCGCGAGATTGGGCTGACGCAAATTGAAGCACGCCCTCCCCATTTTCATTTATGTTTATGCTGTAGCCGTCTTTTCCGTCAACAATAAGGTTTGTTTTTCTGTAAACCCAACCCAAAAACTGTTCTCCCTTATTTGGAGTGGCAGTCAGTGTGACCGTTGAGCCCTCGGCGAAAGTGCCAGAGCAAGTGTAGTTTGAAAAGCCGCCTCCAACGCATTTTCCGTCACCGGAAGTGCGATAGGAAAAAGTATAATAATTTGTGGCGCCGCATCCAAAGAATGCCACAACCGGCAAAACCAAACAAAACAAAAGTAAAAAGCAAATTTTCTTTTTCATTTATCTTATTTTTCCCTCTTGGAAATATATTATCTTAAAAAGCCAAAAAAAGTCAAACAAAAACGGCAAATGACAAAAATAAAAATAATTTTTTGAGTATTTTTGAAGTGCTTGCATAAAATAGTTGGGTAAGGAGTTTTTATGTGGGAACTTTCAATCTCTGTCAGCGGAAAAAATCTTGACATAGCAAAATTCATCTATCAAACGCTTAAATCTCACGCAGAAGAGTTTGATGCCGTTGTCACCTGTTATGAGGAGTGTGACAATTTTTATATTGTTTTTGGCTGCCCCGTCTCGGAGGAAGAGCGCGCAAGCATGATGCTTGAAAGGTGCATAATAAAAGTTATTTCAAATTTTTATAAAGAACGCTTTTTGACAGAAAATTTACATCTTCCTCTTCACGAAACGGTGAGCCTGACGGCGTTTAAAAAAGCCCTCATAAACTTTGACAAGGAAACTGACTTCTATATAATAAGTAAGAACCTGGATTTGGACAAGAACCTCCACCTTGACAGTTTTTATTATTTCAAACTTAAAGCTCTGCGCGACAAGTGGCTGGAACTTGTGTCTCTTGCAAACGAAAACAGCGACTATCTTGTCTCTTCCGACGCCTTTTTTGACCTTTTAAAATTTTTGATTGATAATTTGGAAGTTTGCGAGGACGAAATAAATGTTTTTGAGGAGGACAACGGCTATTTTATCAGCCCAAACAATGACGACGTGCCAAATGAAAACCTCTCACAAGAGGGGCTTATCTCTTCGCTGATTGAACTTTCGCCAAAAAAGATAAATCTCTTTTGCAGGAACGACAGCGACAACACCGCCGCGCTTCTTTCCAAGATTTTTGAAGAGAGAGTAAACATAAGTTACAATAAATCCATTGAAAAATTACATCCAACGCAGGGCAATTTTGTTTAAATATATTCCACTTTTTTAAGATAAAGCCCGCAGGCAGGCATGGTTTTTCCAACAAGAGCGCGGTCTCCATTTTCAAGCGCAAGGGCAATTTTTTCAAGCGAAATTTTGCCGCGTCCACAATCCAAAAGCGTGCCAACAATAATCCTGACCATATTATACAAAAATCCGTTTCCTGTCACAAAAAAGGTGAAAATTCTGCCTTTTTTTGTTATTTTTATGTCAAAAATCTCTCTCACAAAATCTTTTGCCGAGGTGTCAGCGCTGCAAAAGCCCTTGAAATTGTGTTTTCCAATCAAAATTTTTGCCGCCTCTTGCATTTTTGAAAGGTCCACCTCAAAAAGATAAAACGCCAAAAAATCACTCTTCAGCGCCGGCCTGTCGCCGCCCACTTGCACAACATATTCATATGTTTTTCTCTTGGCGGAAAATCTTGCGTGAAATGCCTCGTCTGCCGCTCCAACTTTTGTGACTTTTACGTCGTTTGGCAGCAAGTTGTTTA
>CANQRC010000047.1 GCA_947626155.1 uncultured Clostridia bacterium | reverse complement strand
GCCCATACCCTTGATGTTGTTATCATATTCAGTAACACCATTTGTGGTTGCACCAAAAGTGGTGTCCATTGGAAGATAAGCAAATCCAACTTTCTCAAGCGCTGCTTTAAACTTTTTAAGCGTGTCTTTTTCGCCATCAGTTGCATCAGCTTTTGTTATATTTGCCAAGAATTGCTTGAATGTTGCGGCATCTGTATAGAGCGCAGTAGGATCTGATTTAAGACCATTTTCTTCAGTCAGAATTTGTGTGAAGATGTTGCTGCTTTCCTTTGCAAACAAGTTAAACAAGTGTTCTGCGTTTGCGTTGTCCAAAACAATCAAGTAGCCGTTTTGTTCAAGCCATTGTCTTGCCTCATCATCATTTTTGAATGCTTCATAATTCTTCTTTTGTTGAATGAGGAAGTTGTTTGTGAAGAGGCTTGAATAAGCATTGCTTTCTTCAGTTGTTGACCTATAGTTAAACACCAAGTTTTTGTTGTTATATTCTTCAATATCAAACTTTGTTTCTTGGTCGTTTCTAATTCTTCTGATCAATTTCCTCTTTGAATCTTTTGGCGTTTCAGTAAGAAAATCTTCGTTTGTTGTGATGTTATCTTCAATTCCAATAGCGTAAACAACAACTGAGTTTGGATTTGCGCGAGTTTTGAATTTGTAAGTTACATCTTCATAATTTGTCTTTTCTTCTGTTTTGTCAGAAGCGTCATACAAAACTGGTTTTGGAGCATCTTTATCAACAATATTTCTCCAATAACGAGTTCCAATTTGTGAAGAAACTTTGTGTCCATAGAAGTCATAAATTGTGTAAACAAAGTTATAAGTTCCGTTTTTGAGAGGCTTAAACTTTGTAGGGTCTTTCAAAACATAAGTTTCATTTGTGTCCTCAACCCAATTGTCAACATCTTTTTCCAAAACGTCTTCATAGTCTTCAATGCTAAGTTCTTCTCCGACGCCTGTTCCCTCTGAGGTGTAATAAACTTTTACAGTGTATCTAACGTCAACTTCTTTGTCTTCGCCGTCATTTGTGACAATTCCCATTGGCTTTGGAAGAGAAGCCTCATATCCTGTCTTTCCTGCATTGCTGTCCCAAGAAGTTTCAAATTGAAGTTTGAGGTCATATGTTTTGTAATAAGGATTTCCACCCTGATAGTCTGGGTAGAGCTTTGTTGTTTTTGTTGTAGCCGCAATAAATTGGCCATTTTCATAATAAGAATACTTTATTGTATAGTCATAAGCGCCTGACTTTTCTTCTGTGAAGGTGTCGCCAGAGATGTAAAGTTCGCCAGCCTCGTGAGTTCTGCCCTCGCCGTCCTCAACTTTTTGATCAGCCTTTTTAACATCAACCTTTCCGCCCGCAACGCCGCCTGCTGCAGTAACAACAACATAGCGTCCTTTTGTGTCTTCTGGCAACTCAGTTACAAAGTGGTTTTCAATTTTGTCATCTTCTTTTGCCTTGTCCAAAAGGTCAATAACCTCGCCATCCTCGTCAATAAGTTCTGGCATAGGAAGAGTAAGGTCACGGTAAGCGTCATTACCATCTTTGTTCTTTGTGTGAGCCCATTTAAGGTCAATTATACTTGGAACAAATGTTCTTGCATTGTCCTTAAAATTGAATGTTGCGTCTGGAAGAACGCTCTTAACTTTCAATTCATAAGAATTTGTGTAGGTGCGCTTGTTGTCATCAACATAGTCATAAGAATAGCGGATTGTATAAGTTCCCTCTTTCTCGGCAACAAACTCGCCATAGTGAGCCTTATACTTATCAGCCTCGCCACTTTCGTAAATCTTAACTTCGCCGTTATCTTTATCAGCGCTCAAAACAGTTGTGTTGTAGATTACGGTTACAGCGGCGTTTTTAATCTTTTCATCTTCTGTTGTCCTGCCCAAGATTTTGTCTTTTTGACCGCCAACATATGCAAAAGGAATGTAATATGTGTCGCCTTTTGTAACGGTTGTTTCAACTTCGCCCTCTGACACCACAGTGTCGCCATCCTCTTTTACAGGGTTTGAGCCAATGAGCAGATAATTGTAGTTTATTTGCCCATCAGTTTCAAAGTAAGCGAACGCCGTTAGAGCATTAAGAGGCAAGCACAAAATTGTCATAGCAAACGCCATGGCAAGCACTAAACCTCTAAAAAAAGTCTTTCTTCTAGCTTTCATAAAGTATTCTCCTTGTAGTCTAAGTTATATAACAAGACTATTTTATCTCATATTCGCCTTTAAGTCAATCAAAATAAAAAGAAGTTGGCGAATTTCAAAAAATATTTTGTAAAATTCAAACGCGATTATGCTGTTTAAAAAGCACTATTTTTGTCAGACCGTGTCTGATTTTTGTAACCCAACGCCCGAGATTCTTTCTCTCCGTAGCGCCAACGCCCGTAAGCCCGTCAGCGAGATTTGCTTTGCGATGCAGAATGACAACGGTTGCTTTGCATCCTCACTCTATTGTCATCCTGAGGCTTGCCGAAGGATCTCAACCTCTTGTCTCACAAGCCTGCGCCGAGATTCTTCACTTCGTTCAGAATGACAGCGGGTAAGGCTTCGAAGCACTGACTTTCACAAGCCCCCAACGCCGCACTTCGCAAGAGAGTCGCCTGCAGAGACGGACTTTCTCGCTCTCAATCCCGTTTTCCAATTTTGTCTTGCGTAGGGCTTTGCCCGGCATACAAAATTGGAAATTCACTTCTACCGACGAAAAATGTCCATCGGAATTTTTCGAGGTGCGGAAAGGGGCTCGCGGGGAAAACGAATTTTAGCGGTCATGCCCGAGATTCTTCGGCTTCGCTTCGCTCCGCTCAGAATGACAACATTAAGGCAGAATGACAGCCGATCGGGCTTGTCCGCGTTAAGAAATTCTAGTTGTCCCCGCTATTAGATGTTGTATGTCACCTTCACTCCAGGTCCCATTGATGAAGCAAGCGTAACGCTTTTGATGTATTGTCCCTTTGCAGCGGCTGGTTTAGCCCTAACAAGAGCCTCCATAATGGTGTTGAAGTTTTCAAGAAGTTTTTCTTTTCCAAAACTCTTCTTTCCGATGATAACATGGACATTGTTTGTTTTATCAAGTCTGTATTCAACCTTTCCGGCTTTAACATCTTTGATAGCCTTAGTAACGTCCATGGTAACTGTTCCGCTCTTTGGGTTTGGCATCAAGCCTTTTGGTCCAAGAATTCTTGCAATGCGGCCAACAATTCCCATCATATCTGGGGTTGTGATGCAGACATCAAAGTCAAGCCATCCGCCGTTGATTTTTGCAACAATTTCCTCTCCGCCAACAAAGTCAGCGCCGGCCTTAGTAGCCTCGTCTGCCTTGTCGCCACGAGCAATAACCAAAACTCTAACAGTTTTACCTGTTCCGTTTGGAAGAACAACCACGCCACGAACTTGTTGGTCAGCGTTTCTTCCGTCAACACCAAGTCTAACGTGAAGTTCAACACTTTCGTCAAACTTTGCGGTTGCAGTTTTCAATACATTTTCAAGTGCAGTTGAAACATCGTAGGATGCTGTTTTATCAAAACTTTCAAGGCACTTTGCCATTCTCTTATTTTTCATTTTCAGCCTCCTAGTCCACAACTTCCACGCCCATAGATCTTGCAGCACCTGCAATCATGGACATAGCACTTTCGATGTTCTCAGCGTTCAAATCAGGAAGTTTTGTTTCAGCAATTTTTCTGATTTGCTCTCTGGTAATCTTTCCGACTTTTGTTTTGTTTGGTTTTGCAGAGCCCTTTTCAAGACCAATAGCCTTTTTAATAAGAACTGCTGCTGGTGGGGTTTTCATCTCAAATGTGAAACTTCTATCTTCAAAGATAGTGATCACAACAGGAATAATAAACCCTGCCTGAGAAGCGGTTTTATCATTAAATTCCTTAACAAAAGCCGCAATGTTGATTCCGTGAGGTCCAAGAGAAGAACCTACAGGTGGTCCAGGTGTGGCTTTGCCCGCTTCGAGTTGTAATTTAACAACTGCTTTAACTTTCTTTGCCATTTTATACCTCCTAATGTGGTGAAATTGAGCCTTGGCAATGGCTCTCCCACAAATTAGACAATTTTAAGTTTTGTCGAAACTTTTTTGTCATGTTGAGCGGAGCGCGGCGCAGTCGAAACATCTCATTCACACGAGATCCTTCGGCACGACACCGTGTGTCGGCTCAGGGTGACAGGTCCTGTCAGTTTAATGTCATAACGGACAATATTTTAATGAAAATTGGGTTTTATTTTCAAAAAATATCAAATTTAAGCGTTCACTTTATGCACTTGTTCGTAAGAAAGTTCTACATTATTCTCTCTTCCAAACATTTCAAGTTTAACTGTAAGCGTTCCTGCCTCTGGTGCAACTGAAACAACTGTTCCAACCATTTTGTCAAGAGGGCCGTCAATAATTTCAACCTTGTCGCCAACCGCAACGTCAGTTTCAACCTTAATTTTTTCAAGCCTCATCTTCAAAACTTCTTCGTCGGTCAAGGCAAGTGGTCTTCCTTTTGGCCCAACAAAACCGGTTATGCCGCGCGTTCTTGTGACGTTGTGCCAAAGGTCGTCGCCATAAATCATCTTTACAAGAAGATAACATGGCATACTTTTTCTTGTGACAAGCTTTTTCTTTCCGTTCTTTTCTTCAATCACCTCTTCCTCAGGAATGATGATGTCAAAAATTCTGTCTTGTAAATTGAACTTTTCTACAACGGTTTCAAGATTTTCTTTTGCTACATTTTCATAACCTGAAAATGTGTGAAGCACATACCATTTTGGTTCTCTTGAATGTTCCATAACTTAAAATCTCCTTCTATTCGCTAAAACTTAATAAGCAACTTTGCAAGGTAGCCAAGCAAGTAGTTTACGCCAAAAAGAAACAAACCAAAAATTACGACAAACGCAACAACAATGCCTGTCTTTTTTACAACTTCGCCAAAAGTCGGCCAAGTTACTTTTTTAAGTTCGGAAACGGTTTCTTTTGTTTTTCTTACAATTCCGCCCTTTTCCTTTTTATCTTTTTGTTTGTCTTTTTTCTTTTGATTCTTGCCGTCATTTTTGTCTTTGGCTTTTTTGTCACTTTTCACAGCGTTGCCCTGAGTGACTTGGTTCTGTTTGTTATCACTCTTCAAAGTTTCTTCTGCAACAAGTGCTTTTTGTTTCTTTGACATAAACCCTCCAATTGGAAAAATTAGTTTTTTTCAAAACCATTTATTTTGTTTCTTTATGCTTTGTTCTCTTGCCACACTTAGAGCAGAATTTCATGATTTCAATTCTTTCTGGATTTGCAGTTGTGTTTTTTTCTGTGGAATAGTTTCTTTCGCCACATTCTGTGCATTCAAGTGTGATTATTTTGCGTTTTGGTGCTGCCATTTTCTTCTCCTAACAAAAAAACTAACACCCTTTATTCAAGAAGTGTTAGCCATAATATAACATATAAAAAGTTTTAAGTCAAGTGTTTTCTTATAATAGTTTTGAAAATTTTTGCTACTCGGCGTCAACTATTGCATCCACATACATGGCAAGTTCATTTGGCTTACATTTTGCCATAACTTTTTCTATGCTTGTAGGTTTATTGAAGTCTATTTCATATTTAAGCGCGTAAGTTAAAAAGGATTTCAAAAGTCCTTTTGCGTAAACATAAGCCTCCGACAAATTTTTGCCGTCGGTGTAAATGTTTAGGTCTGGAAAAAGAACCTGACAACTTTCGTCCTCATCTTTAATGAATATTGCAGGATATATGTATTGATACTTTTTCATAAGAACTCCAAAAACAATCTTATCTATATAATATCACAAAAATTTTGAAAAACAAAACAAAAAACAAAAAAATACCGCATATTTTGCGATATTTTTTGATTAAAAACAAATTTTTCTTAAAATTCTCTCTCTTGTCCCCTGAAATTTTCTGGAAGAGTAAACTTGTCAACCTTCTCTTCAACCACAACTCCGTCCATGCCAGGCGCGAAAACTCTGCGACCCTCTGAGCCAAGATTGTTGAATGAATAAATTTGATCTTTAACTTTAACCATAATAACACCTCCGTGTGTTTATTGCTTTAACTGTCCATATCATAGCACAAAAAAAACAATTTGTAAAGACCTTTTTTAAAAATTTTCAAAATATTTTTTGCGCCCATTTTATATAATAAATAAATGTTTTAAGTGATATTTCAAATTTGTGGCAAGAGGTCGAAAACGCAAATTTTTTGGAGCTTACATTTTTTCAACGCTGTCAATGGCAAGTGTCCAAAGCGCCTTTTCAAGACAAGCCTTAACCAAAGTGCAAAGCGCAAGCAAACTCTCCTTTTTCTTTTGGTCAGTTTCCGTCAAAATTTTGTGATTGTTGTAAAGGGTTGAGAACGCGCTTGCAAGGTCAAAAGTAGCAAGGCACAACGCGTTTAAAGAGTAGGCGTCATAGCAAATTTTATAAGAGGAATTAAGTTTTAAAATTGCAAGCACAATGTTGCGCTCGTCCTCGCCCGAAATTTCAATTTTTCCGCCCTTAAAATTCGCTTTCGCCAAAATGGAATTGATGCGCGCAATTGTGTATTGAATGTAAGGCCCCGTTTTGCCGTCAAAGGACAAAAATTTGTCAATATCAAACACATAATCTTTCGCCACAAGGTTTGAAAGGTCGCCAAATTTCATTGCCGCAACGCCAATTCTTCGGGCAAGTTCATAGTTTCCAACAATGCCGTTTTCAGCAAGTTTTTGCTCTGCTTTTTCAATCAAAAGCCCAACAACTTCCTTAAGCCTAACAACTCCGCCTGCACGCGTTTTGAAAGGCTTTCCGTCCTTGCCGTTCATTGTGCCAAAAGAAACGTGCGTCAGCGTTTGCCCCTCGGGGCTAATTCCGGCAAGGCGGCAACACCTAAACACCTGTTCAAAGTGCAGGCTCTGTCTGTTGTCGGTCACATAAATAATCTCGTCCGGCTTATAATCCCTGTTTCTCATCA
>CANQRC010000046.1 GCA_947626155.1 uncultured Clostridia bacterium | reverse complement strand
TAAAGTCCTCAATCAGCCTGTGCGCTGCATTTCTTTCTCGCCTTGTCAAATCAACCGCCATGCCCTTGTCGTCAAAAACAAATTCAACCTCAGGCAGGTCTAGGTCAAGCGCGCCACGCTTTTGGGTGTTTTTTTCAAGAATATCGCAAAGCTCACGCATTAAAATGAAGTTTTTTTGCAATTTTTTTGTTTTTTCATTCAAATTTTTGCCACAAAGTGCATCAAAAACTTCGTCATATGTAAGCCTTGCCACGCTTTTTATATAACTTTCGCAGATGTCATAATCAAAAACTTTTCCATTAAAATCCACCTTCATAATGCAAGAAAGTGTCAGCCTTTCAACGCCCTCATTCAAAGAACAAATGCCATTTGAAAGGCTTTTTGGAAGCATGGGCAGCACGGAAGTTGGAAAATAAACCGAAGTGCCTCTTTTATATGCCTCCTCGTCAATAACTGAATTTTGCTTTACATATTCGCCAACGTCGGCAATATGAACGCCAAGTTCATAATATTTATCAAATTTTTTAATGCTAACTGCGTCGTCCAAATCCTTTGCGTCTGCGCCATCAATGGTGAAAATTGTCTCTTTCGTAAGGTCTAGCCTACCTTTCTTTTGAGCCTCCGACACGGTTTTTGGCACTTTTTTCTCAGCCTCAACCACACTTTCAGGAAAATTTTCAAACAAGTTGTGGTCTCTTATAATAGAAAGTTCCAGCGCCTTAACATCGTCCTGAAAGCCCAAAATCTCATTTACGCAGCATTTCACCTTGCCCTTGTCAGTTCTCACAATTTTTGCCAAAACTTTCATGTTTTTTTGAAGTTTCAAGCCCGTTCTCATGATTGGAAGGTCAAAATTTATCTTTGTGTTGTCGGGATTTAAAAAGTAGTTTCCGCCAACAATGTCCACCGCCCCAACAATATTTTCAAGTTCCCTGTAGATGGAAACAACCTCTCCGTCGGCGCCGTCCTCGTTTCTTGACAAAAGTTTTACAATCACGCCCTCGCCGTCAAGCGCCCCAAAGGTTTTGTTTGCGCTGATAAAAACATCTTCTTTAAAGCCGTCAACTTTCACAAAGCCAAAGCCCTTTGCAGTGCCAAAAAATTCGCCCTTAACATAGCCGTGAGACGGAATTGTCATAAATTTGTTTTTTCTTATTTCAAAAATGTCGCCGTTGCTCAAAAGGTCATAAAAATATTTTTTAACCTTTTCCTCTTCAATTTTCAGCGCGGACGACAAAAAAGAAAAAAGTTTGTTTACATCGCTGTAAATCAAACTATTTTTATCTAAAAGTTCTAAAATTTGCTTTTTTACACTCATAAAAGCCCTCTTTTATGGGTGATAAACCAAAAGTGTGACAAAGTAAAGTATAACGCACACAACGGCAATTATAGAGAAAATAATTGTGATGAGTTTTAGTCTTCCATCACGAGAACCGCCCTTGTTTTTTGAGTAATAACTTTCTTGCTGACCGGTGATAACATTTGTTGACTCCCCGTCTCCGTCTGTGTTTTGAAAAAGCGTTGTGGCAACAATCACAAGTGCGCAAACAATAACCAAACAAAAAAGCACAATTCTAATAATTGGAAAAGAGGTTGTAATCCAAGGCGCTAAGTTTGAATTTTCCATTTTATATCTCCTTTTAAACTACATATATCGGGCAAGTGAAATGACGCCAATCACCAAGAGGCAAACAACACAAATCACAACCGAGCCCCACTTGAAAGGTTTGACATCCTTGTTAAACTTTGGACCTTTCAAAAATCCAAGAATGCAAGTTAGGGCAATCAGTCCAAAAATTGTGACAACAATGGCGTAAGTTGCAGGACTCCAAACATGAGTCACCCAATTTGAAAAGTCGTCCCAGAGATTTAACAACAATGTTCTCATAAACACTCCTTGGCATTATTTTAACATATAATAAAATTTTTTACAACTCTTTTTGTTAGAAAAGTTGAAAAATATGATGTGATTTGTGTCAAATTTGACATAATATTTGCTATTTTTTTTAAATAATGTTATTATTTGTATATAATCTAATAAAAAGAGAGGATGAAATGAATAAAACAAAAATTGTATGTTCAATTGGTCCAACAAGTTCCAGCATCAACACACTTGAAAAGATGATTGACGCAGGGATGAATGTTGCGCGCTTCAACATGAGCCACGGCACGCATGAATCTCACAAAGCGCTCATCGACGCGGTTAAAACGGCAAGAGAAAACAAAAACACGCCCGTCGCAATTTTGATAGACACCAAAGGCCCAGAAATAAGAATTAAACAATTCAAAAATGGAGAGGTCAACCTTGCCGAAAACGCCACCTTCACCCTCACCACAAAAGATGTTGTTGGCACAAAGGACATTGTCAGCATAACCTATCAAAAATTGCCAAAAATTCTAAAAAATGGCTCAAAAATACTGCTAAATGACGGTTTTATTGAACTTAAAGTTGAAAAAACAACATCAACAGACATCGTCTGCAAGGTTGTTCACGGCGGAATTTTGTCAAACAACAAAAGTATAAATGTTCCGGGCGTCAAAACTGATATGCCATATCTTAGCGAACAAGACAAAAAAGACCTTTTGTTTGCAAAATTTGTTGGCGCTGACTATATTGCGGCATCTTTTGTCAATAGCGCTGATGACATCCTCAAAATGAAGGAATATTTAAAAGAAATAAACTTTTCTGATGTCAAAATTATTGCAAAAATAGAAAGCGCAGACGGAGTTGAAAATTTTGACTCCATTTTAAGCGTCAGCGACGGAATTATGGTTGCGCGCGGAGACCTGGGCGTGGAAATTGACTATGTGAGAATTCCTGTTTTGCAAAAAGAATTCATTCTTAAAGCAAATGAAAAAGGAAAAATCTCAATCACCGCCACCCAAATGCTTGAAAGCATGATAACAAGCCCTCGCCCAACAAGAGCGGAGATTTCTGATGTGGCAAATGCAATTTTTGACGGCACAACCGCAATTATGCTCTCCGGCGAGACGGCATCTGGCAAACACCCCGTTGAAGCGGTTGAGGCAATGAAGAGGATTGCCCTTGAAACAGAAAACTACACCGAGGGTCACCTCTTCCCAATCATCACCCACAACACCTCAAAAAGCCTCGGCTATGCAGTTTATGCCCTGTCGCAAACAAAAGGCGTTGAAGCAATTGTGGTGGTCACAAAAACTGGTGCAACAGCCCAAAACATCTCTCGCTTCAAGCCACAAGTCCCAATTATTGCCTGCACGCCAAGCGAAAAGGTTTATCACAAAATGGCGCTTTTCTATGGCGTTTGCCCTGTCATGGACAACAACTATCACACAATTGACGAAGTGAATTTAAGTTCCCTTCAAAAGTCAATTGACACCGGTCTTGTTAAAAAAGGCGAAAAAGTGGTGCTTGTAAGCGGTCAGCAGGCAGGCAAGCGCGGCACAAATTTAATGGTTATCAAAAAATTGTAAAGGTGAAAAAATGACATTTATAATAATTTTCTTAGTTCTCTCAGCCATTGCAATAGGCTCAAGCATTCCGGTTGCGCTGGCATATCACATACCCATTTCTCAAGTTTTTTATGACTTTTCCTCATGCCTCGTATACATTGGCGTGACTTGCGGAATTTTGCTTTTAATTTTCAGGAATATTTTCAAGCGAAAGTTCAATCCAAACTGCAAACTTTTCTATGTTTCAAATGGCGAAGTGAAGTTTTATCAAAAAACAGGCATAAGATTTTGGAAGAAAATTGTTCCAGATTTGGGCTTTTTGGTCGGCTTTAAAAAACAACTAACCAAAGTTGAGGTTCACAATTCCCAATTTTACTACAAATTTTTATATGAAAATGTAAACGCCGGCTGGATGCACTTTTTCACATTTTTGTTCAGCCCAACATTCTACATATTCCTACACCCAATTTTTTATCTCACAATAGGAATTCCATGTATGCTCATCTCATTTGTGTTCAACTTGCTTCCAGCAATGCTTCAAAGATATTTAAGGCCAAGACTTTTGAAACTTTACAACATTTCGCTCAGAAAAGAAGAGGAAAAGGCACAAAATTCTTTGCAAATTGAAGCGGTTTCGGCATAAAAAAAACAAAAAATTCAGCGTTTTTGCTGAATTTTTTTGATTTTAAATGATTTTTTTATAGTTTTTTATGCGTTTTTGATTTCCACATCGTCGCCATTGACTTTGTTGTCAGCCTCGTTTTCTGCGCCCTCTTCAACCTCAACAAACTCGTCAAAAGCATCTTTCTTTTGCTGTTTTTGTTTCTTTTGAGGCTCTGTCTTTTTCTTCTTTTTTGGTTTGTAAGCAATTGCCCAAAGCCCAGGTGTGATAAACACAGAAGAGTAGAAGCCCGCCAAAATTCCAATCATAATTGGGAAAGCAAATTCTCTGATATTTGCCACGCCAATCACAGTGACAAAGAAAATCATGATAAATGTTGTAAGAGTTGTGAGGATTGAACGCGTCATGGTCTGCCTAACAGAAAGGTTTGCAATGTCCTCGTTGACAATTTTCTTGTCTGCGTTTCGAGCAAATTTAACTTCGTCTCTCATTCGATCAAAGATGATGATTGTATTGTTGATTGAGTAGCCAAGAATGGTGATGAGTGCCGCAATAAATGACACATTTATTTCAATTCTGCAAATCAGCACAATTGATGCCGTCACCAAAAGATCGTGGAACAATGCCAAAATTGCTGCCAAGCCGCTTGTGATTTCAAACCTAAATGCAACATAAATCAAAATGACAACAACCGCAACAAGCAGCGCAATAAACGAGTTCATCATAAGTTCGGCGCTCGCGTTTGCCATGGTGATTCCGCCATTTGCAATCAATGCGCCCTCGCCCTCGTCCTCGTCATAGCCAAACGCCTCCAAAAGTTCTTTTCTAATGGTCTCGTTCAGCTCGTCGTCAGAGTTGTTTTGGAATTTCACAATCACGGCGTCGCCGGTGGTCTTTAATTGGTCGTCGTCAACAACCATTGTCGTCTTTTGCATTGAAGAAATTGAATAGTTGTGTTTGTTCAAAACACCGCTCACGAGCCTCTCAATTTCGCCATAGTCTTTGTCAATGTCATATTTTGTGCCATAACTTCCCTCTTTGTCAATGAAGATGGTCATGTTAGAGCCGCCGGTGAAGTCTATTCCCAAATTAAATCCAAGTGTGCAAAGCAAAACCACGCCCACAAGAATAATCACAAGTGGCGCAATTAAAAACCACTTTAAGTTCTTGCAGAAGTTGAATTTGCTGTTTAATATCTTCTCGTCAAGGGAGAATCTTGTTTTCTTCTTATATTTTTCCATCGTTTCCCCCTACCAATGCCGCGTCGTCTTTGATATGCCTCTCTTGTTTTGGCAAATGAAGTTTCTTAGGTTTAACACTGTTCAGCGGCAAATACCACTTCACAAAGAAGCGCAAAATCACCAAGTTCATAAAGATTGAAAGCAGAATGCCAATCAAAAGTGTGATGGCAAAGCCTTGAATTGATGCCGTTCCCAAAATATACAGGATTACTGCGGTGAAAATTGTTGTGATGTTACTGTCAAAAATTGGCCAGAAAGCGCGCTTAAAGCCGCCCTTAACCGCAAGGGGTATTTTCTTTCCCATTTGTATTCTTCTCTGAAGCGTTCAAAAATGATGACCGTTCCGTCAACCGCCATTCCAATACTAAGAATAATTCCCGCAAGCCCCGGCAAAGTGAGTTGAACAAACGAAATTGCCTGCAAGAAGAAGAGCATCAGCACAACATAAATGACAAGTGCGAAAGATGCCAAAAGGCCGAAGTCGCCATATCTCAGCCACAAAACAAGCATAATCAAAATAAGGCCAACAAGCCCGCCAATAAGGGCAAGTTTAAGTGCCTCCGCGCCAAGAGTTGCGGAAACAACCGTTCTTTCCAAAATTGAGAGGTTCACGTCAAAAGTGCCGCTCATGATTTGAAGAGCATATTCCGAAGCGGACTGATATGTGTTCATATTTGGGCTTGAGATGAAAGTGCTTCCGCCGTGAATAACCTGTGAACAAGTGATTTGGCTTGCCGTTTCGTCGTCGCCAAAGAAAACATAAATTGTGCCCTCCTGAGTTCCGCCCGAAGAAACTGTGTCGGTGAGCGACTCAAACTTTGCCGCGCCCTCGTCGGTGAAAATCAAAGAAACTCCATAGGTGTCATTTTGATAAGAAACTCTTACATCTTTAATGTCAGTGCCCTCAATTTGTGCCTCGGCCTTAGGGTCGTTTTCCGTGGTCATTCTAAGAGGTTGAGGGTCTCCAATAAGTTCCAAAACATCTTCTGGGTTTGAAACAGAAGGAACTTCAATTCTTATTCTGTCGCTGCCCTGCCTTGTGACAAGCGCCTCAGAGTAATGCGAGCCAATTGTGTTTTCCAAACGCTTAACCGCCGCCTCAATGGAGGAGTTGAGGTCTCCATTCGAGCCCTCTTTAGGTTCACACTCATAAACAAAAGAAACGCCACCGGCAAGATCCAGCCCCAGCGAGATGGAGTTGAAGAAACCGTTGTAGCGATAGTGAGTGTAAGGAATCATAAAACTGCAAAAAGAGAGAACAAGCCCAATTATTGTCAAAACGACAACAGCAACAAAGTTCTCAATGGAATTGCGTTTAAGTCTGTTTTTAGTTCTAGCCATAATGCCCCTTAGATATCAATACTTTGATAAGTATAATACATAACAAGGGCTTCTGTCAATCAAAAAACTAATTTTTTTTCAAGTTGACGCAAATAATTCCACAAATTGAGCCAAAAACCGCGCCAAAAATGGCATCATTAAGCAAAGTTTTGTCAAAAACAAACGCCCCGTCAAGAATTGAAAACACCAAAAACGCGAAAAGTGTAAAGCCCAAACCAATTGAAAGCCCCGTCAAAAGCCCCATTTCCTTAAATTTTTTCATGCCAATAAACACGCCAAAGAAAATGGACACGCCCTTGATAACCTGATTTACGGGCAAAATCAATTTGTCAGAGATGGAAGTAAATCTTAAAATAAAAGCAAAAATCAAGATGCCCACAAGCGCCACGCACAGCCC
>CANQRC010000045.1 GCA_947626155.1 uncultured Clostridia bacterium | reverse complement strand
CCTCGGCGAATGACGCAAGCGTTGCACTTGCCGAATACTTTAACGGAAATGAAAACGCTTTCACAAACAGGATGAACAGGCGTGCCAAGGAGCTTGGAATGGTGGACACGCACTATTCAAATTGCACCGGGCTTCCTGCGCCAGAACAATATTCTTCCGCAAAGGACACCGCAATTGTTTTGAGAGAAATTTTGAAGCATGAGGCTTATCACAATTACAGCACAATTTGGATGGACGAACTTGTTCATCCTTCTGGACGAACCACCGAACTTGTCAACACAAACAGGCTGATTAGATATTTTAAGGGCTGCGACGGCGGAAAGACTGGCTCAACAAACGAGGCGGGCTGCTGCCTTGGGGCTTCGGCAAAACGCGGCGACATGAGGCTGATTTCGGTTGTTGTGGGCGCGCCAAACAGCACAGCGCGTTTCAACGAAAGCGCAAACCTATTAAATTATGGTTTTTCAAATTTTGTGAGCGAAAAAATTGTGAATATGGATGTTGCAATTGCTTCGTTGCCAGTGCTGAAAGGCAAGGTTGAAAGCGCGGATGTGTTTGCCAAAGAAAATTTTTCAGCGGTTGTGAAAAAGGGCGAAAAGTTTGGTTATGAAGTGAACGTTGAAACCGAAAAAGCCGTCAAAGCGCCATGCAAGGCGGGGGATGTGGTTGGAACTGCAACTGTGACAAAAGACGGACAGGTTATAAAAGAAATTCCAATTGTGGTCAAAGAGAACTTAAAACACCTTTCCTATTTTGAAACGGCGCGCAAGGTTGTTGAAAATTGGTGACGGGGCAAAAGTTTTGTTGGCGGGCTGGGTTTGTTTGTAAAATGGAAAAATATTTGTAAAAGACGCACTTTGGTGCGTTTTTTCTTGCGTTTTTTCAAAGCATTTGTTATAATTTTGATATGCCAGTTGAAAGTGAAGAAAGTCAGGATATGCTCCTTGGCAGTGAGGTTATGAGATTTAAGTTGGATGGTTTTGAGGGTCCACTTGATTTATTGTTGCACCTTATCAAGGAGGCCAAACTTGACATTGCCACCGTCAAACTTGCCGACATCACAGAGCAGTATCTTGAATATATGCAGGACATTAAGAGCGTGGACATGGACAGGGCAAGTGAATTCATCACTGTGGCAGCCACACTAATTGAAATCAAGTCTAAAAGCGTGCTTCCTGTTGAGACCGAAGAGGTTGAGGAGGACAGCGACGAGGCACTTCTTCTTCGCAGACTTGAAGAATACAAATTGTTCAAAGAAATTGGCTCAAATTTGAAGCAGTTTGAGGACACAAACAAAATGTATCGCGCGCCGGGCAAGGAAACCGAAAAAGTTAAGGTCATCATGAAAGACATGGTGCTTGATCAACTTTTGGACGCATTTGCAAAACTTATGGCAAAGCAGGAGCTAAAAAAAGTTGCGCTTGACGACACGCCAAAGAAAATTGTTAAAGACCGCTTTACCGTGGCGGAAAAAATTATCTCAATAAGAAATTTTGCCAAAGAGAGAAAACGCTTTGAATTTGAGGAACTGTTTAGCGACGACATGACCAAAAGCGAACTTATAAATGTTTTCTTGGCGCTTTTGGAACTTTTGAAACTGCAAACTGTTAAGGTTTTGCAAAACGGAACATTTGGCCAAATTGTGATCACGGCCAACGAGGTGTAATTTTATGAGCGAAAACAACAATAAAAAAAGTTTGAAAGAAATAATTTTGTCAGTGCTTTTTGTTGCGGGCGAGGGCGTTGAAAAATCTTTCATTGCCGAAAAACTGAATGTCAGCGAAAAGGAAGTTGAAAAAGCAATTGATGAGTTGTCAAAAACCTATGACGGCGAAAACGGAATTCATTTAATTCAATTTAAAAACAAGGTTCAACTTGCTTCAAATCCGCTTTATGCCGAGGAAATCAGCACAGTTTTAAACCCAATAAGAGAAAAAACGCTCACAAGGGCGGCGCTTGAAACGCTTGCCATCATTGCTTACAAACAACCTATCACAAAACTTGAAATTGAAGAAATTAGAACAGTGAATAGTGACTATGCCGTGCAGGTTCTCAGTGAGCAAAACATGATTGAGGTTGTTGGAAGAAAGGACGCAGTCGGAAAGCCTCTTGTGTTTGGAACAACTGAAAACTTTTTGAAGAGGTTTAATCTAAGAGACCTTGCAGACCTTCCTGATTATGAAACTTTGCTTGAAAGAATTAGGGTGATTGAAGACGGCGAGGCGCAACAAAAAAGTGATAGCCTCTACAATGAATTTCCTCTTCCTGTTGAAGAAGATTTGCCAGAATTTTTGCAAGGCGAAGAGGGTGTTGAGAAGATTGAATAAAGCCGCGTTTGCGGTTTTATTTTTTTAGAAAAAAGAAGATTTTTGTCGCATATAATAGGATATGGACAAGCAAAAATCTTATGGAAAAAATTACAGAAAAATTGTGCCAAAACATAAATTTTCATCAAAAATAACACTTTTTTTAACTTTTTTATGCGTTTTGGCGCTATTTTTTTGCATTTTTTGGGTGAGGAGTGTATGAAAAAGTTTGTTGTTCACCCTGTCAGTTTGATTGTTTGGATTTGGATTTTGATTGTGCTTGGGCCAGCTGTGGCACTGTCTTATGTGCTTGCAATTTTTATTCATGAGATGGGGCATTTTGTTGTGGCAAAAAAACTTGGCTACACACTCTCTCAATTTTCTCTTTCGCCTTATGGGGTCAGTTTGACTTACACCGAAGAAAATTTGGATTTTAAGGATGAAGTTCTTATTGCCCTTGCCGGGCCACTTGCAAACTTGATTTCTTCGCTTTTGATTGTTGGCATTTGGTGGATGTTTCCCTCGGCATATTTTTACACCCAAAGTCTGGTGTCGATTTCGGTGATTTTGGCACTTTTCAATCTTCTTCCAGCATATCCACTTGATGGCGGGCGGGTGTTTTTGTGTTTGTCTCAATTTTTTCTTCCAAAAAAAGTGGCGCAAAAGATAACCATTGTTTTAAATTTTGTGCTTTCAATCATCTTCTTTGTGCTTTTCATAACATTTTTGTTTTTCAATTTCAATCCAACATATCTTTTGTTCTCAATTTTTCTTGTGGGCGGAATTTTGGACCTTAACTTTGTGACAAGGTTTGAAAAAATTTCCATTTTTAACAAAAAGCAAAAACAGTTTTCTAAGCCGACCATTTTGATGATTTCTGGCGAGGCTTCTCTTAAAGAGTTAACCAACAAAATTCAAACCTCAAAGTCCCAACTTTTTTGCCTCACTCTTGAAAATGGGCGAACAATTTTTTTGAGTGAAAAGTTGATTTTAAATTTATTAAAAAATTATGAATTAAATGAAAAAATCAAAAATATTATTAAAAAATAGCAAAAAAATGCAAAAAAATTGCATTTTTTAATATTTTTATTGATTTTTTAATAATTTTTTATTTATTTTCTATTAAAAATGGCAAGAGCCTATCAATATTATTTCTTTCAAATTCATAAAGTTTGTCTATAATTTCGTCAAGTTCTTTTGAAACATCTTTGTGGTCATCCTTATCTTTTATGCAAGTGATTATCCCCATAAAAGTTCCAAGAAGCATAAGTTCGGCAATTTTTCTGTTTGTCTTGTCCATCATTGTGCTCATGTTTATGCTGCTCCAAAGCCTTGCTTTTTCAATCCAATTGTTGTCTTTAATCTCTTCAATTCTTTCCGCTTTTGCAAAGTTGACGCACTCTCTTGCCAGGCAACTATATTCGTCAAGTTCCTTTGAAAGTTCCTCAATCAACTTCTTGTCCTCTGCTTTTGTGATTATGTCCTCAATTGACTGCATTGCCGTTTTTGTGTTTTGATAGATGGCGTTTAAATAAACCGAAACCTTTTCTTTATCTTCCATGTTTTCTCCTTTCGAGGTTATTATTTGCAACATTTTGCGCTTTATACAAAAATTGACAAATTTCGCGCGCATACTCTTATTTTTCTTTCTCAAAATATTTGTATGAAAACATCAACGAAAATTTTGCTTATCACAACAATCTTGCTGTTTGTGCCAAACGCATACCTTACAAAATATCTTATTGCCGCGGTTGTGCCAACGGGCAATGGCTTTATCTTGAATTTTACGCCGCTCGCGTGGACAAGTTTGGCGTTTCAAGTGGTGTGGAACATCCTCTTTACCATTTTGTTTTTTAGATTTTTGAAAACTCAAAGGCTTTCAAATGTTATTTTTCTCTCCGTGCTGCCGCTGACAATTGCATATGGAGCGTTTATGGTTTACATCACTGCAGTGAAGACCATGGAGGGCAAACTTGCCGCTTCAGTGAGAACCACTTTGAACATTGCAACCGAGACCAAGGCCTACAACAACTATCTTTGGGCGGGGCTTGCAACGCTTGTTTATCTTGTGGCATTGTTTTTGATTATCATCTTTTCTTGCCGGCCTCTTTCTAAGGTTGAAAACGCTGCAAGGAGGTTGGGTGACGGCAGAATGAGATATGACGACTTCAAAATTGGCGGCGGAAAGCAGTTTAAAGAAATCGAAAATTCTTTTAACAAAATCAACTACAATTATAAGGAAAAAGAAAACAAGTTGCGCCAGACAAACTTGGAGGCTCAAAAATTTATTCCAAAGCAGTTTTTTAAGTTTTTGGGAAAGAACAGCATTGCCGAACTTGAACTTGGAAACCAGGTCAAAAAAAGCGCGACAACTTTGTTTTGCGACCTGAAAAGCGCTACAAACATCTCGCGCAGTTTGAGTTTGGAAGAGAATTTTAACTATATAAATTCCTATTTAAAAGTTGTGGCCCCGCTCATCAGGCGCTTTGACGGCTTCATTGACAAATATCTCGGCGACGGCGTTTTGTCAGTTTTTTCAAAGCCTCAGGACGCCATCGAGTGCGCTCATGCAATTTTGCGTGCAATTGATGTGAAAAATAAGAGCCAAAAGGAGTTGCCAGCAATTGACGCCAGAATTTCCATCAACACGGGCGAGATTATTTTTGGAATTGTGGGCGACGAGGAGAGAAAAAGCCCAACAATAATTTCGGATGTGGTCAACCTTGCAAGCAAAATGGAGGAGATTAACCTCTACATTGGAACAAAACTTTTGATTTCCAAGGCGTCGCTTAACGAATTGCCACAAAATTATGATTTTGACTATCGCTACACGGGCGCACTTTCTTTGGATGACGGCACGCAAATTCCGCTTTTTGAGAGTTTGAATTATTATCCTAAAACTAAAAAGGAAAAATTGAAAAAGTTGAAAAATAAATTTGAGGCTGGCGTGAGGGCGTATAACGAGCGTGATTATAAGGCGGCAAAGGAGACTTTTTCATATGTTTTGCACTATGTTTCCGACGACAGGCCATCTTTTGTTTACTTTAACAAGGCAAGTGAGAAGTTAAAAGAGGCCGCTTAGGAGCAGTTTTTAATATTTTCTTGACAAAATTTGTTTTTTTTCTTAAAATATCTTTATGAAATTTCGCGCAATGCTGCAAAGGGCGAGGGAACTTACCACTTGCCCTCGCTGTGGAAACAAATGTTTGAAAAGCCAAGAGGTTTGTGACGACTGCGGCTTAATTTTTTCGCGACTAAAATACGCTTCAAACAAGGTTGCAAAAAGACAACTGATGCGCTTTGACCGAGATTTTGTGGTTTACACAAAAGAATTGCCAAGCGACGTGAAAAGGTGGAAACTTATTTTGTATTCGGGGCTTTTTGGGCTTGTTGGGGCGCACTATTTTTATGTTGGCAAGTATGGGAAGGCGCTTTTGATGTGCTTGGGGTTTGTATACTGGATTGTTGCAACCATTTTAAACCCAATTTTGGCAAATTATATGGAATCAAACTACCTCTTTGTGCCAATTGGAATTTACGGCGCGGCATGGATAATTAGTTTTATATATGTTCTTTTCAAAAAGTTTAAAGTGCCTGTTTTGATTGATGAGACAAAAATGCAAGACGAAGTTTTGGCGAAGAAAGCCGACTTCGACCGCACAAAACAAGAAATTATTGCTGAGAGAAAACAGCTTGAAAGCGAAAAGAGAAACGGAAACAAAAATGGCAAGAAAAACAGCGGCAAAAAGAAGAGCGCTGGCGTGAAAGAGGCTGCTATTCAAGAAAAAAGCGAGGCAGAAGAGGTGGAAAAAACCGAGGCGGGCAAGCAGAACAAGCCAAAAAGCGCGACTAAAGTGGCAAAAAAGGATAAGAAATGAGAGTTGTAGTTGGAATTTCGGGCGGAGTTGACAGTAGCGTGGCGGCATACCTTCTAAAAAAGCAGGGGCATGAGGTCATAGGGCTTTTTATGATAAATTGGGAGGAGGATGGCGTTTGCACCGCGGAGGATGATTTTGAAGATGTTAAACGCGTTTGCACCAAACTTGACATCCCATATTTTTCTGTGAACTATGCGAAAGAATATTATGACAGGGTATTTAAGTATTTTCTTGCCGAGTACAAGGCGGGAAGAACGCCAAACCCTGACGTTTTGTGCAACAGAGAAATTAAGTTTGGGCCTTTTTTGGAGCAGGCGCGCAGGCTTGGCGCCGACATGATTGCCACGGGGCATTATGCAAAAACTTATGTTAAAGACGGGAAGACTTATCTTGCCAAGGCAAAAGATTTGAACAAGGACCAATCATATTTTTTGAATCAACTTTCCCAAACGCAACTTTCTTCCTGCCTTTTTCCGCTTGCAGATATAGAAAAGCCTGAGGTGAGGAAAATTGCAGCAGAACTTGGGCTTTCAACGGCGGAGAAGAAAGACAGCACCGGGATTTGTTTTATTGGCGAGAGGAATTTTAGGCAATTTTTGAAAAAATATCTGCCGGCGCAGGAGGGTGACATTTGCACTCTTGACGGAAAAGTTGTTGGTAGGCACGAGGGGCTTATGTATTACACAATCGGGCAGAGGCGCGGGCTGAACATAGGCGGAAAACAAGATGGCAACGGGCAAAGGTGGTTCGTTTTGAAAAAGGATTTAAAAAATAACATTTTATATGTCAGCCAGGGTGAGTGTGACGAGTTGTTTTCTGACGGGCTTGAGGCGGACACATTCAATTGGATTCCTGAAATTCCAAAAGAAAAAGAATTTGACTGCTTTGCCAAATTTAGATATCGTCAGCCAGACCAAAAAGTTCACGTAACTGTGACCGGCAAGGGTACAATTAAGGTTGATTTTTATGAGA
>CANQRC010000044.1 GCA_947626155.1 uncultured Clostridia bacterium | reverse complement strand
ATCCAAGTTGAATATTCTATGGATAACTCAAATATTTTTTGAGTTGGAGCGCCAAACCCCATCATAATTTGATTTCTGAAAATAAAACTAATTGCCAAAAGCACAAGGCTGACTATTAACCCAACCGTTATACCAGTTCCTATTGTTTTATGAGTGTTTTTAGTTTGATTTCTGCCCTGATTTATGCTTATACAAGCAGCACTTCCATCTCCAATAAAAAGCCCAAGCGCTAATGCAATTACAGTTAATGGATAAACAATGCCCGCCGCACTGTTGCCATCAGTTCCAAGGCTGGAATTGCCAATAAAAATTTGATCAACAAGATTATAAAGTGCCTGAATGATAAGTGAAAGCACGCAAGGAATTGAAAACATTCTTAATAGTTTTCCAACTTTTTCCGTGCCCAAAAATTTGTTTTCTGTGTTTTGTTTTTCCATATATTCTCCTTTTTGCTGCATAAAAAAAACAGCAAGCCATAAAATCACGCCTGCTGTTTCTTGTGTTATACGCAAATCGGATTTGTGAACATATGAATTATATCACAAAACTTTCCAAATTGTGCCAAAAATTTTCATGTTTTCAAGAAAATTTTAAATTTCAAAATGTTTTACCTTTTTCTTACATGGCTGGGAATCAATATGTCGCCAATATTTTTTGTTTTTGCAATTGATATTACAGGGATTTGCCTTCAGTCAGTGAAGTTATCGCTTTAATTATGGTTTGATTTCTAATATTTTCACGCTCTTTTTGTTTATCAAGGTCTTTTTCTGGCCTTTCAATTTGTTGAGCTTTTTCTTCGATGCTTTCACATTTTTCTTTTATGCTTTCAACAAGTTCGGCAGTCTGTTTTTCATAATTTTCTGTTTTTTCGAGTTTATCTAAGTTTTTATGTCTTTTAAGAAGTCCATACATTGCAGCCTCTTTAAATAGTTTTATCTCTTCGTCTTTTAATATAAGGTCTAGATTCAAAAAACTTTCTGGTTTTTCATAAATTTCCACAAATTTTTTCATTATTATAGAGTGGTCGGTTGCAGGCCAAGGAATGTTTTTATTCGTTAAAGTTATTTCGTTTCCAGCATACATGACCATTAAAAGCATCTCATAATTTTCATATTTAACAAATTCATCAATACGCTTGCTTGAAAAAGCTTTCGCTCCACTTTCTATCAGTATTTTTGCAGCAGGAGCGTTGAAATTTTTGGCAGCAAGATTTAGTGCTTCCCAAAGGATATTTTTATTCTTTATACTTTTAATGATGCTCTTACCCTGTTCAAGTGCTTGTTGTATTTGTTGTTTTCTCAAAGCGGCACGTTGCTCAGCAGAGCAGCGTTCAGGGAATTCAATATATGGGTAGGCAGCCCTGCAAGCTTCCCAATAAAGACTAGAACCCAAACCTTCTATTGTTTTCTCCGAATAACGCAGATCGTCAAAATTTAAAAGCAGGGGTAAAACATCCCAACGGAGGTTCATGTCAATTATCTCCTCTCTCAGCGGCTCACTGCAAGAAAACATCCAATAAATTGTTTCTCGATCTTGATTTTTTACCGCGTCTCTAATAATGTCGTTGCACTGATCATAAAACGACTCTAACTTTTCTTCACTTTTAAAATAAGCAGAAAGGCGGATATGTTTCCAACGTGAATTGGTCTGTATATCCTCCAAATTTTTTCTTTCAACCGCATCGACAAACCTATACGCTTTCATTATTTCACTGTCTTCTTCTATAAGCCCATATTTTGCGGCGAGTTTAAGATTTTCGACATGTTCACTATCCAACATTTCTTCAAGTTGTTTGCTGACATAGTCCTTGTCGAATTTCTTTTTTGATGTGTATTTTTGCAAGTTTTTCTCGTCCAGGGACAGGACAGCTTTAAAGATTTTTGTTTCTCTCATTTTTTTCTCCTCTAACGAATTGTATCACAAAAACTGGGGGAAGTTAATACCCTTTTTATACTTTAATAGGATTGCGTATCAAAGCTATTGCAAATAATTTTAACTGAATTTTGGCAAAAAAACAAGGCGACAAAGTGCCGCCTTGCGTCAGTAATGCCATAAAAATGATAAATTCCGCTGCAGACTTTAAAAAATTGCCACAATGTTTCTGGGTTTTTCGTGGTTGGCAGGGGACAATTGAGTGTATCAATTGCCGGTTTTAAACTTTTCAAAAATGTCATCAAACAATTTATCAATCAAATCACAAACTTCTTTTTTTGTCATTTTTTCCTCCTACTGACCAATTTTATCAATTATATTTTTTGCTTCGTTAGCCTTCTGCTGGGTTTTTGCGTCATCTCTGTAAATTTCAGCAACATTTCTCTTTTCGTCTTGGCATTTTTTGTCAATTGATTGGGAAAGGTCTTTGATATATTTTACATATTCATCGCTAACAGAGCTCATATCTTCCCTTATTTCCAGGTCACGTTTCAAAACATCTTTCACAACGTGCAAATATTCCCTGATTTTTGCTTCATCCATAAAATCTCTTGTTGGAATTTCCAAAAAGGATGAAGGGTCTTTTAGAAGTTTTCTTACGCCGTTCACATTCACATTTTCATAAAGATCACCATTTGTTGTCAGCACATATCTCTTGCCATCCTTGTAAACCTGTGCGGCGCCCTCTTCCATATCCTCAATTTCGTCTAGTTCGCCCTGCAAAACATATACAGCATGCTTTTGGAAAGATGGGGTGTTTCCATGAGCGTCCACATATGTGGTTTTTGTTTGCCCGTTTTCATCCACATATTCAGCAACTGCACACTTTGGATCCATTCCAACAAACCTTCCAACTTTTGTGAAAGTTCTTTTTGATGCGCGATCTCCAATAAACTTAAACTTTTCTTGCCCATCCGTGTCAATAAAACTTTTCATAACAGGGTCTTCAATAAAGCCTGTAATTCCAAGTTCCCTAGAAGTGTAAACGTGCTTACAAGCCTCACCCAATTTCGCTTCTGAGCCGTTTTCAATAATCTCCTTCTGCGAAATTAAATATTCTTCTCCTTCCGAGTATGAAACAATTATGTCGCCACGAGTAAGGGCCCTGAAGCTTTTGCAGCCAACGCCAACAACTGCGGTGTGTGGCAAGCCTGCTTCAGCATCTTTCAGCCCATGAGAAAATGTCAGCACCGCCTTTTTGCCCTCTTTTGTGACAACTTCTGCAGCATTGTTTTCAATTGGCATTGAAACCGACTTAAACTCTCGGTCTAAAAGGTAGCCATTTATGTTTACATAGGTCCACTTATTTCGCCCAATTTTGTATGGAATCCACGCCACTGGTTTTCCGTCATACACAAAATCTTTTGCAATTCTCTTTAATTTTCTTTGATTTATTCTTTTCGCCATATTTCCCTCCGAGCTTATGATAACATGGGGGGGGGATTTGTCAAGCATTTTTTTAAATTTTGGCTTTTTGAACTGTTTAAGGGCGAAGATAATGATTGTCAAAAAATAAACCAACACAATTGCTGGAAAAGGGTATTGACAAAATCTCAACTGCTTGATATAATGATGAAAATCAGTTTGCTGCATAAAAATGAGGGATTTTTAGCGGAGGGGAGTTATGAAAATTTTTATTGATTTTGATAACACATTGTATGACACAAAAGCTGACAAGTGCACAAATGTGGGACAATTACTTCTCTCATATTTGAACGCCCCACTTTTTGATAATGCAAAAGAAGTTGTTGAAGAGATTTGCAAAAATGGGCACACATGTTTTGGTGCTACGGCCAGAGGGTCTATTTGCGAGGAAGAACTTTCGGTGACAAAACTAAGATTGAGAAAGGATGGCTTTTTTAATGGAAAAGAATCCTTGATTTCTGGGGTTGTACCTAGTTGTACAAACAAATATGATGCAATAAAGCATGTGTTTGGTCAATGTCTTAACAGAGAAGTCCAGCCGCATGATTGCATATTGATTGACGATTGCTTGGAAGGCATGCTGGATGCGGCAGACCACCAGGTTTTTTGCATTCTTTTTGCGCCCAACAAAAAAGATTTTGAGAAAGAAGAACTAGAGGTTTTAAATAAAAACCAAATTACCGTGGCACATTCTTGGCAAGAAATTAGGCATATTGTAGATAAAAAATGCCAACTTTCAAACGGCAAATCAAAATAATTTTGCCAAGCAAATTGCTTGGCAGGTGATTCTTTTTATAAATTTAAGGGCAGACTTAAACAGTCTTTTCTCTAATTGTTTCTCTTTTAAGGTTGCGTTCTCGTCTTTGATTGATTGTTCTTTCAAACAATTCGCCATACTTTCCTTTATCTTCAACCTTTACGCTATTTTTTAAATTTGTTTCAATTTCCTTGACTTCTTTTGGATTTTCTTTGATAACATCACGAAGAATTTCTGCTTCAATAATTTCTTTTTCTTCCTGCGAAATTTTTGCAAGGTCAGCAAAATCTCGAACCTTGCGCGACGAAAACTCTTCTGACGCAGCAAATTTAGTCAGTTCTTGTTTTAGCTCATTATTGTATTCTAGGTTGGCAACTACTTCTGGGTGGAGATATGTGTTTTGCAGTTTCAAATAATAGATGGTGTCGTCAATTTCGTCCAGCATTTGCAAAAATCCGCCATAGCGAGAGCGCACATCCTCAAGGGAATTAACCTGACCACTTATAGTTGGAAAAGTTTCACAAAAACTCTTATAATATTGGTCACATTTTTTCAAGTCTTCGGTGCAGGAGGTGTAATCTTTGTCCTCCAAAAGTGTTCTTTCAAAAGTTTCGCTTAGTGATTGATATGCATTCATAAAATACTCCTTTTTGTTTACATTTTTCGTTTTATTTATATCATGTTTAAATTATTATGTCAAGCATTTTCAGGATTTAGCCCTACTTGTTGCCAACTATAATTTTTCCGTCAAGATTGCAAATGTATCATTTTTTTCGCCAACTTCATAATTTTCATTTTTCAAATTTTTGTTTGTCAAATCAAAAAAGAGGTTTATCTGCTCAATCATTTTAGATTTCACAGGCTCTTCCAAATATTTTTCGCAAACATTTATATAATCTTGCTCTGTCATGTTCCACCTCTTAACATTTTTAGCCAATTGGATTGTAAAATTCTTTCCAAGGGGCGTTGTTGACGCACACTTCTGGGGTTAGGGAGAGTTTTTTAGAGAATGCTTGGATTGCTTTGAAAACTTTTTTCGTGAAATAATAGTTGTTCAGTTCCTCCAAATCCATTTTTTTGTCGCACACAAAATTTATTTTGAAGCGGCCATTTTCAATCTTAAACTGAATGTTTTCTATGTATTGGCACTGCCTCATGCCTTCCACTTGTTTTCCAAAATCACTGACGCGCGACTTTTTTATGTCAATTTTATCCGCCAAAATCAGCACAAGCTGAATTATGTTGTCCGTATCAAAGCCGTCGCTGTGATTTTTTATGGCTTCCAGCACAAGGTCTTCATGTTTTAGGTGAATATTGTTTTCAGCCAAATATTTTTTTGCAAACTCAAAACTTCTCTGCGCGTGATTTTCCTTGCCCTGCAAAGCGCCGGTGTCATGCAAAAGCGCCGCAATTTTGGCTTCCTCAACAATTTCATCATCAAATTTTAAAGTCTTTAAAATTTCCTCGCAATAGTTTGCAACATTTACAACATGGTTGTAGTCGTGGTGAGCATGACCACCATGTGCAACCTCATATTCGTGAACTTTTTTGTAAAGTTCAATGAGGTTTTTATCTTTTTCTATTTTTTCAAAATTTGTCATGTCTTCTCCTAAAATTTTTAAAAAATTACGAAAAAATTCACAAAAAATCATGAAAAATCACAAAAAAACGTTAAAAAATCAATTATTTGTTATTTTTGCATATTTTTTTCATCTTTTTGTTCTTAAATTGATAACAAGTTCCAAAAATTTGCTTTTGCCTGTTGTCGTCAATAATGAAGGAATTTGAGCCTATGGCATAAACATCAATGTGTTTTGAAAAATCTTTTAACAGTTTAATGCGCACTTGGAATTTCTTATCAAAATGCAATTTGAAGTAGTAGTTGAAGTGTGGGCGAACAGAATAATTTTTCAAATTCAAGCCGTCCTCAATTTCATAGTCTGTCTTGCTGCCGTGGTGAGTGGACAAAACTTTGCTTGCGGGAAGTTTTGCGGAGGTGCCTGTGAAAATTGCAACGCCGTTAAAGCCATTTGCGAGTTTATCAAACTGCAAATCTTTTAAAATCTTCAGACCCCTTGGGGTGTGGCCGCCCTGAATGAAAAGAAGTTGGGAAGCGGACAAATCTTTTTGAAAATTGCCTTTATAATCACAGTCCACCACAATAAGTTTGTCAAAGCCAAAACCCGACATCCTAAAACTTTCAAAAACCGCCTCAGCATATTGGCTATTGGTGTAGTGATAGTCGTTGAAAACCTCGTCTTCGGGCTGGTCTTTTGGCGTTTGCTGCTGCCAGCGGTTGGTTATAAACATAAGCGTTTTTTGTTTTGGCAAATAGCTCTTCAAAACATCAACAAACCCGTTGTCATTGTCCAAAACTTTTGGCAAAACCTCGCTTCCGTTGTTCTCTGGGCAGCCCAACATACTTGTGTAAAAAATTATCATTTATCCTCCATAATTTGTGCAAACGCCCGTCTTTTGCAAAGCAGAAGAATATCTTCTTTGTTTTAAAACTTCAAATCTTTAAGCCATGCCGAAAGGGCGGCGTCGGTTGGATTGCCGTTTAAAAGTTTGCCCTCTTTGATTGCGGCTTTTGGGGCGCTTGGCTGCAAAAACTTCACCGTTTGACCAAATCCGCTGCCGCCGGAAGTGGCAAACAAAATTATTTTCTTGCCTGAAAAGTCATAACTTTCAAGGAAGGTGTTTATTATTGTTGGCGCAACATACCACCAAATTGGAAAGCCCAAAAAGATGACATCATATTTTGACGTGTCCAAACTTTTTGCCGCAATTTCTGGGCGCGAACTTTTGTCCGCCATTTCTAAACTTGAACGGCTCTTTTTGTCCATCCAATTCAAATCCGCGTTTGTGTATGGCACTTTTGGCACAATTTCAAACAAATCCGCCTCAGCCACTTTTGAAAGGCGCTCTGCCACTCTTTTTGTTGTGCCACTGGCAGAAAAATAAGCAACTAATTTTTTCATATTCACTCTCCTTTTACCTTTTTATTATAACACACTTTCACAAAAGTTGTATCAATTTTAAAAACTTTTCATCAAAGCTCACTGCTGGCAAACTGTTTTTGTTTTTCAACAAAAATTTTGTGAAAAAGAAGAAAATTGTTAGTTTTGAGGGGCGAATTGTGATAAAATTCAAGTGGGAGGTTTTATGAAAAAAGCAAAAGTTTATTTTACCAAAGACATTTCGGCTGAGAGTTTGGTCAAAATTTATGAAGTTTTGGGCAGAGAACTCAAAGGCAAAGTCGGCGTCAAAATTTCCACGGGAGAGCCTGGCGGACACAACTTTTTAAACCCAAAACTCATTGCGCCACTTGTCTCTAAAATTGGCGGCACAATTGTGGAGTGCAACACTGCTTATCCGGGAAGGAGATGCGAGTCCAAAGACCATTGGCAGGCAATTAAGGAGCACGGATTTTTGGACATTGCACCATGCGACATTTTGGACGAAGACGGGGAGTTTAAACTGCCTGTAAAGGACGGG
>CANQRC010000043.1 GCA_947626155.1 uncultured Clostridia bacterium | reverse complement strand
CTTGCGACTTGATGATTGGAAAGGGCGGAGGGCTATGTATGACCGAATGTATAAACAAAGGGCTGCCACTGCTTGCCTATTCAAAGGTGCCGGGACAGGAGATTTACAACGAAAAATATTTGTTGGAAAATGGCGTTGGGATGTGCTTTAAAAACCAAAAAGAGTTGATCAGCAAAATTGTAGCACTGAAAAACAATCCTCACATTTTAAAGGATATGAGCGAGGGGCTGAGAGCAATAAGTATGTGTGGCAATGACGGAATTTTTAAACTGATAACCTCTCAAAAGAAGGCGGATTATAGTCAAATTGACACAAACATTGACTATAAAAAAGTAAACAAAATTGTGAACAAGGCGCGCAAAAAAGCAAAAAACGCGCGGGCATAAAATTGAATTTTATTTTAAATTTAACACAAAATAGGTGAGATGAATACGGCTATCTCACTTTATTTTTTAATTCCTGCGGTGGTGTTTTTGCTGCTTGTGTTTCCAATTGTGGCGGAGATCAGGGTGGCACTCAACCCCATGACGAACATTGGGGTGGTGGCACTTTTTGTGTTTGGAATTAAAGTTTTTTATTATGTTGTGTCCTATCACGGAACATATATTTTGCTTGAGAATGAAGAGGAAACAAAGAAGCAACAACTTGAATTTTCCAGCCAACAATTTGTTTTCATGCAAGAATTTATGAGGCAGATGAAAGACAAAATAAAACTGAAAAAACTTTATGTTTTTTACAATATAGGAACGGGAGACGCCTTTTCAAGCGCGCTTGTTTGTGGGCTAATAAATTTGGCTTTGATAGAGTTTTTTGTTTATTTAAAAAGCAAAAAGCCAACCGCATCACTTTGCGTTTATGACACTGTTTCTTACAACAAAAAAGAGGTGACTTTGTCGGGGAGAGTGCAGGCGTCAATTTCTTTTTTTGATGTTGCATATTCTTTTTTAAACTCGCTCATTATAACTCATAAGAAGTAAATTCTACACATAATATGGTGTATTATGCAACATACTACACAATATATGGTGTATTATGCAGAAAGGAGAGGTTATGAGAAAGTTTGAAGAAACAACAAGCATAAACGATTTAATCAGCGGCGCAATGGACAAAATTAAGACAATTGTTGATAGTAGCACAATTGTTGGCGAGAGCATCAAAACTGATGACGGAGTCACCATTATTCCAATCAGCAAAGTGACTGTTGGATTTGTGGTTGGCGGAGGAGAATATGCCGACCTCTCTTCTAGACGTGTGGCAAATCATTTTCCTATGAGCGGAGGCAGCAGCGGCGGAATGAGTGTGTCGCCCGTGGGCTTTTTGATTTTGCAGCCAAACGGAGACGTTGAATTTGTGAATGTTGAAAACAAGACGCTTTATCAAACTATTTTAAATATGTTCAATTCCTTGCTTGCAAAAATGGAGGAAAAGGCTGATGAGCAAAATTAGACATCTTGTTTTTGTTTCTTTTATCTTTGCTCTGATTTTGGGTTGCATCATAATTGGCGTTGGCGCGTGCTATCAAAGTTCTGCCTATGCGCTCACTTCAACCGCGCGCGGCTGCGTGGTGATGGAAACTTCCACAAAGCGACAACTTTTTTCTCAAAATGAAAACAAAAAAATGCCAATGGCAAGCACCACAAAAATTATGACCGCGATAACCGCCATTGAAAATTGCAAAGACCTTGACGAGGTGTTTGAGATTTCTCCTAAGGCGGTGGGCGTTCCCGGCACTTCGCTATATTTAAGAAAGGGCGACAAATATTCCACGCGCGAGCTGCTTTATGCCCTCATGATGATTTCCGGCAACGACTGCTCGGTGGCAATTGCGGAGCACGTGGGCGGCTCGACAAGCGAATTTGTGACAATGATGAACCTTCTTGCAAGAAAAATTGGCGCAACGAACTCTCATTTTGCAAACACTCACGGGCTTGACGCCGACGGGCATTACACCACGGCGCATGACTTGGCACTCATCACTTCCTACGCGCTTGAAAATCCCACTTTTAGGGAGATTGTTTCCACAAAATCGTTGAAAATTGAAAATAAGGCCGACAACACTTTTAGGTTTTTGAGGAACAAGAATAAACTTTTGTTTACGCTTGACGGCTGCATTGGAGTGAAAACGGGCTTCACTGACGACGCCGGAAGGTGTTTGGTTTCGGCAATTGAGCGGGACGGCATGCGGCTTGTTTGTGTGGTGTTAAATTGCGGTCCAATGTTTCAAGAGAGTGCCGCGCTTTTGGACGAATGCAGCAAGGCCTACAAACTTGTTGACCTAACCTCGCTCTATGATTTCGACGACACGGTTGCCGTTCAAAATGGAAGAAAAACCTCTTCAAAACTTGGCACGAATGGACACTTTGTTTATCCGGTCACCGAAAACGAACTTAAACGCATAAAAATTGTGGTGACTAGGCCAGATGTTTTGGAGGCTCCGCTCTCAAAAGGCAGCGCGGTTGGAAAAGTGGAAATATTTTTGGACAATAACTTGCTTTTTACTGAAAAAATCTTTACAATAGAGGATATAAAACCTAAGTCGGTTGTGCAGAGAATGAAAGATTTTTTCGCTAATTGGTAAATTTGCTCTCAAATTGCTCTCAAACCGAAGTGGTTTGGGAGTTTTTTATGAGATTAAACAAATTTTTAAGCACCTGCGGAGTTGCTTCAAGAAGAAAATGCGACGAAATTATTTTAAACGGCTCTGTTTCTGTGAACGGAAAGGTTGTCACCGAACTTGGCGTTTCAATAAACGAGAAAAAAGATGTTGTTTGCGTGAATGGAAAGGCGGTGGCTTTGCCAAAGGGGTTTGTTTATCTTAAACTGAACAAGCCAAAGGGTTATGCCTGCACAAAAAGTGACGAAAAGGGCAGAAAAACCATTTTTGACCTTGTGGAAAGCGACGTGAGGCTGATAAATGTTGGCAGGCTTGACTATGACACCGAAGGGCTTATATTTTTGACCAATGACGGTGATTTTGCGAACCTTGTCACTCATCCAAAGTTCCATTTTGAAAAGGAATATCAGGTGACGGTTGAGGGCGAAATGAAAGAAAGCGAGCTTGCTGTTCTTCGCGCCGGCGTGGTTGAAAAGGGCGTGAGAATGCCAAAAGCCAAAGTCAAATTTTTGAGTTTTGACGGAAAATTTACCAAACTTTCAGTTGTTATTGACGAGGGGCAAAATCACCAAGTTAGAAGGATGTTTGACTGCATTGGCAGGAGCATTCGCCTCTTGAAAAGAGTGAGAATTGGCACGGTGACGCTGGGCGGCCTTACGCGCGGCAAGACAAAGCCTATGACGGGAGAATGTATGAAAGTTGCCGTGATTGGAGCTGGCGCTTCGGGGCTTTTTGTGGCAGGGCTTTTGCAAAACAAGGGCTTTGATGTAACCGTCTTTGACAAAAACGAAAAGGCTGGCAAAAAACTTTACATCACCGGCAAGGGCAGGTGTAATTTAACCAATCTTTGCCCACCCGAGGAATTTTTGGGACAGGTTGTCAGGGGCGAAAAGTTTTTGAAAAGCGCAATTTATTCTTTTTCAAGCGAGGACGCGGTCAAGTTTTTTGAGGGGCTTTCTCTGAAAACAAAAGTTGAGAGAGGAAACCGCGTTTTTCCGCTTTCGGACAAGTCCAGCGACGTGATAAAAGTTTTGGAGAAAGTGCATTGCAAGGGCGTGAAATTTTGTTTTAATCAAGAGGTTATGGGCGTAAAAAAATTTGGCGAGGCGTTTGAAATTCAAACAAAAGACCAAAAACAAATTTTCGATAGGGTTGTTGTTGCCACGGGCGGAAAAAGTTATTCGCAAACGGGGAGCGACGGTTTTGGCTACAAAATTGCAAGGCAGTTTGGCCACAATATTGTTCCGCTTGCGCCGGCGCTTTGCCCAATTGTTTTGAAAGACGATTTTGTGAAAGATTTGCAGGGCGTGTCACTTAAAAATGTGACGCTGAAAGTGACTTTTGACGGCAAAAAGAAGGATTTTTTTGGCGAAATGCTCTTCACGGATAGGGGGATTTCTGGGCCAATTGTGCTAACCGCATCAAGTTTTGTCAATAGAAGCAAAGATGTGAAGCTGGCGCTTGACTTTAAGAGCGCACTCACGGAAAATCAGGTGGACGCGCGGCTTTTGAGGGAGTTTGAGGCAAACAAAAACAAAGACATTAAAAATGTGCTTAAAAACCTGCTGCCAAAGGCGGTGGCGGAGGTGTTTTGGAGGGTTGTTTTGGGCGGAAAAGAAAAGCAGTGCAACGCTATAACAAAACAGGAGCGCCAAAAGCTGGTTGAAAATCTCAAAAATTTTCCGCTCCACTTTGGCGGACTTTATGACATTGAAGCAGGCATTGTCACAAGCGGCGGAGTTGACCTAAAAGAGATAAATCCAAAAACGTTTGAAAGCAAACTCACGCCTGGGCTATATTTCTTGGGCGAAGTTTTGGACTGCGATGCGCTGACGGGCGGCTTCAATCTTCAAATTGCTTGGGCGACGGCATATTTGTGTGCAAAAAATTTTCAAAAGCCAAAAATTTTTACATAAAATAGAAAAAAAGGAGAAAATATATGTTTTATCAAATTTGCAAAATTCTGCTTTGGATTCCGCTTCAAATCTTGCATCCATCAATCATCTTCGGGCGAAAAAATATGCCAAAAGGCAAGGCGATTGTTGCGCTAAATCACCGCTCAAATTGGGATTATGTTATGTTTGGGCTTAGCACTTGGCGAAAAAATGTGGTTATGGCAAAGAAGGAACTTTTCAAAAACAAGCCTTTTGCGGCAATCTTGAAAAACTTTGGCGGCGTTCCCATTGACCGCGACAAAAACGACATAAACGCCATAAAAATTTGCATGAAAGCGCTTAAAGAAAACAAACACCTTGTCATCTTCCCTGAGGGGACAAGGCTTAAAGACGAAAGCCAAATTATGGGCGAGATAAAAAGCGGACTTGCCATGATTGCCATCAAAACAAAAACGCCAATTGTGCCTGTTTGGATAAACAAAAAGGCAAGACTTTTCCGTCTTGTGAAACTTTATATTGGAAAACCTTTCGAACTTGACCAGTTTTATGACAAAAAACTTGACGAGGAAACTTTGGAGGAGGCAAGCAAGATTGTTCGAGAAAAATTTCTTGAGCTTCGCGCCCAGCACCTAACAAAAAAGCAAAAAAAAGAAGCCAAAAACTGACTTCTTTTTTTTGAAAATTTTAACATTGAACTTTGTGAATTATTTGCAAAGGATAGTGTTTTTTTCTATTGTGCCATAAATGTTTGCATTTCCAGAAATTCTTGAGTTTTTCACAGCGCCGTGCACATTTGCTTCTCCAGAAATTCTTGAGCCGATCACACTGTCTCCCACATTTGCATTTCCAGAAACACTTGAGCTACGCGTTATGCTTTCGGACACATTTGCATTTCCAGAAACACTTGAGCTTATTATTTCGCAGTTGGACACATTTGCATTTCCAGAAACTGACGAATTAATTATTTTGCTTTTAGCCACATGGGCGTTTTCATAAATTTTTGAGTTTGAGATGTAACTGTAATTAGAAACAACGGCATCACCATATATCACAGAGCCAATTGTAGCCCAACTTTGACTATATGGCGAAAGATTTTTTTCGGACTCCACATATCCGCCTATTTTTCCTTTAGAGACTATATGTCCTTGCGTCTCAAAGGCCCTAAGGGCTTTTATCAGATGTAAAACACGACCATCTTCAGTTTTGAGGGTTTTTCTGGTGAATTTAAAATATTTTTTCATATTTTTACATCTCCTTAAATTGATTTCGAGTTCATTTTAACACACAAAACCCGTGTTGTCAATACACTTTTTGAAGAATTTATTTGTATTGGTTGACTTTTTGTTTGTTATTTGTTAATATTAAACGCAAGAGTGGTATTATGAGCGAAAAATTTGATTTAGAAACTATTGACAAAACTTTTACATCTTACAAAAAAGGGCAGGCGTTTGACGGCGTGGTTGTTTTGAGGCGCGAAGATGGGGTTATTTTCAACATTGGCGGCAAAAACGACGCTTTTATTCCTGCAAGTGATTTTGAGGACTTTTCAAAAATTAAAATTGGAGACCGCTTTGGAGTGGTTATCACCAATCAAAAGAACGAAGAGGGTTTAATTGAGGCGTCAAAATCTTTGGCGGATGCGCTTCGCATTGCAAATCAAAACGCCCAAACGCTGAGGCTTGGAAGCAAATTCTCTTTTGTGCCAACCGGCGTGAAAGACGGGCTTGTTTCAAAAATGGGAGACTATTCAATCATCATTCCTTTTGAAGAGGTGTCGGCGGGTTATGTGAAAAACTATCACCATTTTGTTGGGAAGCAAATGGAGGCGGTTGTCACTGAAATTGACAAGGAAAACAAAATTATTGTGGGCAGCGTGAAACTTCTGCAAGAGCAAATTAGGGTTGCCACCGAAAACAATTTCTGGAACAGCATTTTCATCAACAAAATTGTGAAGGGAAAAGTGGAGCGGATTATGCCTTATGGCGCGTTTGTGAACGTTGACGGCGTGGACTGCTTCCTCCACATTTCAAACATCTCTTATGACAGGCTTGAAAATGTTGAAAGCGCGCTCTCGGTGGGCGAGGAAAGGCAGTTTAAAGTTCTGAAAGTGGACAGGGAAAACAAAAAGGTGGAACTTTCGCTTAAAGCCTTGCTGGAAAATCCAAAACTTACAAGAATAAAAGAACTTCAGGTGGGGCAGATCTGCGACGGAGAAGTTGTGAAACTTTTGCAGTTCGGCGCAATTGTCATCGTGGAAAATGGCGCAAGCGGGCTGCTTCACATTTCAAATTGCACCGAGGATAGAACAAAGAAAATCCACGAACTTGTCAGAGTGGGCGACAAAATTAAGGTTGAGGTTCTCTCCAAAGACGAAGAGGAAATGAAAGTGTCCTTCAAACTTGTAAATCTCAAATAAAACAAACCAAAAACTAATAAACTTGGTGCAAAAAGCACCTTTATGCTGGTGTGGCTCAGGGGTAGAGCAATTGATTCGTAAACAAAAATCAAACAAAAACAAATCACAAAAACTTGGGTGCCTTTGCACCTTATGCTGATGTGGCTCAGTTGGTAGAGCAGTCGATTCGTAATAAAATACTTTACCAATTCTTCAAATGTCTAAAAGTGTTTATTTATAATACTTTTTTGAACATTGACTTTCTTCAAAAATTCAAAAGTGTAAAAAAAATGTAAAAAAGTTGTAAAATTTTAATTCATGGGAGTAATCCCATATGCTGATGTGGCTCAGTTGGTCAGAGCAGTTGATTCGTAAACAAAAATCAAACAAAAACAAATCACAAAAACTTGGGTGTGAAAAGCACCTTATGCTGATGTGGCTCAGTTGGTAGAGCAGTCGATTCGTAATCGACAGGTCGCGGGTCCGAGTCCCGCCATCAGCTCCAAAAACTTGCCTATTTATAGGCATTTTTTTATTTTTATATAACTATTTCCATACACCTAAATTTTCAAAATATACACCTAAATCAAAATAAGCTTCCAAATAGGCTGTGTTTTTTAGGCAAAGGAGAACGGACACAACAAACTTTCAAAGACTGTCCAAAACTACCCAAATTTGCCCGCGTAGGTGTATTGTAGGTGTATAGAATTTTTTTCAAAAAAATGTTGACTTTTGGGTGAAAGTGGAGTATAATAAGGTTGTAAATTCAATAAAAGGAGCCAAAAATGGTTGCGATTAGAGTTAATAACAACAATAATAATGATGATAACGCATTA
>CANQRC010000042.1 GCA_947626155.1 uncultured Clostridia bacterium | reverse complement strand
TCAGCATGGAAAGGGATGTGAAAGACGCACAATTTGTTGATGTTGCGCTTGTGAAAGAGGGCGACAGGTGCGTTCATTGCGGCGAGAAGCTTAACCTTACAAGGGGCATTGAAATTGGAAACATCTTCCAACTTGGCACGCGCTACACAAAGGCCATGGGCATGAAAGTGAATATGCCTGACGGAACGGCAAGAGAGCCAATTATGGGCTGCTACGGAATTGGCGTGGGCAGGTCGCTTGCAAGCATAATTGAAGAAAAAGGCGACGAAAAAGGCCTTGTTTGGCCAATGACAATTGCACCTTGGCAAGTTCATCTTTGCCCACTCAGGCTTGACGACGAAAATGTGGCGGCGGTTGCTGAGGAATTTTACAAAAAAATGGAAGATAGCGGCATTGAGGTGCTTTATGACGAGCGCAATGTGTCCGCTGGCATAAAACTTACTGACAGCGAACTTATGGGAGTGCCAATCAGGGTTGTGCTTAGCCCAAAAACCATTGCAAGCGGCGAGGCAGAGGTCACAATGCGTGAAAGCGGCGAAAAATTCTTTGTAAAACTGCCAGAACTCATCTCTGAATTAAAGTGCATAATTCAGGACGAAATAGACCAAATCATGGCAAATGTTTAGTATTGACAAACCTCCAAATGTGTGTTAAAATATTGCATATTTATGGAGGTTTTTTCATGGCTAAAAAAGAAAAAATAAAGAAGATAAATTACACGAAAAAAGATTTGCTTACTTGGGAGCAGATTGATGCATTTTGCAAAGAAAGCGAAATGCTAAACCTTTTTATTGAGGATTTTAGAAATCTTTTTCAAAAGAACTTTTATCTTTCTGACGACGAAACAAGAGAAGCAATTTCAATGATTATCATAAACTGTTCTGACAAAAAGTTAGAACAAGTTTCTTCCATTGTTCAAAGCCTTGCTGACCTTGACAAAGATACAAAAAAATATTTTGATGACGAAAATGGCTTGCTTGCGCTTGTTTATCAGCCAAACATTTTTAAAGAACTTGGCTACGCGCCAATTTCTGGGCAGACAGATAAAGAGCGAAAAGCCGAAATTTTGGACAGAATAGAACATTTTACAGAGGAAGATAAAAAGAAGTTTTTGCAGCGTCTTTCAAAGATAAACACCGCTCAAAGACGCCAAGAAGCCAGAAAAATGGTCAAAAAACTTGTTGATTTTGCCATCAATAGCGATAAAAATGACCAAAAAATTTTGCCAAAGTCTTTTTATCCAATTTTGAAGCAGGCAAAACTTGTTGGAATTGACCACACAAAGTGGGTTACAAAAACAAACCTTGAAAAAATGAAAAATTACAAATTCAACGACCTAATCTACGGACTTATTGGGGAGGAATATCAAAATCCACTCTACAAAGAGGGCGGCTCTGAGCCAAAAACTTTCAAACTGTTTTCGGCGGGGGATCTTCAAGAGGTTTTGCAGGCATCAACTCTTATCAGTATGTTCAAGCCAAAGTCTGTTCAGCCTCTGATCAACATAATTGGTCAGCGTTTAAAAGAATATGACGGGGCAAAATACACTGACATCATTTCAATTTTCAGGACTTTTTCAACAATTTTGAACGAAAGCCCAACCTTGATTGAGGAAAACATTAAGGCACTTGAAAAAAGGTTTGTTGAGACGAAGCATTTGACAAAAGCAGAATTTGCAAAGGAAATAATCAAAAAGCCTTCGATTCTTTCGTGCGACCCAAACAAGATTGAAGCTTTCGAGGAATTTTATAGCGTTGTTCTCAGCGAACTGATTGACCAAAATGGTCTTGTTGTTGCGCCAGACTTTGTTAAGCAGCAAATTGAAAGTATTTGTTATGACTTTACGAAGCTTGACAAGATAAACGCCCTCAAAACCGAAAAAATTGGTGTTTTGGACGAGGTTAAAAATGTTTTGGTTAGGCAGGTTGGGGCAAAGAATGCTTTGTCACTTATGGGCGATTTCAACATTTTAAATTCAAATCCAAACTACATAGATTACATTTTCGGTGCGGCAAAAATCATTCAAAATTCAAAGGACACAAACAAGGATTTGGTCACTTACATTGCTTCTAACACAGCCAAATTTTTTGGGCAGGTGGAAGAAAATGCCGTGATTGAAAAAATGCAGGACATTTTGGACGACAAAAAGCCTGGCGAAAGAGCCAAAAGGACAAGGCAAAAGCCAGAAATTCAAAAATCAGAGAATGTTGAAGAGCCATCCTTGAATGAGATGGACCGCAGCTATGGAAGGCTTTCAACAGAGGAAAAGGAGAGGGCCAAAGCCACAATTGAGGCCTTAATTGACTTTGCAAACGAGAAGTCAAATGATGAGCCAAAAAATTCTTTTGAGAGGGCAGATGCCATAACGGACGAAAGAATTGACCAGCTTATGAGGCAAGCTGACATTAAGACAATTGACGAGAATGACGCTTTTGTTGAAATTCTGACAAGATTTAAATATATTTATGATGAGCAGAACGGCGCAGGTGAAGCAAACAAACTTATGGGCATTGACGAATTCATCAGAGAACACAAATATTTTTCGTCACAAATGGCTTCTGTTGATTACAACTTAGCATGCGAAGTGGCTGCAAGTCTTAACACCTTGTATGGCATTTTAAAATTCCACGAATTTGCTACTAAAGAAAAAGAAACCATTGAAAGTGTGCAATTTATCGAAGAAAATCAACCAAAAGTTTTGGATGACATAAAATTTGTATTTTCAAATTTAAGTTGTTTTTCTTCGGCAAAAAAAGTCTTGAAAGGCGTTAAATTTGGAAATGCACTAGCCGTTCCAACAAAGGTTGATGCTGCTGAAGCAATAGTATTGGCGCAAATAATGAAATATTTTGACACATATTTCCATGACCGACAAGAATTACTTTTCCCAGAAAACTTGAGAGAGAAATTATATAACACTCCACAATTTGATGACAAATACATTGTGCTCTGCACGGCGGTTGAGTCCATCTATATTGGGATGATGGAATATTTGAATATAGCAACAACGCCAGATTCAGCCAACAAAAAGGATTTAAGCGCCGTTTTGAAGAATTTTACAGCAACTGATTTTTCAATGCCAACTTATTCTTACAGTCCATTAGAAAGGTTTAACAACAAAAGGGTGGAATATTTGCAAAACCACGTTCACTGTAGAATTGCAGACATACTTAAAGGCTTCATTTCAATCAAAAATTTTGCTTCAATAACTGTTCAAAGTGGAAAGCACTGTGTTGATTATGTAACAGACAACGGGTTTGTTATAAACAACAATTATGTTCCTTGCAACAGAGAAGAAGATTTGCAAAGTTTGAGTCTTATTTCGAAAAAACAAAGCACTGTTGAAACAGACCTTATTGCAAACTGTGAGGACGAAATAAAATATGCCAAAACTTTGGAAGTTTCCAATGGAATAGTTCAACATCTTGCAAAGGCTGACAAAAATTTGTCGGGAACTGACGGAAGTGGAAAATAAAAAATAATATCAGGACAAGTTTGAAAATATAATAAATTGTATGAAGAAAAACAACTTGAATTGGTCAATCAGGATTTTTGTGCTGTCCATTGCGCTGTCAATTGTTTTTAGCGTGGTGTCCCAAAGTTTGTTTCCTTCGCTGCCCGTGTGCTTGTCACTTTTTGTTATTGTATTTTTCATTGTTGTAAGCGCAATTTTTGACATGATTGGAATTGCCGTCACTTCGCTTGACTATCACCGTCTTGACGAATTTAAAGACCAAAGAGGCTACAAAACTGCCGTCTATTTTTGCAAGAATACAAACAAAGTTTCCTCTTTTTGTGGAGATGTTGTGGGCGACATTTGTGGAATTTTAAGCGGCGCGGGCGGGGTGAGCTTGGTTGTGAATATGCACCTTTACAACTCAAACCTCTACTTCATTGTCACTTGCCTTGTAAGTTCTTTGATTGCGGGGCTGACCATTTTTGGAAAGGCAATAATGAAGGGCTATGCGGTGGAGAATTGCGCGCAAATTGTTATGAAAACCGCAAGCGTGTTTGAGACCACTCCAATTTTGTTTTTTAAAAATGCAATGAAAAAATTTAAAAAAAATAGAAAAAAATAGTTGACACGGGGCTTTTAAATGTGTTATTATGTGGCAGTAAGAAAGTAGAAGTTCCCTTCTCACCTATCGAATTCCGTTTTGATATGGTCACAAATTTTAAAAATCTTGATGTTTTTATTATTTGGTGGGGCTTCTCGTCCTACCAAATTTTTTATAAAGGAGATTACGACAATTTTTAAAGAACTGTTAATCAACGACCAAATCACTGCCAAAGAGGTGAGGCTCATTGGCGAAAACGGAGAGCAACTTGGTGTTATTTCCAAAGATAGCGCGCAAGCTGAGGCCGACAAAGCGGGCTTGGACCTTGTTCTGATGTCACCAAACACAGTTCCACCTGTGTGCAAACTGATGGACTATGGCAAGTATAAGTTTGACTCAGTTAAGAAAGACAAAGAAATCCGCAAAAATCAAAAGATAAGCGAGATTAAGGAAATTCAACTTTCAATGCGCATTGATGATTATCACATCAATTTCAAACTTAAAAACGCTCAAAAAATTCTTCAAGACGGCGACAAAGTTAAGGTTTCGCTCAGGATGAGGGGAAGAGAACAGGCTTACTCGAAGAACGCCGTTGAGATTGTCAAAAAGTTTGTAAGTGACTTGGCTGAATTCGGCTTTATTGACAAAGAGCCCGTGATTATGGGCAAAAATGTGTCTGTTGTAATCAATCCAAAAAAGTAAAAGGAGAAAAGGAAAATGCCTAAACAAAAAACACATAGCGGAGCGAAGAAAAGATTTTCACTCACCGCAACAGGAAAGGTTAAATTTGCAAGACCAAACAAAGGTCACTTCCTGACAGTAAAAAACAAAAGTCGCAAGAGAAAACTGAGAAAGGGCTCTTATATTGCTGGAAAGAACCAAGACAATATCAAGACGCTTCTTGCAAAGTAATTTAGGAGGGGAACATGAGAATTAAAAGAGGCGTAAACGCAGTTAAAAAACGCAGAAAAATTTTGAAACAAGCCAAAGGTTACTTTGGAGCAAAGAGCAAACTTTACAGAACCGCCCGCGAACAAGTTATGAAAAGCGGACAATATGCATATGTTGGCAGACGCTTGAAGAAGAGAGACTTCCGTTCTCTTTGGATAACAAGAATAAATGCTGCTTGCCACCAAAATGAAATTTCTTATAGCAGATTTATTGACGGCTTGAAAAAACAAAATGTCACATTAAACCGCAAAGTTCTTGCAGACATGGCTATTCGTGAGCCAGAGGCTTTTGCCAAACTTGTAGAACTTGCAAAGAAGGCATAATGGAGCGCGCAAGCAAGAATTTTATAACTTCTCTAAGAAAGCAAAAACGAGTTGAGTCTTTGCTTTTTTTAGATAATGTCAAAATCATTAAGGACAGTTTGGCAAAGGGCGTAATTGAGCCAAAATACATTTTGACAACTTTGGAGAAGTTGGATTTTGACCCAAAAGGCGCGCAAGTCTTTAGGGTTGACCAAAAGTCGCTCGAACAACTTTCCGACACAAAAACACCACAGAAAGTATTATGCATTGCATACTACCCACAACATATTGTGGAGAAGCCAAAAACAAACTTTTTGGTGCTTGACACTTTACAAGACCCGGGAAATGTTGGAACGCTTATAAGAACCGCCAAGGCAAGCGGCTTTGAGAGCGTGTTTTTGCTGGACTGCGTGAGGCTGAACAATCCAAAACTTATCAGGAGTTCGGTCGGCGCAGTGTTTGACGGCTCGGTTTTTGAGATGACAAAAGCTGAATTTGTGAGTTTTTCAAAACAAAACAACTTGAAACTTGTTTGCTGCGATATGAACGGTGAAAATATTTTCACATATAAGCCAAGCGGCATAATTGGAGTTGTTGTTGGAAATGAAGGCCAAGGCGTCAGCAAAGAAATTGAGGAACTTTGCTTCAAAACGCTCAAAATTCCAATGAAAGCGGGGATTGAAAGCCTAAACGCCGGCGTCAGCGGCTCAATTATCATGTATGAGATAAATAAAAACAAGTTTATAGATTAAATTTATTTGACAAAGTGCGTGATTTTTAGTTATATTATATTGAAAGTTTTTAATAGGAGAAAAGTATGTCAGGACATTCAAAATGGCACAATATTCAAGCCAAAAAAGGCAAGACTGATGCCGCAAGAGGAAAAATTTTTACTAAAATTGGAAGAGAAATTGCCGTTTGCGTTAAGCAGGGCGGAAGTGACCCTAATGTGAATAGCAAATTGAAAGACATTATTGCAAAGGCCAAGCAAAACAATATGCCAAATGACAACATTGAAAGGTCAATCAAAAAGGCGGCTGGGGAACTTGGCAGCGTCAACTATGAGGCCATCACTTATGAGGGCTACGGCGTTGGCGGCTCGGCGGTTATTGTGGAGTGTTTAACTGACAACAAAAACCGCACCGCTGGTGATGTTCGCCACGCTTTTGACAAGCACGGCGGAAGCATGGGCTCAAATGGGTGCGTGTCTTATCTTTTCAAAAGAAAGGGCGTGGTGATTGTTGAGGACGTCAAAGATGCAGAAACTTTGATGCTTGACGCCATTGAAGAGGGCGCTGTTGACGTTCAAGAGGATGAAGATAGCGTTGAGATTATCACCGAGGCGAACGAACATTCCAAAATGCATGAGGCTCTGGAAAAGAAGGGCTACAATGTCGTTTCCAGCGAAAACGCGCTTGTGCCAGACTTGTATGTTGACTTGACGGCAGAACAACAAGCCAAGTTCGAGCGCATGGTTGATGCCCTTGAAGACCTTGATGACGTTCAAGAAGTTTATCACAATGTCAACCTAAACGAGGAGGAAGAAGAATGAAACTTCATGTTCTAGGCACAGGTCACGCAACTGTAATAAAAAATTATAACACCTGTTTTTTAATTGAAAATAATGGGCAGTATTTTTTGGTGGATGGCGGTGGCGGAAATCGCATCTTTTCCCAACTTGAAAACGCAAAACTTGACATCAACAAAATTCAAAATGCTTTCATAACACACAATCACACTGACCATCTTTTGGGCATAATTTGGGTTGTTCGCTCAGTTTTGCAAGGCTTTCTCAAAAATGAAAGATCTTTGCCTTTCACTCTGTATGGCAGTAAAGAATGTTTAGATGCCATTAAAACAATAAGTTTAATTTCAATAGGCGAAAAATTTTGGAATGCAAATTTTGGCAAGAAGTTTTTTCTCCGCGAAGTGAAAGACGGGCAGGTTGAAAAAATTGCGGGCTTGAACTTTGAGTTTTTTGATATTTTAACAATTGAGATGCCTCAAATGGGCTTTTTTATTGAAGAAAAGAAGTTTGCGTTTTGTGGTGACATGCCTTTAAATGAGAAATTGTATGAAAAATACACGAATGTAAATTGGCTTTGTTTGGAAGCATTTTGTTTGGAGAAAAATCGCAATAAAAACTTGCTTCCATTAACGAAACATTTCACAGTCGAGCAGGCTGCCACGACTGCGCAAAAATTACATCCCAAAAATCTCATTCTTTGGCATGGTGACGACAACATTGATGGGCATAGAAAACAACAATACACTGATGCGGCACAAAAAATTTATGATGGGAATATTATTGTTCCAGAAGATTTGGAAACTATTATTGTAAAGTAGGAAATAAAAAAGCAGATTTTTGTTAACACTCCGTTTTTGTTTGACAAGGCGGGGTGTTTTTTATTAAAATAAACACATGAGAATTTTAGGAATTGACCCGGGATACGCCATTGTTGGCTATGGAATAATTGACACGCACAAAAATAATGAAGTGGTGGATTATGGCGTGATTGAAACCCCAAAAGAGGACAGTTTGCCTGTTAGGC
>CANQRC010000041.1 GCA_947626155.1 uncultured Clostridia bacterium | reverse complement strand
GACCTTGGAATTTCACTTCAAAAAGAGGGCGCCAAGGTCGAGCAGTTGCAAGAACAGGTTGAAGAGACCAAAGAGGCGTTTAAAGTTGTTATTCCTGTGCTCACAAACATCTTTGCAAAGTGGACGGAAATTGTTCAGGACGAGCAGACCCTTAGAAACGGAATTCAAATTGATGTTGACGGAAAACTGATTTACGCAAAGGCAAGTTGGTTTGAAAACATCTTCGCGCAAATTTTGATTGACACCACAAACGGAATTTCGCCAGAGAAAATTGTGCTTGGCGCAAACATCACTGACGGCAACACAAAGCCATTTGACGAAGAGACAAAATATCCAAAGGACGAGAACGGCGAAAATGTGGAATGGCACTTGAAGGACGCTGACGGGCAGATTATGGAAATTGCCGAAACCGAGAATTTGAACTTTGCAATTTATCTTACAAACTTCACGCTTGGCGGTTTGGAAGATATTGACGCCAAGTTTGGCGGCGAAGTTGTGGACGGCGCTCACAGACTTAAAAATGTGACCAAGTTGCAGACAAATGACGGCCTCACGCCACTTGAAGATTTCCACGACATAGAAGAACTTCTTCCTGCGGTTAAGGCGGCTTATGACTATTATAAATCATTCAAATATAAGATTGTAATTGACAAGAGCGCGGGCGGAATGCTGAACCTTGGAAGCACAAAAGTCACCGAAATTGGGGCGGATGTAACCGTTGAGGTTGCACAACTCCCAGACGGCAAAGTGAGCAAATCTGGAATAAACTTGTTTAACGGAAAGTCTTTGAAAGTTCAAGCTTATCTCGACTTTAAGACGTCCAAACAAGATGCCACGGGCAAGTGGTCAGAGCCTGTTCGCCACTTGGTTGACATTCTCTATGACAGCGAGGGCGACGGCCTGTATGTTTCCTACACCCACGGCAAGAACATTGATAACAAGAAGTTTAGCGCGCACATCAAAAACGAAAATATGAGTGACCTGATTGCCATGGTTGTGGCACTTTTCAACCTCAATCTTGGCGAAGACATGGAGAAACAACTCAACATTTTGAACAGGAACACAACAGATTTCACATTCATTCAAAAACTTTTGGGAATTGAGAAAACTGATGCAAGCGGCGACATGACAAAGGTGAGCAACCTTCTAAACGACATAACTTCTGGGCTTCATATGCTTAAAACGCTCAAACTTACAACGTCTGAATCAGCTCTGAGCCTTGCTGCGGCACTTGACCTTACAAGTTTTGACGCAAAACAGGGCGACAAGTCGCTCACAGACATCTCAATCAACTTCTCAAAGGTAAGCGGCGGAAATTATAGCCTTGACAGCATAGATATTTTGGATGACGAACTTGTGAACTTGCAAATTCAGTTCCAGCCTTTCAGCGCAAATTATGATTATCTCACCAGAAACACGCAAGAGCATATTGATTTCAGCACGCTGCCATCTTTTGTGGACACAATTGTAAACACAATAAGTTCTCGCGGGCTTAACCTTCACATGGCGTTTAACCAAGATAACCCTGTTGTTAGCCTCCACCTTGGCAAGATTGCAGATAAAGAAATTAATGTGAATTTTGCCATTGGGATTGATTTGAAAATAGAGGAAGATGAAGACGGCGATCCATATGTTTATGCTGAGGTAGAAGTTCCATCTATTGTTGATGTAACCTATAATTTGGGAGGGTTTGGAGAAACTTATACAGAGTATTGTTGGGGATTTGATGATAGAATAAGTCAGATTGAATTTAAGAAAGGGCGTTTGTATATATCCCAAACAACTTATAATTGCAAAAAGGCTGGAGACAACTACGATGGAACGAAAGGTTATATCTACGGACAAACCGGCTGGGATTATGACGCGAAAGACATAGGCACAAACATCATGACAATTGTTGCACAAGTTATGGGCTTTACAGACCTGGTTAAAGACGCACTAGCGGATTATATTGCAAAAATCCATCCTGAGCCAACAATTGAGGAGGCAGTTTTGGGATATGCAAGAACAATCAATCAAAACGCTTACAGTTATGTGCTAAATTTGAATGGCGTAAATCTCACCTCAGTTGAATCTTTTGGGGATATAACACTGACAATTGGCACAACAGATTTCCAAGGCGGAAAAGTTTATAAGAGAAGAGGCAAAAATGTAACTTATATAGACTCACTTAATGTGGACACAAGCATCAAAAAGAAAGACGGCTCTGATGTTGTAAAACTTGGTCTTTTGCTGGGCTCTGTCTATGGCGAGAAAGAGGTACTTTATTCTTACACGCCAAGCAACCGAAGAACAAACAAAACTTTCTTCACAAATGACAAGTATAGGCGCGACTACGAAAACAGTTCGTTTATCACCTTTGTTGAAAATGGCGGCAAAAAACTTAAAGACCTCTATCAGTGGGCAGGAACGGAAATCACTTTGCCTGTCTATGACCAGCCACTTGTGATTGATGACCCTGAGGTCACCAAGACAAAGACAACCAAGGTGTTTGACGGCTGGTGGACGACGCCAAACTTTGAGGAAGGCACAAGATTCACAAGCACAACAATGCCTTATGAAAATGTTGTGCTGTATGCAAAGTGGAATGCCACAGTTGAACACTACCGCGGAGTTCATTTTGCGACGAATGACGACATTATCAAACAGCCTGATGCCTATGATTTGGAGGGCAAGGAGTATGATTTGCCAGACTATGGCACGGTTGTAAGAGACGACCACGAAACTCAAAAGCACACAAGATATTTTGAGGGCTGGTGGACAACGCCAAACTTTGAGGAAGGCACGCAGTATAGCGGCAACACAATTCCTGTTGGCGAAGACATCACGCTTTACGCAAAATGGAGAGATACAATTGAGTATTACAGAACAATTAATTTTGTCACAAATGAACAAAGTGTAACGGCGGAAAGCATAACTGACCTTGAGGGCGCAAACTTCACTTTGCCATGGTATTCACAAGAGATTATTTACGATGAAGTGGGAGTTCAAAAACTGACAAGAAAGTTTGAGGGCTGGTGGACAACCGAGAACTTTGAGGATGGCACGCAGTATAGCGGCAACACAATTCCTGTTGGTGAAGATATCACGCTTTACGCGAAGTGGAGCGACAAGATTGAGAAGTATTACACTTTGAAATATGTTGTAAACAACGAAGACATCAGCGGTCAGGATAGATACAAAGAGAGGCGCGTTCTTGAAAAAGACTCATTTGGAATTGAAACTCCAACTGAAATTATGATAAGGCGCGAAGACAACAAGATGTGCTATTACAAATTTGCAGGTTGGTTCACAACAGAAAACTTTGTTGAAAACACAAAGTTTGAAAGCGGAATTATGCCAAGCGAAGACTTGACGCTTTACGCAAATTGGGAAAAGTATGACGAAAAAGACATCTTCACCATTTTGCTTAAAGATAACGGTGAAACCGTTGACACGCTTGAAGGAATTGCAGACACCAAGTTTGATTTATCTGGAGCAAACAAAGTTGTCACAGGTGACGCAAACGGGCGAAACACACAATTCTACTTTGATGAAGCTTACTCCAAACAACTTACAACGGATGACGACTTCACAATCACTGAGGATGAATTTGCAACACTTGAAAACGCAACACTTGTCATTCACCTAAGAAATTGGTATAAGGTAACTTACACCAGCGAGTATGGAAACACACAAAACGTTGAAAAGTATTATTTGCAAGGCGAAACGAAGTTTGACAATCCAACTCAGCCACAAACAGCAGAACGCGATATTTATGCAGACGGCCTTTACAAATATTCGTTTGGCGGTTATGGCATAGATTTAATGCCAAATCATGACGTCACTGTTGCAGCAACATGGAATTATCAATCAAAGACAAATTATGTAAAAGTAATATTTAACCTAACTTGGTATACTCCTCTAAGGGGTGCAGGCGGGACTGATTTGCAATGGCGAAATGAGGGGACTCATGAAGAGGCTAACCCTGTAATAGTAAACAAGGGCTTGGATGATAGTCATCCTAATGAAACTTATGTTTTAATGGGAAAAACCCTGGAATTGTCTGATATTTCAACAACAATTCAAGCGAAACAATATAAATATAATATAAATTATAGGACATTTAATGCAAAGTGGTCTAGTACACCTGTTGGAGATAAAAATAGTGGTGCAACAGAGATAACAGAAGTGAACACAAACAACTGGCCAGGTGCAACAGAAATTACTATTTACGCAATCTGGACGTAAAAAAAGAGCAAAAATTTGCTCTTTTTTATTTTTTTTGTGTTTTTTTAGATTTTTTCAGCGTTTTTTTGGTTTAATTTGAAAAATGTTCTTTCCAGCGTGAAATCATGTCATCATCAATTCTTGCAAAAAGTGGGGCAGGTGGGTTGATTTTGTGCTGTTTTTCAATGTCAATCTTGCTTGCCACTTGCCACATCTCTGGGGCGTTTGGCTGTCCGTCAAAGTTCAACTGTTTCCAAATTTCTGCCGTCTTTGTTGGGATGATTGGGCTTGCAACAATTGCCAAAGACCTTGCCATGTTCAAGCACAAATACAAAACTTTTCTTGCGCCGTCAAGGTCGCCGTTTTTGATAAGTGTCCAAGGCGCGGACTTTTCAAGATAGGTGTTTCCAATTGAGGCGAAGCGCATAATTTCCTTGTAGGCTTGCCTAAATTCTGTCTTCGCAAACAGGTCAGCAATTTGCTCTGGCAGGGTGGTTATTGCCTCAACCATTTCTTTGTCGTTTTCGTTCAAATTGGCTTTGATGTCGTCAAAATCAATTCCTGCAACGCCGCCAAAGTTTTTGTTCAGCATATTCAAAGTGCGGTTGAAGAAGTTTCCATATTTTCCCACAAGTTCGGCGTTTGTGTTCTGCTTGAAGCCCTCGTATGTGAAGTCGCTATCCTTGTTTTCTGGGAAAATTGACACAAGATAAGCGCGCAGAGCGTCAACATCTAGGTCGCTGTCCAAAAGTTTGTCGCAGAAAATGCCAACTTTTTTGGATTTTGAAAACTTTTGTCCCTCAAAATTTAGGAAATTGAAGCCAACAACATTTGTGGCCAGGTTATACTTCTTGCAGGCAAGTTCCATGCTTGGGAAGAAAACTGCGTGAAAGTCAATGTTGTCCTTGCCAATAAAGTTGTAAATTTCGCAGTCCTTGTTTTGCCAGCGGTCTTTCACCATTTCCTCGCCGCCAAGTTCTTTTGTGATTGAAATGTAGCCGATTGGCGCGTCAAACCAAACATAAAAAACTTTGTCCTCAAAGCCTTTAAGCGGAACTTTTATTCCCCAGTGAATGTCGCGGGTGATGCAGCGTGGCTTCAAGCCCTCCTTAAACCACTTGTTGGTCATCATGTAAACGTGATTTCGCCAAACGTCTTTTTTGCTCTCAACCCACTTTTGAAGCGCAGGTTGAAGCTTGTCCAAACTGATATAAAGGTGTTTTGTTGTCTTTTTAACCGCGTTTTGCCCACAAAAGGCGCACTTTGGGTCTATTAAATCATCAAGTTCATAAGTCTTGCCGCACTTGTCGCATTGGTCGCCATAGGCGTGGTCATAGCCGCAATAGGGGCAAGTGCCGTAGACAAATCTGTCCGCCAAAGCCTCTTTGTCATGTTCGCAGAAAAGCATCTGGCTCTCTTTTTCTTCCGTGTAACCGTTTTTGTAAATTTCGTTGAAAAAATCTATTGTAGTTTCTTCGTGAATTTTTGTGTTTGTGCCGCTGAAAATATCAAAATCAATGTTAAAATACTTTGCAATGTTTTTCATCTTGCTGTTCATTGTTTTGATGTATTCATTTATCTCCATGCCCTCTTTTTTTGCCGAGATGTAACTTGAAGTGCCGTGGTCATCAGTTCCGCTCACATAAACAACATCATTTCCATAGGTCTTGTGAAACCTTGTGAACACATCCCCAGGAAGCCAACATCCAACCATGTGTCCAAGGTGGGGCAGGCCGTTCACATACAAAAGTGCGGCCGTTACCAAAATTTTTTTCTTTTTCATAAAATCATCCTTTTTGCTAAAATTTCGTTAAAATTGACCAAATTTTGCGTTTTTTTTGCAAATTTTAGCCATTTTTTGTGAATTTTTCAACCAATTTTTCAAATGTCAACTTTTCTTGCTGGGAGGTTTGCATATCTTTTAAAGTGTATTCACCTTCTTTTACTTCATCCTCTCCAACAATTAAAACATAGTTCACGCCGCGCCTGTTTGCCTCTTTCATTTTCGCTTTGAAAGTTTTTGCCTCATAAAGGCAGTCAGCCTTCACTCCGCTCTCGCGAAGACGCGTCATAAGTTCAAGTCCGGCGTGCAGGGTGTCATCAAAAGTTATGATTGAAATATCCACTTCATTTGTTTTTTCCTTAAAATACCCGTTTTGAGTTAAAATTGAAAACAAACGGGTTATGCCAACACTCATGCCCACGCCGGGCATATTCTTTTCACTGAAATAGCCACAAAGATTTTCAAATCTTCCGCCTGCACCAACGGCATCTTTTCCGTCTTTCAAGAAGCCTTCAAAAACTGTGCCGGTGTAATAGTTGTGTCCGCGAATTATCCCAAGGTTTCCAACAACGCATTTTGTTCCAAACGCCTTGAGGTGAGCGGCGAGTTCTTCAAATTCGTTCAAGCCTTTTTGAAAAAGCTCATTTTTGCAAAAATTGCGCAAATTTTCAACAATTTCTTCAATTTTTCCCGTTTTTTGGGTGATTTTTATCAAATTTTCACATTCTTTGCTGTTCAGCCCAAGTTCTTCTAGTTCTCTTTTAATCTCTTCAAGTGGGATTTTGCTGAGTTTGTCAAGCACAATAAAAATTTCGGTTGACTTGTCTGTTTTGCTAATTTCTTCCAAATATCCAGCCAAAATTTTTCTATTTGAAACTTCAATTCTAACTTCAAGGCCAAGTTCTTTAAAGCACTTCTCAAAAAGTGAGATGCATTCTGCATCAGCCACTTGCGAAAGCGCGCCGTCTCCAATGATATCTGCATCACACTGATAAAACTCGCGATAGCGGCCTTTTTGAGGCCTTTCGCCGCGATAAACCTTGCCAATTTGATATCTTTTAAAAGGAAAATTCAGTTCGTTTTGGTGCATAGCCACAAATCTTGCAAGAGGAACAGTTAAATCATAGCGCATACACATATCCGTGTCGCCTTTTGTGAAACGATAAATTTCTTTGTCCACATCTCCGCCACTTTTGGCAAGCAAAACATCACTATACTCTAAAACAGGGGTGTCCAAAGGCACAAAACAATTTTGTTTAAACACTTTTTCAAGTTTTGATAGCATTTCTGAGAACAAAATCTGCTCTTCTGGCATCAGCTCCCAAAAGCCTTTCAACCTTCTTGGTTCAATTTTTTTATCCATTTTATTTCCTTTTTATTTGACATTGTAATATAAATTTCGCGAATTTGTCAAGCGTATATTGGTTATAAGTTATGCACAAAATTTTTCCACTTATCCACAAATTTATAAATATTCATGGTCGTTTATGAATATACAATGTGGAAAAATGGGCAAAAAACCGAGAAAACCACCGAAGTTATCCACATTTCCACATTTTGTGGACAATTTTTTCAAAACTTTATCTCCAAAACTGAAAAAAAGCGGAATATAAGGTGCATTTTTGAAAAATGGGTTTTTGGGAAAGTTGGCTTGGCAAGCAACTTTTTGAAAAATTTTGCATAAATTATAAGTTCGAAAAAATTTTTATACATTTTTGTTGCATATAAATTCAATTCTTTTTCATAAGAAATCTGCTTGGCTTTTTGGTACTTAAAAAGTAAAGTTTGTGAAGCGCGCGCGTTGCAGAAACATACAAAAGGTTGCGGTCAAGTTCGTTGTTGTAGTTTTCATCTGTGGCATAAGGGATGATGACGCAGTCAAACTCCACGCCTTTTGCGTTTGCTGGGGTGGTGATGATTTTTTTGGAGTTGGTGCTCTTGACAGATGAGAGAACTTTAAACTTCTTTAAAACTTCGCTGGATTTTTGAAGTT
>CANQRC010000040.1 GCA_947626155.1 uncultured Clostridia bacterium | reverse complement strand
CCTTCCTTTTATATTGTAGCCGTTTTCCGAGCCGTCCTCAAGAAGCATTGCCCCCTCGTAGGTTGTTGGGTCTTCCCCTTTTGGAATTCTGTAAAAGTGCACAACGCCGCTTTTGTCAAACGCAATTGTCATCAGGTCGCCCTCGCCCGCCATATATCTTTTTATTGCGTTTCCCTCAACCGTCACCCAGCCATCATCTTTTTTTACTTGCATAGTGGTTTTCAAGACAATTATGTCATACTCCTTTGGCTTTGTGCTTCTGTCAATATAGACGGCGTCATAACACTCGTTTTGCGAATTGGAAGAATGTTCATCTTGAATTTGTGTGTTTAGCGTTGGCATCATTGACGCGCCGTGAACCTCATAAAAGCCGTGGGTGGTGATGAAAACCGTGTACCACGTAAAGAAAATTGCAAAAAAAATAAGAATAATATAAAAAGTAATTCGCGTTGTAAGATACCACGCAAGATTCCTCTCTTCCACTTTCTTCTTTTTGGCATCCATTTGGATGAAATCTTTGCTAAATTCTGTCATCATCTCTCCTTGCAAAATGACACCCGCAGTAGTTTTGTCGGTAAAGATTAAATTCTTTGGAAAGTTGAATACTTCTCAAATATCCATCTTTTTTCTTGAAATTTTCGCTTAAAAAGTCAATTTTTTTGATATTTTTGATGTTTTCGCCAATTTGATTGATTAAAATTGTATTTTTGTGAGGGCTGACTGAAAGCGTTGTGGCAAACAAATCAAACCCATTTTCTTTTGCAAAATCTGCCGTTTTGTTGAGGCGAAACTCAAAGCACTTGCCGCATCTTGCGCCGCCCTCTTTTTCGTTTTCAAGCCCTTTCACAAACGCCAGCCACGCCTCGTTGTCATAGTCGCCTTCCACAAAAGGAATCCCAAAATGCTGACAAACTTTTTTCTCTTCCGCCTTCCTTTTTTCATACTCCTCGCGAGGCTCAATGTTTGGGTTGTAATAAAAAAGAGTGAGGTCATAATCATCTTTCAACCTCTCAATCACAACCGTGGAACATGGCCCGCAACAAGAATGCAATAAAAGTTTCTTTTTCACAACCCAATTTTACTTAAAACGGAGGCTTTTGTCAATCTATTCACGACAAAATTTTCACGGCGTAGAGCATAACATCATTTATGTGCTGATTTTTCAGCCTGTAAGTGAGAATTTTCCCCTCCCTTTTGTATTCCACCATGTTTTGGTCTTTCAGCGTTTTAAGTTGGTGAGAAATTGTGGTTTGGTTTATCCCCAAAATTTTTGAGAGGTCGTTCACGCACAAATCCTTGATTGAAAGCGCGGATAAAATTTTTATTCGCGTTTGGTCGGAATAGTTTTGAAAATAACAGGCAAGTTTGTTCACGCAGTCGTCATTTGGAATCAAATCTTGAAGTTCAAATTTTCCTCTTTCAGAAATTTTTAGAAGTTTGCTCATAAAAAACCTCACTTTTAGCACCCTTTTCAAAATGTTTTCATATGTAAAATTGAAACCTTTACAACAACTATTTTGACTTACCAAAGAAAAAAAGTCAAAGGGTTGAACGCCCTAAAATTGACTAAAAATGTAAAATTTTGTCAAAAAGGGGGTATTTTTTATGTCAAACGAATTTCTTTGGGTGTTTTTATTGTCAGTTTTAAGCAGCAACAACGACACAAATCTTGCAACAAACACAAACATTTTGCTTTTGCTTCTGCTTGGGCTTTCAAATAATAACAACAATAACAACTTCCCAAGCACTCAGGGTTGCGGCTGTTTTAGAAACTTCGTCTAAAATAGAAAATAAAAAAAGGCCAACGCCTTTTTTTGTTATAACATAAACTTGCTGTTTTGATAATTCACGTTGTCTTGTGCCAGCGCCATAACAGAATCCATCAAAAATCTGCTATTTTCTTCAATGCCACTTAAAAGTGCAACTGCTATGTAATTGTTTATAAAAGGGCGAACTTTTTCAATTTCTCTTTGGTAGCAATTAAATTCCGCTGGTGTCAGTTCAATTTCCCTGGCTTTAAACCTTGCGCCACAAGCCACGTTCAAATCCAACTTATTTTCCTGTTCCATATGAAATTCTGCAACCTCTCCGCAAAACCCGTCCCTACTGTCTTTTACAAGAGTGTAATCGTCAGGAGACACATCTTTCCCAACTGCCGCCTTAACAAACGAAATACCTTTGCTTGCCTCAAAATGACCTGCAAAATAATGATTAAAAGTGAGATTTTGAAGGCCAAACACCTCGTCTTTGATGAGCCCATAACAATGTCCGTTTTCTTCGCAAAACATAATGCCTTTCCACATTCCGCTTTCTCTATCATTTATAGAATAGCCGCTATGCGTATGCCATATGCATTCAATTTCATAAGTTCTAGTCATAATTGCCTCCAAACGGCTTTATTATAACCTCAAAACCGCATTTTGTCAATATGCAATTTTTAAACTAAGATAAAAAGTTGAAAAAATATCAAAAAATTCATAAAAAAATGAAAAAAACGCAAAAATTTTTGCGTCTTTTATGCTTGTTGCAAAAGTTCGGTTCTTTCTTTTAAAATATTTGCGTCAATAAATTCGTCAATATTTCCATTCAAAACTCCATTTAAGTCATAAGAGGTGAGGTTCACGCGGTGGTCAGTGACGCGGCCTTGAGGATAGTTGTAAGTGCGAATTCTCTCGTTGCGGTTTCCCCTGCCCACCTGGCTTTTTCTGTTGGCGTCATACTCGCTCATCTTCTGTTCTTGATAATAATCATAAAGTTTTGACCTCAAAATGTTGAACGCTTTTTCCTTGTTTTTAAGCTGCGACCTCTCATCCTGACAAGTCACCACAATGTTGAGTGGAAGATAGGTTATTCGAATTGCAGTTTCAACCTTGTTCACATTTTGTCCGCCTGCGCCGCCCGAATGATATGTATCAATTCGAAGGTCTTTATCCAAAATCTCAAAATCCACATCCTCAACCTCTGGCAGAACGGCAACTGTGGCAGTGGAAGTGTGAATTCTTCCCTGGCTTTCGGTTTCTGGAACTCTTTGAACGCGGTGAACGCCGCTTTCATATTTCAAGCGAGAATAAGCGCCCTTGCCCCTCACCATGATTGTGGCGTCCTTAATTCCGCCAATTTCAGTTTCATTGGTGTCAATATATTCCACTTTCCAGCGGTTTTTTTCGGCATAATGAGAATACATTCTGCAAAGTTCCATTGCAAAAAGCGCGCTCTCTTCTCCGCCAGCGGCAGACCTCACCTCAATGATGGCGTTGCTGTCGTCATTTTCGTCCTTTGGAAGAAGCAAAATTTTGATGTTTTCAACTTCCTCATCAATCTTCACTTTCAGATCTTCAATTTCGCCTTTGAAAAGAGAGACCATCTCTGGTTCTTTTTCATTTTGCAGGTCCTTTTCGCAAGCGTCAAGATTTTCAATCAGTTTTTTCAGCACAAGATGCGCATTTGCAAGCTCTTCCAGCGAATTTCTCTCTTTTACAAGTTTTTTCCATTCGCGGTTGTCCGCAATAATTTCTGGGCGCATGATAAGATCAGTCAGTTCGTCATATCTGACCTTGGATTTTTCTGTTTTCTCTAACAATTCTCTACCTAATTCTTCCATAAACCACTCTTTCAATTTTGTTGTAATCTTTAATGGTTTTTATCTCTTCAAAACCATTTTCGCGCATGATTTTTCTCACCGCGCTTGCCTGCCCCTTGCCCACTTCATAAAAAAGCATTCCGCCGCTTGTAAGCTTAGAGGGCGCTTTTTCGGAAATTTGGCGATAGAAGTCAAGCCCATCCTCGCCGCCATCAAGTGCAAGAAGCGGGTCACATTCCCTCACGTTTTTGTCAAGTTTTTTGATGTCATCACTTTTGATATATGGCGGATTTGACACTATTATATCAAACTTTCGCTTTCTTTTCAAGCCCTCAAACAAATTTGAGTGCAAAAATTCAATTTTAACGTCGTTTTTCTTGGCGTTTGCCTCGGCCGTGAGCAGCGCAACCTTGCTTACATCCACGGCGCACACCTCGGCGTCACAATTTTTTGCAATGGAAATTGCAATGCAGCCCGAGCCAGTCCCCAAATCCAAAATTTTGGGATTTTTAAAGTTTTTTTCCGCTTTCAAAACCTGCTCCACCAAAATTTCGGTCTCCATTCTTGGCGTCAACACCTTTTTGTTCACATCAAAAGTCAGCCCGTAGAACTCCGTGAAGCCAAAAATGTTGTCCAAACTTTCCCCTTTCACTCGCCTGTTTGTGGCGCGCATGATGTCCTGTTCTTGCTTGTCTGAAATGGAGGAGACAAGTTTAAACTCTGCCCTATTTTTATTCAAAACCGTGGCAATAAGCCAGTCCGCCTCGCTTTTGTCGGTTATGCCGGCGCTTGCAAGCCTGTTTTTGACCTCATTGTAAACCACAGAAAAAGAATGCCCTTTTTCGTCTTCCATAAATTGTCTCTCCTTTTGAGATAAAAGCAAATTTAACTCAGTGAATGCAATTGATGCCGTTTCAACATGAGTTGTTGAGGGCTTTGCATAAACAAGCCAAGCCGTGACAAATCCCAGCTTCCCCCACCACCTCTCTGCCAAAAGCAAAATCTCATAGCCCGCGCTTATGCACAGGAGAAAAATTGCAAGGTGAAAAAAGAAGTTGAAAATTATTGAAAAATTTACTCCAACTAATGTTACCACAAGAAAATCCAAAATAAAAACAAAAACAACAAAATTCAAAAAATTGGTTGGCAAACAGTCTTTCTTTTTCCCGCCCAAAACCAAATCAATGGCGCGGTTGAACCTTAGAAATTCAACAAATGGCGGCAAGCACCGAAGGGTAAGCAAAGTTAAAACAAAGAAAACAATCTTGAAAAGTGAGATGACAAAATTTCGCAAAATTGCATGGCAAGAAAGTGGCACAATCAAAATTCCAAGCCTTGCCGGCGCAAAGCCAAAAACAAGCGCACTAAACAAAACAGAAAAAATTAAAACCGCCCCAAAAATTATCCAATTTTTGAAAAAATCACTTTTTTTCTTTGATTTTTCGCAAAAAAATTGAAAAAAAGTGGTAAAAATTGAAAAAATGCCACAAAAGAAAATTTGCAAACCTCTTGCAAAAGGAAAATGAAAATACAAAATTTTGTTCTTCTCGGCGAAAGATTTCAGGCGTTTCTGCCCGCTCTCGGTCACAAAAGACACAACTCTTTTTTCTCCCGAAGCAAACATCACGCCGTTTGGAAGAGGAAACGCAAACTTGTCCATGAAAAAATTATTGCCAAGCCGCCGCAAATATAAACCCTTGACAAAGCTGGCAAAATGTGTTACAATAAAAATATATTGGAGGGAAAAATGGAAATTTCAAAAATGCAAGAAGACGGAGAGTATGAAATAAAAAGCGGAATGTATAGAGGCTTTACAATAGAAAAGAAAACAGAGGGCGGAAAGAGTGTTTTTGTTATAGGTTCTGCAAAAAATGTGTTTGAAAAAGACGAAAAACTTTATATAACAGTTACAAAGCAAAACAAAGAGCACCTCACTGAAGAGGACATCTCAAAAGGGCTCATCTCGCTTCTTGTAAGTGACGCGCTTGGCGGCTATTATGACAGCCTGCCAGCAATTCCAACAAATTTCTGGTTTAAGAAAATGCTTCCTGAGATTTTGCATGAAGAATTTGTAAAACAATCCAAAGGCAAAGAGTTCGGTGAACAATTTGCACAACTTTGCAACACAATGGATGCCGTAAAGAAAACTGCAAAGCCAACCCCATATGAAAGGCCATCAGTAGAAAAAGTTTAAAAAATCACAAAAAAACAATAAAAAAACAGGTTTTTGCCTGTTTTTTTTGTTTGATTTTTTATTGAAGATTGTATTTCTTCTTGAAGTTTTCAACGTTTCCGCTGGCGTCAACAACTTTCTTTTTGCCGGTGTAAAATGGGTGACATTTATTGCAAATATCAATTTTGATTGTGTCGCCTTTAACAGTTGAGCCTGTTTTGAAAGTGTTTCCACAAGCGCAGACAACTGTAACTTCATGATATTCTGGATGTGTATCTTTTTTCATGCTAAACTCCTTTTAATCACCAACGTATGGCAAAAGGGCCATGTTCCTTGCTCTCTTAATTGCATTTGCAAGTTCTCTTTGATGATAAGAGCAAACACCTGTTTGGCGTCTTGGCAAAATTTTGCCTTTTTCTGTGATGTATTTTTTGATTTTTGCTACATCTTTATAATCAATTTTATCTTCCCCAGCAACGCAAAAAGCACAAACTTTTTTCTTTGCAGGTTTACGATATTTTTTTGTGACCTTTTCTTCGGTCTTAACTGCTTCGCTCATTTTTTTCTCCTTAAATTTTCAGCCTAGAATGGAAGGCTGTCGTCGTCAATTTCTTCAAGTTCTGCCGTTTGTTTTGGCTTTTCTTGTTTTGGCTCAGTTTGAGTTGGAGCAAATCCACCATCCTCACCGTTTCTTGGATTTGTTATAAACTCCACTTCATCAGCAACAATATCTGTTGTGTATCTCTTTGACCCGTCTTGCGCGTCATAACTTGAAGTTTGAATTCTTCCTGTTACGGCACATTTTGAGCCTTTTTTCAAATATTTGTGGCAATTTTCCGCCTGATTTCTCCAAACAACAATGTTCAAGAAATCCGCGTCTCTTTCGCCCTCAGAATTTGCAAATCTTCTTGTGACTGCAAGAGTGAATCTGCAAACGGAAACCCCTCCATTTGTGGTTTGGAGTTCTGGGTCACGGGTCAAATTCCCAATCAAAATAACTTTGTTCATAAAAAATCTCCTTTACTTTCTGACAAACATCTGGCGAACAATTCCGTCAGTGATGGTCATAAGCTTGTTCATTGCGTCAACCTCTTCTGGTGAAAGTTGAATGTTCATCAAAACATAGTAACCCTCATTTTTGAAGTTGATTGGATAAGCAAGTTTTTTTGTTCCAAGTTTCTCAACGCCCTCAACAACACCTTTGTGGGCTTCAACGTACTTTTTGAAGCGTTCGATGAGTTCTTCTTTCTTCTCATCAGTGGTGTCCTGAGCGATGATAAACATAAGTTCATACTTATTCATCATAATACCTCCTTTTGGACTAATGGTTCTTCTTTTAAAAGAACAAGGACAGCAAAAAATCACTGCTAGCAAGATATTAACACATCCCCCGCCACCTTGTCAAGTGTTTTTCAAAATTCCGCCGCACAATATTCTTTCCTTAAAAGAATTTTGTATTAAAAAAGAGAAATTTAGGCACAATAATAAAAAGGAGTGGTTATGTCAGACACAATAAGTTTGCTTAAAGAATGTGACGCGGGAATCAAGATGGGAATTGAGGCCATTGACGAGGTTTTAGAGCACGTTCAAAATGAAGAGTTTAAAAGTAAACTCATAAACTATAAAGATGATTACAATTTTTTACAAGATGAACTTCAAGAAATGCTAAATCGTTTTGGCAAAGAGGGCAAAGACCCTAGCCCCATTGCAAAAGGGATGTCAAAAATGAAAACAAGCATAAAAATTGCCTTTAACGACACCGACGAGACCATTGCCGACCTTATGACTGAGGGCTGCAACATGGGCGTGAAGTCCTTGAACAAATATCTAAATGACTATAAGGCCGCTGATGACGAAGCAAAAACTCTAGCCAAGAAACTCATCCGCCTTATGGACCGCCAAGAATTTGATGTGAGAAAATATCTATAAAAAAACACGCGTTTTGCGTGTTCTTTTTATTTTTCTTTGACTGAGTCTTCTTCAATTGGTTTTCTTGTTCTAGCAAGTTTAATGCGCCATGGCAATTTATTTTTCTTTGACAAATTTGGTGCATACAATTTTTTCAACTTCTTGTCATTTTCTAAAAAGCCTTCAAAATCAATGCTTCTCACTTTTGGCAAAGAGAGTGTTGTCAAGCTTCTGTTGTTGTAAAGGAAAAATCTCTCAATTTTTGTCACATTTGGTAAAGATATTTCGGTCAAAGCTTGGTTAAAGCAAAGAAAATTATTTCCAATTTCTGTCACATTTGGCAAAGAGAGTGTTGTCAAACGCTCGTTCCCGTAAAGAAAACCACTCCCAATTATTCCCACCTTTGGCAAAGAGAGTGTTGTCAAACGCTCGTTCTCGTAAAGAAAACCACCTCCAATTTCTCTCACATTTGGCAAAGATATTTCGGTCAAAGCTCTGTTATAGCGAAGAAAATCATCTCCGATTTCTGTCACATTTGGCAAAGAGAGAGTGGTTAGGGCTTGGTTGTAGTAAAGAAAACCACCTCCAATTTCTGTGACATTTGGCAAAGAGAGTTCGAGCAAAAATGTCATATACATAAGAAAACCATCTCCAATTTCTGTCGCGTTTGGGTTGCTATAACCAATAATTTGATTTAAGCCATTCAGTG
>CANQRC010000039.1 GCA_947626155.1 uncultured Clostridia bacterium | reverse complement strand
GTCAATTTTCTTCTTGGTCTTCTCGTCTCTGCCGTTGATGATAACAACTTGAATTTCGTCCTTAATTCGCCTTACAATTTCCTTCAAAACGCCGTAGCCGCCGTGCCATGTGCCGCCGCCATAGAAGATGAGAATGGTGAAAAGGTCGCCCCTAAGCCCCAACTTTTTTCTTGCCTCGCTTTTGTCCATCTTTTGGCTAAAAGCCAGCCCGATAGGGATGCCGGTGCTGACTAGTTCTTCATTTTTAAAGCCTCTTTCAAGAAAATTTTGCCTAAAATCTTCGTTCGTCAGCGTAAGATAATCCACGCCGCCAATGGATGCCTCCCAAAAAGGCGAAACAACATAGTCAAGCATACAAACAATATTTGTGCTTGGCAATTTGTAACCCCTCCTCAAATTTGTAAGTGCCATTCCAGCATAATAGGTTGTTCCAAAAATGACATCCGGCTTAAAATCATAAATTTCCTTTAAAAGCGCGCCATTTATCTTCTTGACGGCAACTTGTGGCGGAAACTTGTAAGCCTTATCAACGCCCCACTTCAAAAAAATATCATAAAAAAGGTTGTATAAAGGCCTTAAATAGCCCACAACAAGCCCATAGCCGGAGTCTGCCAACCAAACCTGCAATTTTGTGGAATACTCTTTAAGAATATCCACAACCTTAACCTCGTAACCGCTTTCAACAAGGCGTTTTTTCATTGTGTTTGCGGCGGAGTTGTGCCCACTTCCCGCAGTGACTGTCAAAATTAAAACTTTCATGCAAAAATTTTATCACATGGCGGCAAAATCTTCCAAGAAATTTTGAAAAATTGTTATGACTTTCCGCGCAAAAGAGTTAAAATAAACTTGTTTAAGGAGACAAATATGGAGAAAACACCAAAAATTTGCTTTGATAATGATTTGTATTTAAAACTTCAAAGCGAAAACATAAACAAAAGAATTAAAAAGTTTAACAACAAGTTGTATTTAGAGTTTGGCGGAAAGATTTTTGACGACCTCCACGCCGCAAGAGTTTTGCCGGGCTTTGACCCTAATATTAAGATAAAACTTCTTCAAAAACTTAAAGACAAGGCGGAAATCATCTTCTGCATAAGTTCAAACGACATTGAAAAGAACAAAATTCGTGCCGATTTGGGGCTTAGTTATTCAAATGAGGTTCTAAGGCTTGTGGACAACTTGCGCGAACTTGGGCTTTATGTTTCGGCGTTTGTCATCACCCTCTACAAGGGCCAGCCTAGCGCAACAAAATTTGGCAAAAAGCTTGAGCAGCGCGGCGAAAGAGTGTATTTTCACAACTACACAAAGGGCTATCCAAATGATGTTGACACAATTGTTTCGGAAGAAGGCTACGGCGCAAATCCATTTATTGAAACAACAAGGCCACTTGTAGTTGTCACCGCGCCAGGCCCATCAAGCGGCAAACTTGCAACGTGCCTAAGCCAACTTTATCACGAATACAAGCGCGGAGTTAAGGCTGGCTACGCCAAATTTGAGACTTTCCCTGTTTGGAACTTGCCTCTCAAACACCCTGTAAACATTGCCTACGAGGCCGCCACGGCAGACCTTTATGATGTAAATCAAATTGACCCATTCCACTTCAACGCCTACGGCGAGCTTGCAATAAATTACAATCGCGACATAGCAGTTTTTCCTGTTTTACATAACATTTTGGCAAAAATCACCAAAAAAGAAATTTACAAATCTCCAACCGACATGGGCGTGAACATGGTTGCAAGCGCAATTGTGGACGACAAACTTGCTCGCCTTGCCGCAAGGAAAGAAATTCTAAGAAGATATTATCGCGCGGAGTGCGACTTCAAACGCGGCCAATGCACTTTTGAAACTTTGGAGCGAAACAAGAGCCTCGCCTCCGAAACTGACGCAACTGACAAACTTTTAAAAGTTATTGAAACTGCCAGAACAACAAGCAAAGAGAGCGGCTTTCCATGCGTCGCGCTTGAACTTCCAAACGGAAAAGTTGTAACCGGAAAGACAAAGAAAATTGTCTCCGCAAGCGCCGCAGTCATTTTGAACGCCCTCCGCACGCTCGCCGGGCTTGGAGATGACTTTGACGTGATTACTGATGATGTTTTGCTGCCAATTGTGGATTATCGCACAAAAATTTTGAAGTCCCACACCAGCGCGCTTTCGCTTGACGACGTTTTGGTTGCCCTTTCAATTTGCACAAACAAAAATGAGAAGGCAAAGAAAGCAATGGATTGCATAGAAAAACTTAAAGGCTGCGACGCACACTGCACCTACATTCTCTCGCCAGCCGAAGAACAAACGCTAAAAAAACTTGGCATAAATGTGACCTGCGACCCAATCTTTCTAAACTCCAACCTCTTTGAGGAATAATTTTTTGAAAATTTTATTTTGAATTGTAAAAATACCAAAATTTTGCAAGCAAATTTTCGTCTTTGCTTGTCATAATTTGCACCTGAAAAGAGTTTTTGTCGTCTTGGACAAAGGATTTAAGCCGCCTTGCAACTCCGCTTGCGCTGTCGAATACCTCCACATCCCCCAAAACGCTTTTTATCTGTTCACGCAAGGCAAAATAGTGCGTACAGCCAAGCACAACCGCTCTCACCTTTCCCCTAAACTCTTCAAGCGCGCCGCTAAGATAATCAATCACCTGCCTAGAGGAGAGATTGTCTAGGTTTTTGTCCACAAGCGCCGCAAGGTCTGGCAGGGCTTTCGTCAAAATTTTGTCAGTTTTGTTTATTAAAACATTGTGAGAAATTGTTGTGGGAGTTGCAATCACCAAAATTTCCTCAGGCGAATATTTTTCAAGCGCCGGCTTAATTGCTGGCACTGTTCCAATAAAAATCACGTCCTCAAAACTTCGCCTCGCCTCCTCCAAGGCGGTGCAAGTAAGCGTGTTGCAGGCAAAAATGACAATGTCAAAATCAAAAAACTCTTTTATGTTTTCAAGATTTTGTTTGGTTATTTTTTGAAGTTCTTCCTTTGACTTTTGCCCATAAGGAAGGTTTTTGTCGTCGCAAAAAAGAAGATAGTTGCAACTTGGACAAACCCTAGCGCACTCCTTCAAAACGTTCACTCCGCCGCTTCCGCTATCTATTAAAAGCACATTGTTCATATAGAATATATATTTTTCAACCCGCCCAATTGTGATAATTCTTTATTTTTTTTGCAAAATGAGTTGATTTTTAAAAAATAGTGTGTTATAATCACATAGTTTAAACAATATTTTAAGGAGAAAGACATGGCAAACATTAAATCAGCGAAGAAAAGAGTGTTGATTGAGAGAGAAAGAAGAGTTAAAAACAATTCCGTTAAGTCCGAAATTAAGACTTACGCAAAAAATTTTAAGGCTGCCCTTTCAGAAGATGTTGCAAAAGCAGAAGAGGCATACAAACTTCTTGCATCAAGGCTTGACAGCGCCGCAAGAGAAAACATCATTCACCAAAACTCTGCAAATCGAAAGAAAGCACACTTTGCAAAATTGTTAGAAAACGCAAAGAACGCAAAATAAATATAAGATAAGTTAGCACGCCTTAGCGTGCTTTTTTATTTAATCTTTGACAAAACGCCGCCGGATGTGTTAGAATTAAAATATGATTAGAATAACAAAAAGTTGGGCGTCAGTTTTGAAAGAAGAATTTGACAAGCCCTATTTTAAAACCCTTCAACAGTTTTTGGAAAAAGAATATTCCTCTTTTGATGTTTATCCCCCAATGGAAAACATCTTCGCCGCCTTGAACTTGGTGAAATTTGAGGATGTTAAAGTGGTGATTATTGGTCAAGACCCATATCATGAGCCGGGTCAAGCGCACGGCCTTGCCTTTTCGGTGCAAGACGGAACGGAAATTCCGCCCTCGCTAGTGAACATCTACAAAGAAATTGAAGCCGACCTTGGAATAAAGTGCCTTCAAAGCGGAGATTTAACGCGCTGGGCAAAACAAGGCGTTTTGCTTTTGAACACCTCCCTAACAGTGCGCCGCGCCCAGGCAAATTCCCACCGCGGACAGGGCTGGGAAACATTTACAAACAAAATAATCCAGCTTCTCTCCAAAAGAGAAAAACCAATGGTGTTTTTGCTTTGGGGCTCAAACGCGCAGGCCTTTGAAAGCGTGATTGGAAAACAACATCTTGTTTTGAAAGCACCTCATCCAAGCCCACTTTCAGCATATCGCGGCTTTTTTGGCTGCAAACACTTTTCAAAAACAAATGCCTTCCTCACCGCCCACAATCAAACCCCAATAGATTGGCGTTAATAAAAAGTTTCCTGAAAATTATTCCAAAAAATTGCTAAGTTTTGATAGCAAATCTTTTTTCACGGCCTCAACCGCATTTTCCTCGCCCTCAATGGCAACAACGCACATTTTTGGCTTGGAATAGTCATCAATTTCAAACTTTACGCCCGCTTTTTTGAAAACATATCTGGTTCTGTAATTGTCTGCGGCAACATAAAAGCCCAAAACCTCCAACATTGAACAAACAGCTTTCAAGTTGGCTTTGTTAATTTTCAAAGGAGCGCTCTCGTCAGAAACATTCAAATTTTCATTCTTTTTTGAAACATTTTTAAAATCAAGGATAATTTTTTCTTTCGCCCCAACTTTTTCTGTTGTCAAACGAGCAATTGTATGCTCAATATTTTTATTGTGATAAACCACGCGGTTTTGACTTGCCGGCTCAAACTCTTTGTAGCCGCCTTTTCTGCAATATTCCAAAAATGGCAAAACAGATTTCACCTTAAAAGACCATTCATATTCTTTCATAACCCCCCTCCAAAATAGTTATGTAAAAAATAATAAAACTCCTTACGCGAGGAGTTTTTTGGTGGATTGCCAGGGGCTCGAACCCTGGACCCCCTGATTAAGAGTCAGATGCTCTACCAACTGAGCTAGCAATCCATAAGAGAATATTAAGTTTTGTTTTTTGCCCACCTTAACAGCCTTATTGTGAATTTTGGCCAAGCCGCGCCCCATTTCAAATTTGCTCCGACAAAAGACTAATGTATTATACAATACACTTTTTTATTTGTCAATCTTTTTTCAAAAATAACAAAAAATTATTCGTCTAAATCCAATTCTGTTTCAATAGTGCCGTGCAAATTCTCAAAATCACGGATGTAGCGGTTTATTGCAACTTCAATTTCTCGATTTTTGCTCCTACCGTTATAGGATGCCATGTATTGGATTTTTTTGTGCAATTTTGGTGAAATCCTAAGTGTAAATTTGGGAACTTTGTTCATATTGCCTCCTCTCTTGATTTTACAAAAATTCGCAAGAGATTTTTCCAAAGTGCCGTCACAATTTCGACATAATTCTACAAAATTCGACACAAATAAATGACAAAACGCCCCTTTGTGGCACAATTTAAGAAAAAAATATATAAAATAGCATGAACAACACTAAAATTTTGGATGTTGATGCCATGCTGCACAATCTTGACCAATTTAAGGACAAGAAGATTTGTGCAATGGTAAAAGCAAACGCCTATGGCCATGGGCTAAAAGAAATTGTGGGGCAAATTGCAAGCCGCGTGCATTCTTTCGGCGTGGTCAGCGTGGAAGAAGCAAAAGAGGTGAGAAAACTTTGCGACAAGCCAATAATCATTTGCAGCAAGGTTTTTGATTTTCGGTCTTGCAAAAAATATGGGCTTGAAGTGATGATTGAAAATGAGGAAGACGCCCGCCTGTGTGTGAGTAATGGCCTTTTTGACAGTATGCACCTAAAAATTAACTGCGGCATGAACAGATTTGGAAATTCTAGCCCACTTGCGCTGAAAATCCTCAACGGCTATCTGCTTGAAAAAAACATAACCTTAAAGAGCATCTACACTCACTTTCCCCGAACGGGTTCAAAGCACCAGGTTAAGGCCTGCTACAAAAAATTTTGCCAGCTTAAACAAGAAATTTCCCAAACGCCTCTCCTCTCTTTTGGCGGAAGCGAAATTTACAACTTTAATCTCAATTATGACATTCTGCGGCTGGGCATTGGGCTTTATGGCTATGGGAGCGGCGACCTGCGCCCCATAATGAAAATCAACTCAACCGTTTTGAAGGTTTTTTATGCCCACAAGGGTGAATTTATTGGCTATGGCAAAGAATACAAAGTTCCCGCGGACGGATATTTTGCCATTGTTGGAATGGGCTATGCTGACGGCTTTCGCAGAAACTTAAGCGGAAAAACGAAGGTGGTGATTAACTCCCGCGCCTATCAAGTTGTGGGAAACATCTGCATGGACTGCTTCTTTATTGAGGCAGACGATAGAGTTGCCGTTGGGGACGAAGTCTGTGTTCTCTCAAACGCCCAAGAGCAAGCAAAAATCCTCAAAACCATCCCTTATGAGGTGCTGACCGGCTTCAACAATATGAGGGGCAAGACAATTTTGGCTAAAAAAACTTGATTTTTCTTGAAAAAACTCAAAAAAAATGATAAAATTGCCACATGAGAATTGATTCCGGAAAATTTAAGGGCAGACGCCTGATTGAAAAAAAGTATGACCACATAAGGCCAACCACCGACAAAGTTAGACAAGCCTTGTTTGTTAAACTGCAATTTTTTCTGCCCGGGAAAAGCGTTTTGGACCTCTGCTGCGGCACTGGCGCGCTTGGAATTGAGGCGCTAAGCCGCGGCGCTGAAAAAGTTGTTTTTGTTGACAAAGACGCCCGAAGCGTTGCCCTCACAAAAATGAACCTGAACGCCTTGGGGCAACAATGCAAAGTTGTGAAATGTGACGCTCAAAAATTTGTTGAAGAGGCGGACGAGAAATTTGACCTCATTTTGTTTGACCCACCCTACAAAAGCGGTCTATATGAAAAGGTTTTGCCTGTGATTGGCAAGCTTTTAAACGAGGACGGAATTTTGGTCTGCGAACACGCCTGCGAAGATAAATTCGACTTCTCAAATTTCGAAATTTTGGCTCAAAAAAAGTATGGTGACACAATGCTCACCTATCTTTCAAACGCCACAAAAGACTAAAAACTTTTAAAAATAGTAAAATTATTTAAAATTTTTTAAATTTATTTTGCAATTTGTGGAAAGATATGTTATTATAAACTAACACTTCTAATAAAACAAATTGAATTTTGTTTAATATATTTTGATTTCAAAAGGAAAAATTAAATGATAATTACACTAGTGACAGACCAATTCTATTCTAGCGGACACGGGACAAGCGTCTCCGCACAGAGGATATACAACGGCCTTGTAAAACAAGGCCACACAGTAAGAGTTCTTGCCATTGACGAAGAAAACAACACTGCCTACGCTTTGAAAGAGAAGTATTATGGCAAGTTGATAACAAAAATAATAAACTCCCAAGGCTTCCAACTTGCAAAGCCAGACAAGGAGACCATAAAAAAGTCAATTGAAGGTGCGGACATCGTTCACGTGTATCTTCCTTTTCAACTTGGCTATAAGACAATAAAAATCTGCCGCGAGATGAATGTGCCTTGCACGGCGGCTTTTCACATCTTGCCAGAAAACATCTCTTCCACCCTTTATTTAAATAAATTTGAGCCATTAAATTTCTCTCTTTGGAAGAAATTTTATAGGCAAACTTACAGATATGTCAAACACATTCACTGCCCTTCGCTCATGGTGGCAAAACTGCTTGAAGGCAGGCATTTCAATGCAAATCTTCATGTCATCTCCAATGGATACGACGAAATTTTCAAGATGAAGCCAGAAGAAAAACCAGCCATTTTCAAAGACAAAATTGTCATCATTGCGGTTGGAAGGTTCTCGCGCGAAAAGAGATATGACCTCTTGATTAAAGCGGTTAAAAAGAGCAAATATAAAGACAAAATCCAACTTATCCTCGGCGGAAGAGGCCCAATCAAAAAGCAAATCATGAAGATGTCAAAAAAATTGCCTATCTATCCTGTTTTTCTCGGGCCTTACAATCATGACCAACAAATTTCCATGCTAAACTTTGCCGACTTGTATGTTCATGCCGCTGACGTGGAAGTTGAGGGAATGACTTGCATTGAGGCAATTGCTTGCGGCTGCGTGCCTGTCATCTCTGACAGTAAAAAGTCCGCTTGCCCACAGTTTGCACTTTCAAAACAGCACAGCCTGTTCAAGCACGGAGATGCCAAAGACCTTGCCCAAAAGATTGATTGGTGGATTGAGCATCCAAACGAAATTAAAGTTCACCGCGCCCAAATTGCCGAGCACGCAAAGAAGTTTGCGGTTGACAAAAGCATGGAATATTACACAGATATGTTCACCCAAGCAATCAGGGATTATGACAACACCTATGACGGCTGCGGCAAGAACAAAATTCCACCAAAAATCATCAACTATTATGAAAAATAAAAGACAAGAATTTACTTGTCTTTTTTCTTATTTTTCTTTTTGATTAGCAGCAAAGTAATCAACAACACAATGCCAATCAAAAGCACTCCGCCCGCCAAATAGAGCGTCCAGAGTGGAAACTGACCGAAATTGAATGGATCAAGCCCCCTTGCGCTTCTTATTGCCGAAGTCAGGTTGAGATGAAGCGCCGGTCTAAGCAAATGCTCCTCGCCTACGTCTTTCATAACCGCACCAACGCCGCCGTTTCCGCTGTTGTAAAACGCCACTGCCTGCTGTGAATTTTGCCAAGCGGCAGTTCTAAGCCAAGTGAAGTCCTTTGCCACACGCTGCTGATTGGAA
>CANQRC010000038.1 GCA_947626155.1 uncultured Clostridia bacterium | reverse complement strand
CGCCTTGAGCCGTGATGTTCACAGGGGTCAAGGATGGCTGTGGAACAAACAAAATCACCGATTTGTTCACTGTTATGGTGGAGAGGGCTGTGCCAATTGTGCCATTTGCGTCACGGTATGTAACCGTCACTGGAATTGTGAGTGTGAAACTTACATTTGCATAGTTTGGGCAGGTGTCAAGCCTGTCAATCACAAGGTCAGAGATTGTAGCGTTTTCGCCCAGCGTGTTGTCGGCAGAAATATAAGTGAGTGGCAGAGTTGGGTTTGCCGGCTCAAAGTCTGAGGTTGCAAGGATTATGCCTGTTTCCGTGGTTGAGCAAACGCAGGCGTCAAACACCTTTGTTGTTTCAATCAAAATTTTCTCACAAATTCCATTCATTGCGTTTCCAGACAGAGGCCCTGGTCTGTTTGGATTGGAATTGTTGATATAAAAAGACATGTTTAAACCTCCTTAAAGTCTTACACTATATAATATGATGCGTGAAAGCAAAATGACAACATTTCTTTTGGTGGATGTTGACAAAAGCTTGTTTTTGTGCTAATATAAATATATAGAGGTGCATATGGACGAAAAAAATCTTAATAAGGCTATATTGAAAAATAATGGGGAATTGAACGCTGCTTTTAGGGAGCAGAGTTACATTGCAAAGGCCTCTTTGGCACTTGATGAATTGGAAATGGGCTTTGATTCAGCGAATAGGCTTAAACAAATTCACGCTTTTCTTGAAACGCTGGCGCTTATTGAAGATTTTGAGATGGCAAACGACTTTCCTGCCGACTTGGAGGAGCTTAACAAACTTGCAACAAGGGCAATGTCGTTTGTTTTGAGAGAGAGTAAAACCCCAAATATAGATCAACAATTCGCTGAGGATATTTGCTCGTTTGTCAAAGAATTTAAAGACTTTGTGTATCAAATAAAGGTGGTGAGCGACGGTAACTTTCGGGAGCGCCTCGAAAGCAAGAAAACGGGAAAGCAGCCACTCAAATTTGTTTTGCAGCCTAGAAAATTTCAGGATGTTCCAACTGCAAAATATTTTACGCAAACGGTCCCAGGAGGGATTGAAATTGGAACACAGCAGCAAACGCAAGTCACATTAGAGCCATTGACTGAAGCTGAAAAACAAAGAACCTTATTAAGAATTAGTGAACAGCCAATTTTGTTTTTAAAATTGGAAACGAAATATTTTGTTGATAGGGAATTTATTGAGCAGGCAAAACAAACGGCAATTGACCATTTTCCAAGATATTGCAAAGATTATTACAGGCGTAAAGGCTATTCGTGCAGGAAAGCATTTATTGATTTTTCCACACAAAAATTTGTTAAGGAACTTGATTGGAAAATTGAAAAAAAGAGCAAAGAAATCAGCTCTATAAGAGGCGGAGACGGAAAATAAAATTAAAGGCAAGCAGAAAATGCTTGCTTTTTTATATGTTTATATATATTAAATAGGCTTATTTATCATATTTAATGCTGCTTTAAAAACTTTTCTAAAAAAAATTAAAAAATTTTGACAAAAAGGTTTGACTTTTTTGTTTTAATTGCATATAATATTGCTAGCACTTAAAAGTCGAGAGTGCTAGCAAACTGTTTAAAAGGTCTAATTTATGGAACTCTCTGAGAGGAAAATCAAGATTTTAAACATTGCCGTTGAGGAGTTTATCAAGGATGCCGCTCCAATCACAAGTGGCTCGGTTAAAGACAGAACTTCTTTAAACGTTTCCACTGCAACGCTCAGGGCTGAGCTGAACGCTTTGGAAGCCATGGGGTTCTTGAGGCAACTGCACACTTCGGGCGGGCGCATTCCAACCGCGCAGGGTTATCGCTTCTATGTTGAGAATATGCTAAAAAACATCAAAGCGACAAACAAAGAACTTAAAAAAGTGCGTGACGTCATTGAAAACAGAACGCAAAATTTAAGTGAAATTGTCTCGCAGATAGCAAAAATCATCAGCCAGGCCACAAATTATCCTACGGTTGTGCTTGTAAACGGCATTGAGAACTTGGTTTTGCAAGAATTTAAGATTGTTCCACTGCTTGGCGAAAAATGTATGGTTTTAATTGGCACTGATTATGGTTATCTTAACAGCACAATTGAAACCTCGGCGTCACCAGAGAACTGCGAAGATGCTTCAGTATACCTTACCAAATATTTCAAGGGGGAAACAATGGGGTTTATGATGGAGAATATGGAGCAGTTCAAAAAGGGGATGAGTGGCGAAATTTCTGCCTTTCAAACAATTGTGGATAATGTCATTATTGGGCTGACAAAACTTAACAAGAAAAAACTTTTGAATGTTCAGGCGCAAAATGTTGTTGACCTTGTGGACAACTCCACTGAGGACGCAAAAAAGGTTTTGAGAACGCTTAACAACGAAAAAGAACTTATTGAGGTATTGGACGGTGACGAAAAAGAGATTTCCGCAGTTATTGCAGAAGATGACGAAGACAAATGCTCGGTTGTGAGAGCGCCAATTGTGGTTGGTGGAAACAAAATTGCATCAATTGGCGTGTTTGGACCACAAAAAATGGATTATATGGGCATTGCTTCGGCGCTTAAAGTGGTTACGGAACAGTTAAGGGGGCAAGATGAAAAAGAAAAAACAAAGAGAAACAGAAAATGAGGACACAGTAGAAGAAACTCCACTTGAAGAGGAGGAGACTTCAACAGAACAGGCTTGTGAAGAAGAGCCTTGCCAGGAGGAGACCCAACAGGCAACGGAGGATGAGCAAGAAAAGTGTGAAGAGACTTGTGATGACGAGACCTGCTGCGACGAAAACTGCGAATGTCACAAAGAAAACTGCACTTGCCAGTCCGACAAAGCCAGCGAATATCTTCAAATGGCACAGCGATTGCAAGCAGACTTCGACAATTACCGCAAACGGGTGGCCGAACAGTTGGATTATCAAAAACAGGAAGGCGTAAAAAGTGTTATTGAGGCATTTTTGCCAGCAATTGACAGCTTTTCAGAAGCAAAAAAGAGCGTGACTGACGAGGCAGTGCTTTCTGGAATAAATATGATTGAGGGCAAGATAATGGACGCGCTGGAACGCTTGAATGTCAAGAAAATTCAGTCTGTTGGCGAAAAGTTTGACCCATATCTGCACAATGTCATTGCAGTTATGGCGGACGAGTCCAAAGAAAATGACGAGATTTTGCAAGAATATCAGTCAGGTTGGACTTTAAATGGCAAAGTTATAAGATACTCAAAAGTTGTTGTAAACAAAAAGGGGGAATAAAAAATGAGTAAAATTATTGGTATTGACTTAGGTACAACCAATTCTTGCGTAGCAGTTATGGAAGGCGGAAAGCCAACTGTTATCGCAAACGCAGAGGGTGACAGAACAACTCCTTCTGTTGTCGCAGTTTCTAAAGACGGCGAAAGACTTGTAGGAAAGGTTGCTAAAAGACAAGCAATCATCAATCCTGAAAACACTGTTATTTCTATTAAAAGAGAAATGGGCACAAATTTCAAGGCTTCAATGGGTGGAAAAGAATACACTCCACAAGAAATTTCTTCCATGATTTTGGCTAAACTTAAACAAGACGCTGAAAGCTATCTTGGAGAAAAAGTAACTCAGGCAGTTATCACTGTTCCTGCATATTTTAACGACAGCCAAAGACAGGCCACAAAAGATGCCGGCAAAATTGCAGGGCTTGAAGTTATGAGAATTATCAACGAGCCAACTGCTGCCGCTCTTGCTTATGGACTTGATAAGGGCGAAAACCAAAATCAAAAAATCTTGGTTTATGACCTTGGTGGCGGAACATTCGACGTTTCTATTCTTGAAATTGGTGACAATGTGTTTGAAGTTCTTTCAACAAACGGAAACACTCGTCTTGGCGGAGACGACTTTGATAACCGCATTATTGACTTCTTGGTTGAAGAATTCAAGAGCAAAAACGCTGGAATGGATTTGACAGGCGACAAACTTGCTATGCAGAGGCTTAAGGACGAGGCTGAAAAGACTAAGATTGACCTTTCTGCAAAACTTGTTGCAAATGTTTCTATTCCATTCATCACCGCTGATGCAAACGGCCCAAAACATTTGGAATGCGAACTCTCTCGTGCTAAATTTGACGCTTTGACAGAAGATTTGGTTAAAGAGACAATTGAATGCTGCAAGCGCGCTCTTGCTGACGCAAACCTTACAACAGCCGAAATTGACAAGGTTATTTTGGTTGGTGGTTCAACAAGAATCCCTGCAGTTGTTGACGCTGTTAAAACTTTCACTCAAAAAGAACCATTCAAGGGAATCAACCCAGATGAATGCGTTGCTGTTGGCGCTGCTATTCAAGCAGGCGTTTTGGCAGGAGATGTTAAGGACGTTCTTCTTTTGGACGTAACTCCACTTTCTCTTGGAATTGAGACTTTGGGCGGAGTGTTCACAAAACTTATTGAAAGAAACACAACAATCCCAACAAAGAAATCTCAAATCTTCTCAACCGCTGCCGACAATCAACCAGGCGTTGACATCCATGTTCTTCAAGGTGAGAGAGAATTTGCTGCTCAAAACAAGACTCTTGGAAGATTCCAACTTACAGACATTCCACCTGCACCAAGAGGAATTCCTCAAATTGAAGTTACTTTCGATATTGATGCAAACGGAATTGTTAAAGTTTCTGCTAAAGACCTTGGCACAAACAAAGAACAAAACATCACAATTACCGCTTCTTCAAACCTTAAAGAAGAGGACATTGAGAAGGCTATAAAAGAGGCTGAAGCTCACGCTGAAGAGGATAAAAAGAGAAAGGAATTTGTTGAAACAAAGAACCAAGCAGACCAAATGGTTTACTCTCTTGAAAAACTCTTGAAAGAAAACGGCGACAAACTTTCTGCTGAGGATAAGAAGCGCCTTGAAGATGAAATTGAAAAGGCTAAGAAAGAATTTGCTAGCGAAGATGTTGAAGTTTTAAAGAAAGAACTTGACGAGCTTACAAAAGTTTCAAACGAAGTTTTCACAAAGATGTATCAAAATGCTCAAACCGCTCAGGCAAACGGGGCTGAGGCTCACGAGCAAGCTCATGAGGAACAACCACACGAAGAGGCTCACGAGGAAGCTGCTGATGGCAACACCGTTGATGTAGAGCCAGAAGATGTTCACGAAGAAGAGCCTGCACAGGAGTCAACTGAAGAAAATGTTGAAGACGAGGCTGGCGAAGACAACGAAGAAAACGGCGAGAACAACGAGACTGAAGAAAACAACGACGAAGACGACGACAGAGAATAATCTTTAAAACAAAGCAAAAGAACAAATATTGGATGTTGTTATGACATCCAATTTTGTTTGAGGCTTAAAAGGAAAATAAGATGAAAGATTATTATGAAATTTTGGGAGTAAAGAGGGATGCGAGTGCCGACGAAATTAAGTCGGCGTATCGTAGGCTTGCAAAAAAATATCATCCAGACCTAAATAAAGCGCCTGATGCGGCTGACAAGTTTAAAGAAGTAAATGAGGCGTATGAAGTTTTGGGCAACGACAAAAAGCGCGCCAACTATGATCAATATGGCACGGCCGACGGCCCTCAATTTGGCGGAAACGGCGCGGGTTTTGGAGACTTCTTTGGCGGCGGCGCTTCGGCAGGCGGCTTTGGCGGATTCTCTGATATTTTCAGTGATATTTTCTCTGCTTTTGGCGGCGGTGCAACAGGAAGAGGCCGCGTCAATTTGAGAGGGGATGACATAAACATTTCCATGAAACTTTCTTTTGATGAGGCGGCTTTTGGCGTTGAAAAAATTATTTCCCTTTCAAGAATGGAAACCTGCTCGGCGTGCAAAGGCACGGGCGCAAAAAATGGAAAAGAATTTTCCACTTGTCCAGACTGTAACGGCATGGGCAGGGTGAGAATTCAACAAAACACCATGTTTGGCACGACCATTCGTGAAAGCGTCTGCCCAAGGTGCGGCGGCGCAGGAAAAATTATCAAAGAAAAGTGCGCAGAATGCAACGGGAAGGGAAACAAGAAAGTTCCTGCAGAAATTCGCGTTAAAGTTCCAGCCGGAATTGATGATGGGCAAACAATTCGTCTCCGCGGCGAGGGAAATGCACCTGCCGGGCAGGGGACAAATGGTGATTTGAACATCAAAGTTTCTGTTGCGGAACATCCAATTTTCAAGAGAGTTGGGCAAGAACTTATGTTTGACCTCTATGTTCCATTTACAACTTGCTTGCTTGGCGGAAAGGTTGAAATCCCACTTCCAAGAGGCACAACAATCATTGAAATCAAAGAGGGAACATTGAGCGGAACAGTTTTGAGGCTTCGCGGAAAAGGCATAAAAGTTTTAAACCGTGAAAGTTATGGAGACCTTTTAATTACCGTCAAGAGTGAGCCACCAAAGGCGTTCACAAGAAAATCTAAGGAACTTATTCGAGATTTGCATGAAGAATTTGACGCAAGTGATTTTCCAAAATATAAAGAATTTTTAACAAAAATGAAGGGGTTGAAATAAACCTCTTTTTTTTAATAAAAAATAGTTAAAAATTGCTAAAAAATCAAGAAAAATTATAAAAATAATAAAAAAATAGCAAAAAAAATGCACTTTATTTGAATTTTTGGGTAATTTTTTGCTATTTTTTTAATTTTCTTTATATAAATTTAACAAATAATATTGTGCAACAAGTTGAATCAATTCTCCAACAGTTGGCTTGTCAGAAATTGTGTAAATTGAACATTGAAACATTTTGTTCAGTTCGGCAAATGATTTTTCGTCAAAGGTGTTTTCAATGGCGTGGCGCATACTTCTTTCAATTGAGGACGCTTTGGCGTTGAACTCTTTGGCAAGTTTGGGATACAAATTTTTGCACAGTTTGTGAGCAAGTGTTTCGTCCAAAATGACAAACTCTATTGCCTTACACAAATATTTGAATCCTTCAAGGTCACAACGAATGCCAATTCTGATAAGCGTAAGTTTTACAACTTTTCTAATACTGGCGACTTCCTCATCACTCATATGTTCTACCCTCATATCATTTGTAAGATAGAACAATTATAACACCAAATTTTTGAAATGTAAAATATTTTACAAAATTTTTCAAAATTATTTTTCGCCAATATTGTCGAATTCTTTCCGATATTATCCAATTGCGCAAACTTCAAGAGATAAATGTTCAGAGAGACTTAATATTTAGAATAAAAAAATTTATATTTTGATGAAAAATTGCTTGACAAACTGGGGGGGGGAATTTGTAAAATAAAACTGTATTGAGAAAGTCAATATTAAAAGGAGAGAAAAATGAGAAAGAAAGTTTTAGTGTTAACATCATTGCTATTGCTGCTTTTGACGGGGGTAACTCTTGCAATAGTGCTGCCACTTACACTTGGCAAAACAAATCAACCACAAGGGCCAGAGCCAAAATCCGTGACAGTCACCGTGACTCACAATGCTGTAGAATATGGTGGCGGTGGCGTTGGCGGTAAAGCAGGGAGTGTTGACAGCTACAAATGGTTTACAAAGAATGGTGAGCAAGTTACTGAGGAAGACTATAGTGAGTCAACAATGTCCTTTACTGCAAAAGCGGGCGATAAAGTTATCTTTGGTTTGTATTTGGATGTTACAAATGCTGGTTCTGATAGGGGCAGCATAGACGGTTTAGAATCACTTGAATGTGATGAAACTGATTCTGTAAAAGTAAGATATGGCATAGATAAGGACTCCTACTCACAGGAAACTGCTAGCAAGGAAGAATTTACCCAGGCTGCTGAGCGTGTAACTTGGAAAGAATGGCAAGGAGAGGGAGAGCAGTTCACCGGAAAAGCCTTTATTCTTTTGGAAATTACCATAAATGAAGATATTTCGGTTGACACTTTTGGCATTACCATTGGCACATGCGCAAGAGGATTCGACGGGGCAGAATAAAACTAATTTATTCTAAAAAACTTAAGTTTCAGTTCTAAAAACAAGGATTTTTGCATGAAAACAAAAGTAACTAATATTTTTATTGGTGCCTTAATTGGCATAGTGCTTTCTTTTGCTATTTTTTTGCCAATTTATCTAACTGGAGGAAAAACTGAAGTTGAGCCACAAATTGAGTATATCTATTTTGGCGAGTATGCACAGTCTTTGGGGAAGAACTCCGTCAAGTTTGGGGAAGAACCCGACGCTGACGGCTACTTCCTTGGCGACGACAATGAAAGATATGTTCGGGTGGAGGCAACCGAGCCTTACGGCAGCGGAGTGATGAAAGTATTCAAGTATTTTAAGGTTGAGAAGCTGAGATGGCGCGTTGTTTCCAAATCAGACGGAATTGCAACCGTCATTTGTGATTCAATAATTGACAATGTGGCTTTTCAGCCTTACTATAAGCGTGTGAGCGGAGTAGATGACAAAATTGAACGTAACAACATTGACATAAAGGCTGATAATATTGACCAAGACTATTTGTCATATTTGAAAAACGAACTGAACATGGGCGAAGAAGACAATATCAAAATGAATAATTGGGAATATAGCTATCTTAGATATTTCTTGAATTATGAATTTTTTGAGAAAGCTTTTTCAGAGGAGGAGCAGAGCAGAATTGTTGAGACTCAGTTGGATAATAGCGCAGCCTCAACTTTGCAAAGCGACAATCTAAATTTCTGCAACGACACCGTTGATAAAGTTTTTCTGCTTAGTTCTGCCGAGGCGGTGTCCCCAGAATTTGGCTTTAAGGCCTCATATCAGTTTGACGCGAATAGAGCCGTCTATGTGACTGATTACGCGGCACAAATTGGTGCAGAAAAAATCTCTTGGGACGACATCAACTATCAATTGAAAAGTGTAAACTATTCGCACGCGGCAACGCTTTATCAGTGCCTGGCAACTGGCAGGGCATGGCTGCGTTCTCC
>CANQRC010000037.1 GCA_947626155.1 uncultured Clostridia bacterium | reverse complement strand
GGTGTTGCGCCACGGTTTTCAATTCGTTTATCATCAAAAAACTGAGAGAAAAGAAGTATAAAAGAATTTTGTTTATGCCAACTGGCGCGCTTTTAAGCACGACATCAACTCAGCAAGGCGACACAATTCCATGCACTTGTCACGCGATTGTGATTGAGGCATAAGGAGGAAAAATGGAAATTTTTATTGACTATATTTGGGTGTTTTTGATTGGCGGACTTGTGTGTATGATTGGTGAAATTTTAATTATCACAACAAACATCACTTCCGCAAGAATTTTGGTTACATTTGAACTTGTCGGTGTGTTTTTGCAGGCGATTGGCGTTTATGACTACATTTCAGATTTTGCAAAGGCGGGCGTGAATGTTCCAATCATTGGCTTTGGCGCTTCACTCGCAAAAGGGGCAATGGGCGCGGTTAAAACCCATGGCTTTCTTGGGATTTTCACGGGAGGCCTTACTGCCACGGCTGGAGGAATTGCGGCGGCAATAGGCTTTGCGTTTTTGTTTGCGCTGATTTTTAAGTCGCACACGAAAAAGTAAGAGGTTGAGATCCTTCACTCCACTGCGTTCGTTCAGAATGACAGCATGGATGGGTTCAGAATGACAGCGGAGAGCGGAGACAGCAAGAGGATGAGATTCTTCGGCTTCGCCTCAGAATGACAGCAGAATAAGGTAGAATGACAGCATAATAAAGGGCAGAATGACGGCATGGAGCAGGATTACGGCGAAAAGCAGAATAGCAGCCACGGCGCTGTCATGTTGAGCGAAGCGAAACATCTTGACGGTGGCATAATACTTTATGTGGTGTAGTATGCAATTGCATAATACACCATATATTGATATTTTGTTTTTTGACAAATTTTGCAAATTGGCATCATATATTACTTTGTGGTGGCATATTATGACAATCTTTATAAGAAGAGAAGAAAGCGAAAAACGAGGATTTTGCTTTTTGTTTTTCTCTCTGTTATTGGGCTTGTTTTGGGCTATATTTTTGGGATTATTTTTCCGGTTGTGATTGAGGCTTCCGAGCAAATGATCTTTTCCCTTTCAACCTCAGCCGTCAGCGATGCCGTTTATGAGGTTTTGAATGAAGAAAATTTGAAGTATGAAGACATTGTGGATATCACTTATGACACATCTGGCAACGTTTCCCTTATCACTCTTGACACAGTTAAGTTGAACGGAATTGCGAGGCGTTTTTATCAAGTTGCGCAAATCAATCTTGACAAAATGGGTGAAATTGGAATTGATGTTGCGCTTGGCACCTTTACGGGCATTCCTTTTCTTGTGGGGCTTGGGCCAAAGGTGAATTTAAAACTTGTCTCCATTGGCGCAATGACCTCCACTTTTAAAAACAATTTTAGAGGTGCGGGCGTCAATCAAACAAATCATACGCTTTCAATCCAACTTTTTGCAAGTGTCAGCCTTATTTTGCCTGCTTACAGCCACACAATTGACAGCGTGACCGATGTTTTGATTTCGGAAAGTGTGATTGCGGGAAAAGTTCCTCAGGTTTATCTTGGCGACAATTCCAGCCTCAATTTCATCCCAACCACTTGACAATGCGTTGTCTCTATGATATACTAAAAAAGGAGGTTTAAGATGATTGAGGCAATAAATGTTAGAAGAGGCGATAGGCTTGCAAATAAAATTTACAAGTTTTCAGACAGAAATGAAAAACTTCAAAAACTTGTTGTGAAATATTTAAAGAATGAAGAAGCGGGCTATAAAATACATTTAAAACATGTTTTCAAGGGGACTTATTTCTTCACAGTAGGAAATCATGAAAGCCTGCAAGAAAATTTTTGGCTGAGAAAATTGTTTGAAATAATTCTTTCTGTCCCAAATTCTGAAATGACGCATTTTATCGAGACAATTTCTACATCTTTTTTCAACGACTTTTCTGCGACAAAAGTTAGGGGCTATCAAAGATTGTTGCTGGCTTTACACTCAATGGATGAAAAATCAAAAGAGGAATTTTTATATTATTTGGTTTATGCAAAAATTGACCACGAGGCTAGGGCCGATTTTGTTGACGCGCTTGCCAAAAATTCAGGCGAAAAGTTCAAAAGTTGGATGTTGTCAACTTTAGTTGCGCACGCAGAGGACTCAAAAGAGGCAAACAAGTTTTTTGAAGAGTTGCTTTCAAGAAAGATTTTTGACGAAAAATTGATTGAAAAATTTGTGGGCGACAGCGTTGTTGGAAAGTTGTGTGAAGAGGCAGTTTCAAAGCAAGAAAAGTCCGCAGACAAAGTTGAAAAAGAGGTCAAGAAACCTGAGAAAGAGGAAAAAGCAGAAAAGGTTGTTTTGCCAAACAGAAAGCTTGATGACAGAACAAAATAAGTGAGAGAAAAATCTCACTTTTTTTATTTTTTTGACTAAATTTTTGAAAAGTCGTGTTTTTGTTTTTATTTTTTCTTGTTTTATTGTAAAATAAATTTTAACGAGAGGTTTTATGAAAGAGACAAAGGAACTTAAAGATGAAAACGACATTGTGGACAACGTTGAAAAGTCAAATTCTATGAGGTTTTTGGCGGCGTTTAACGACATTGATTATGCAATAAAAACAAGATATAACTTCAACCGCAGCATGGGCTTTTCGGAGGCCGTGAGAAAGGCTGTGGCTTACAACTACACCGTGAGAAAATATGAGGATGACCTCATTGGCTATGGCAGGCTTAGAAACGCCATTGTGCACGGCAATGACGACTTTGTTATTGCCGAGCCTCACATTGATGTTGTTGAAAAAATTGAAAAAATTCAAAGGCTTTTAACAACTCCACCTAGGGCGCTTGAAACAATTGCTAGGCGGGATGTTCTGCTTGTTGAGGCAGATAAATCTATGCGCGAGGTCATCATGATGATTTCATCTTCGGGCTATTCAAACATTCCTGTGAGAAACGCAAAGGGCGAGATTATTGGCATTGCGAACGGGCAGAAGATTTTGGATTCTTTTGGAAAATATCTTATTGCTGGCGGAAAGCCAAATGTGTTTTTGGACAGCGTGAAAATTGAGGATATGCTCTCAAAACTTGAAAACAGTGACTATTATGCTTTTGCAAACAAAGACATAACTGTTGAACAGACGCTTATGCTGTTCCATCAAAATTCAAAACTTTTGGCGGTGCTTGTCACCGAAAACGGCGGGGCAAAGGAGAAGCCTCTTGGAATTATGACCGCCGCAGACGTGATTAGAATGAATAAGATTTTGGAAAATTATTGATTATTGTTTGACAAATGCACTTTTGAGTTTTATAATGAAAACATCATATTAAAGGCGTTTGAGAAAAGACAACATCTTAAAATTTTGATTTGCAGAGAGTTGCCGGGAGGTGAAAGGCAACATGATGGTTTTGAGATTATCACTTTTCGAGCCGCTTTCTGAAAAATGCAGTAAGAAAGACGGAAGCCCTCCGTTAGCGGGCAGGTGTGTGATGGCACGCTGAAAGGAGCAAGTGGTAACCCTTGAAGGTTCTTGTGACTTTCAAGGATTTTTTATGTGAGGAGAAAGTTATGAAAAAAGAACAAACTGTCCCAAATTTTGTCGAACTAGAAAAGGGAATTTTGAAGTTTTGGGATGAAAATCATTGCTTTGAAAAACTGGTGAACAAAAACGCTGGAAACACGCGTTTTAGGTTTTTGGACGGCCCTATCACGGCAAACAACCGTTCTGGCGTTCACCACATTTGGGGCAGGGTTTTGAAAGACATGACCATTCGCTACAACGCGCTGAAAGGCAAGGACTGTCAATATCAAAACGGCTTCGACGCGCAAGGGCTTTGGGTTGAAGTGAACATTGAAAAAGAGCTTGGGCTTAACGGAAAGCCAGAGATTGTGGAGTATGGAATTGACAAATTCACCAACAAATGCATGGAAAGGGTGAAGTTTTTTGGAAACGAAATCACAAATCAATCAATAAGAATTGGGCAGTGGATGGATTGGAAAAATTCCTACTACACAAACAGCGACGAAAACATAACATCAATTTGGCATTTTTTGAAAAAGTGCGACGAAAAGGGCTGGATTGTCAAGAAAAACAGGCCAATGGCTTGGTGTCCTAGGTGCGGCACGAGCCTGTCGGAACACGAGATGTCTTCCTCTTATCACGAGGTTGAACACACCGCCGTTTTTGTGAAACTTCCTGTGAAAGGCAAAGATTTTAAGATTGTGGCGTGGACAACAACGCCTTGGACGCTGACTGCAAATGTTGCGCTTGCCGTCAACCCTGAATTTGATTATGTTAAAGTGAATTTTGAGGGCGAAAACATTGTTTTGGGAAAAGACCGCTTGAAAGTGCTTAAAAAAGAGGTTGAAATTTTGGAGACTTTCAAGGGGAAAGACCTTGTTGGGCTGGAATATGAGACCTGCTTTCCTGAACTTGCCGAACAAAACTTTGTGCATAAGGTTGTGGCTTGGGACGAGGTTGATAGCACCGAAGGAACGTGCGTTGTGCATATTGCTCCGGGGTGCGGCGCTGAGGACTTTGAACTTGGACAGTCGCTTGGGCTTAAAGAAATTTGCCCAATAAACGAACAGGGCGTGCTTCTTGACAACACGGGCTTTTTGGCTGGCAAAAAGACCACTGAGGTGGCGGAACTTGTTGCGGACAGGCTGAAAAAAGACGGAAAACTTTTGTATGCTCACAAATATAAACACTCTTATCCTTTCTGTTGGAGATGCAAAACTGACCTTGTTTACAAACTTATTTCTGCGTGGTTCATCAAAATGGATGAAATTAGGCCAATGGCTTTGAAAGCAATTGAAAATGTGACTTTTAAGCCAGAATACGCTAAGAAGAGGATGACCGATTGGCTGAACAACATGGGCGATTGGAACATTTCTCGAAGCCGCTTTTATGGGCTTCCACTTCCTTTTTATGTTTGCCCAAAATGCGGCAAGGTGCACGTGATTGGAAGTTTGGAAGAGCTGAGAGAAAAGGCGGTGAACAAGGAACTTGTTGACAAATTGCCAAACATTCACAGGCCTTGGATTGACGAAATCAAAATTAAGTGTGAGTGCGGCGAAGTTGTTTCAAGAATTCCTGAGGTGGGCGACGTTTGGCTTGACGCGGGCATCACGCCTTTCTCAACCAAAAAATATTTCACTGACAAAAAATTCTTCAACGAAAACTTCCCAAGCGAATATGTTTGCGAGATGATTGAACAGATAAAACTTTGGTTCTATTCGCTCTTGATTATGAGCGTGGTGCTCACCGGCAAAGCGCCATATCAAAAAGTGGTCACTTATCAATATGTTAAGGACGAAAACGGAAACGAATTCCACAAGAGCGGCGGGAATTCTCTTGACGCGGAAGTTGTGGCGGACAAGGTGGGCGCGGATGTTATAAGATATCTTTACTGCTCGTCAAGCCCAACAAACGAGATGCGTTTTGGCTTCAACTTGACGGATGAGGCGCGAAGAAAACTTTTGGGATTTTGGAACATTTACACATTCTTTAACACTTATGCGGTGATTGATAACCCACAACTTGACGGCTTCCGCCCAAAAGAAAAGGATTTGACCGTGCTTGACAAGTGGCTTTTGGAGAGCGTGAACAAATTCGTCACCACAAGCGACCAAAACTATGCCGACGACAAAAATTATGTTGTTGTGCATGACTTTGAAAAACTTGTTGACGACATTTCAAACTTCTATATTCGCGCAAACAGAAAGCGTTTTTGGAAGAGTGAAAACAAGAATGACCAATTGACGGCTTATTGGTGTTTGTATCAGGCAATAAAGGCTATAATTCAGGTCATGACGCCAATTATTCCTTTTGTGACTGAGTATATTTGGCAGAATTTGGTTCGCGAAATAGAGAAAAATGAGGCGGAATGCGTCATGCTTGCCGGCTTTGCCAAGGAAGTTTATCCAAAGCATTTTGACGGAATTTTGGAAAGGGCCGAGGTTGCGCGAAACATCATGTCAACGGTGCAGAGGCTGAGAAATGAAAATCAAATTAAGGTTAAGCAGCCGCTTAAAGTGATGTATGTTGCCGGCGAAAAGGACACTTTTGAAATTTTGAAAGATTTTGAGGACGTGATTAAGGACGAACTTAATGTCAAGACGCTTGAAGCGGTGACTGATGACTCTAAATTTAACGACGAATATTTGTCGGTGAACTTCAAAAATGCGGGCGCTGTGCTGAAAGGTGATGTTCAAAAATTGAAGGCGGCGCTCTCTTCACTCTCTGACGAGGAAAACAGGGCGGCTTTGGAGGGCTTCAAAAAAGGAAAGGTGACAGTTGGGCAGTTTAAAGATTTGGACAGCAGCCTTTTCAACCTTGAAAAGAAGCCTAAGACAGATTTTGTGATTTCTCACGAAAATGGAAACACCGTTGTGCTTGACATCAACCTTGACGAAGGGCTTATTTTGGAGGGCCTTTACAGAGAATTTGTCAGGGGGCTTCAAGTTTTGAGGAAAGAGGCGGATTTTTCTATTGACGAGAGAATTTATGCCTATTTTGAGACTGGCGACGACAAACTTGGTGAAATGCTTTACAATTTTATGCCAAAAATTAAGCAGGAAGTTTTGATTGTCAAAGCGGTTGAAAAAATTGACAAGCCAGACATTGAAAAGAATGTTGAAGTTGGCGACGGCTTTATTATTGTTAAACTTTCAAGAAAAATTTGACGGGTAAGAGATGGAAAGAAAATATAACAGAAGAACGGGAATGAAAATCCTATTTAAATATTATAAGCGCCACTGGATTTTTCTTGCGCTGTATGTTTTGATGCTTACAATTCAGGCGGTTCTTGCCTTCTTTAACGCAATGTTTATTGCCAGAATGATTTCAGCAATTATGGACCACCCAAATTATGGAATGGCGCTTTTGTATGCTGGCCTAAGTTTGGCAATGCTGGCTGGGGCGGTGCTTTCTGAAATTTTGAACACCTACTTTTTTAAGCAACTTGAAAACCGCACAAAAATTGACATCCAACAGCACGTTTTAAGAAGCGCGCTTGAAATTCAAATGAGCGAATATGACAAAATGGGCAGCGGAATTATTGTGACGCGCCTAACTTCGGATATTGACCGCCTTTCCACCGCTTTTAAAGAACTGACGCGCGGCATTTTTGAAATTTTGAAGCGCGTTGCTTATGTTTTATACATATTCTTCTTGAATGTTTGGCTTGGGCTGTTTTTGCTTGGAATGATTTTTGCCACAAGCGCCTTTTATGCGCTTAGGGTGCATTATCTAAAAAAGATGAAGCCTGGCGTGAACAATGCGGCAGAAAATGTAAACTCCAAAATAATTGAAGTTATTCGCGGCGTTAAGGACATAAAAACCCTAAACTGCGTGGACAACACCCTCAAAATTTTGAAAAAAGACCAATTGGTCTATAAAAAACGCGACGACAAAGAGTGGTATGTGGGCGCAACGCTTGCAAACATGGCGGTTCTTGTGGAGAACATTTTCAACTTCCTCTTCATATTCCTTTGCTTGTATTTTCTGCGCTTGGATGGGCTTACGCCGGTTGTGTTTTACACTTGCTTTTTGTATAAAGACCATGTTTTGGATTTTGCACGCCAGAGCGGAGATCTTTATTATCGCTTTGGCGAAATTGCCGTTTATGCGGGCAGAATTTTTAAAATTGCCGAGCCTGAAACTTATCAAATAGACAGGTTTGGAGACCAAAATATAAAAAATTACAGCGGAAAAGTTATTTTTGAGAATGTCAATTTTTCTTACGACGGCGACAAAAATGTTTTGCAAAATGCCTCGTTTATGATTGAGCCAAAACAGACTGTGGCTTTTGTTGGGGAAAGTGGCTGCGGCAAAACAACCATAATAAACCTTATTGCCCACCTCTACTACAAAAATTCCGGCAATATCTTTTATGATGATGTGCCAATTGAGGCGGTTGGCAGAGATTTTATCAAGGAAAACATTGCGGTTGTAAATCAATTTCCTTACATTTTCAACATCTCAATTCGAGACAATTTTAGGATTATCAAAAATGACATAACCGACAAAGAAATTTTAAGCCTTTGCAAAAAGACAAAAATTTATTCGCACATCAAAAGCCTGCCAGACGGGCTGGACAGCATAATTGGCGAAAATGGCTGCCAATTTTCGGGCGGACAGAGGCAAAAGCTGTGCATTGCAAGGGCGCTTGCAAGAAATGTTAAGATTTTGATTTTTGACGAGGCGACAAGTGCGCTTGACAACACCTCACAAAGCGAAATTATGAAGATTATTGAAAATCTTAAGCGAAAGATGACAATCATTTTGATTGCGCATAGGCTTTCCACAATCACTTATGCCGACTGCATCTACCTCTTAAAAGACGGCGTTATTGTTGCAAGCGGAACGCATGAGGAGCTTTATGAAAACAACGAATATTATAGACATCTTTACATAAACGCGTTAAGCCAACAGGCGCTTGAAGACAAGAAAGAAAAGTAGTTGATTTTTTGGCGGCGAATTTGATAATATAAAGTTAAGGAGATTTTAAGTTGAGAGTTGCGGATGATTGGAAAGATTACAAAGTTTTGATGACCGGTGACGGGGAAAAACTTGAAAGTTGGGCAGGAATAAAACTTCTTAGGCCAGACCCTCAGGTTATTTGGCACAAAAGGGCGGATATGCAAGGCAAGGCAGACGCGTTTTATGAGCGCAAAGACGGCGGCGGGCTGTGGCACTTTAAAAAACCAATTCCTGAGCAGTGGAACATCTCTTGGAACGGCCTAAGTTTTATTGTCAAGCCAATGGGCTTTAAGCACACAGGCATTTTTCCTGAGCAGGCGGTCAATTGGAAGATGATGCAAAAACTTATTAAAGGCGCGCACAGGGAAATTAAGGTGTTAAACCTTTTTGCCTACACTGGCGGGGCATCA
>CANQRC010000036.1 GCA_947626155.1 uncultured Clostridia bacterium | reverse complement strand
TTACATCGGGTGCAGCCATCGATGCAGATATTGTTATGCGCCGCACACTTTGCAAAAGTCAAGCGCGACTTATTTTGGAAAACCAGAGCCAAGAAAGGATATTTTAAAATATTTGGAAAAAGACCTGCAAAAGAATGTCTACAAAGAGCAGGTGCTTTTGTCTTTTGTTGGGGATGTTTATTGCGACAACGCGGACGGCAGTGCCACAACGCGTGAAGTTTTGAAGATGCTCAGCGCTTATCATGTTCCTGTGGCGGTGCTATCAAAAGGTGGAAAGAAAATGCTGCGCGATTTGGATATTTTCAAAACATTTGGCGACCGCATAACCGTTGGAACAACGCTGACATTTTTGGACGAAGATAAGAGCAAATATTGGGAGCCGTTTGCCGCACTCCCAAGCGAAAGACTTGAAACTTTGAAAATTTTGCATGACAATGGCATAAGAACTTTTGCAAGTTTTGAGCCGACGATCGAGCCGGAGGAAAGTTTGGCACTTATTCGAAAAACGCTGGAACTCGACTGTGTGGACCACTACAAAATTGGAAAAATCAACAACTACAAAAGTGAGGACAAATGGCAAGACTGGGCAAAATATCTGCAAGATTGCGTTAATTTGCTTAGGCCGACAGGTAAACAAGTTTATTACAAATTTTGCCTTAGAAAACTCGCGCCAAACATTGAACTTTTGCCAGAAGAGAAAAATCCGGATGAATACATAGTCCGCGCGACTGATGAAAATGTCCAAACAAGTTTGTTTGATGGAGATTTGAAATGAAAACGGGATATTTTGGAAAAGTTAGGAGTTATCCAAAGGACAAAGGATATCGTTTTGTTTCAATCGCGAGATTTGCCAAGTTTTGGGATGGAGATACATATTCAAAACTTGCGCCACCGGCGGAGATAATCAAAATCAAAGACGAAAAACTTTATAAGAAAATTTATTATGACAAAGTGCTGTCAAAGTTGAATCCGCAGCAAGTTTTTGACGAACTTGGTGACAACGCTGTGCTTTTGTGCTATGAAAAATATGCCGACATTGAAAACGGCACCACTTTTTGTCATCGCAGAATGGTGGCAAAGTGGCTGGAAGACAATTTGGGCATAAAGGTGGACGAATTATAAAAATATAGAACGAATTAGGCAGTTTAAAAGCGTAAAACATTTGGAAAATTTGAGATTTAGGTGTAAAATAGGTGTATAAGGAGTGAAAACTTATACACCTATTTTTCTTTGCCTATTGTAAACATGAGAAAAACAAAAGGGAATAGGTGGCAAGAGCAGTTGATTGCGGGCGACGAGAACACTTCCTTCGTAATCAATAGGTCGTGGGTCCGATTCCCACCACCAGCTCCATATAAAACGTGTAAATTGTCTTAATTTAAGGGGAACAATGAAAAAAATAATTATAGCTGGTTTTGCAGGCGTTGGAAAAACATCTCTTGCAAAAAAATATAAAAATGTTGTGGATTTGGAAAGTAGTCGATATGTTTATGACTACTCAAGTTTTTCGGCGGAAGAATATGAGAAATTAAAGGGAACAAAAAATCGAATACCAAACAAAAATTTCCCCGACAATTATATTGATGCTATACGAGATAGCATCCAAAAATATGATGTTATTTTGATTTGGCTAAAACTTGAAATGTTGCCCTTATATGAGAAAAATGATGTAGATTATATAATTTGCTATCCATCAAAAAATGCTTTCAAAAACTACATAGGGTTGTATCGAAATCGCGGAAATAATGATGATTGGATAAAAGGTGTTTGTGAAGCATATCCAAAATATGTTAAAGCACTTAAAGACAACAAACACCAAAAGATAATTTTAAAAGAAAATGAAACATTGGAAACTTATTTATTAAGAATTGGCTGCAAATTGTTAAAAAAGTAAATCAAAGACCGACTTTTTTGGCGGTGGCATAAAACAAGTAAAGGGTCTTAATGGGAGGGAGATTATGAAAAAAATTGCAATAGTTACAGGAGGGGCGAACGGACTTGGGTTTGAACTCGTAAAGGTTTTATTTAAAAACAATTTTTTTGTTTGCAATGTGGACAAGGACGAGCGTGCTTTGCAAAATATAGAAAAGAGTTTACCTCACAATTACAAGTCTTTTTGCGGAGATGTTTCGGATGAGGAATTTGTAAAAACAACAGTTGAGGAAATATCAAAATTAGGAAAGATTGAAGTTTTAATAAATTGCGCCGGGTCACCCTCGTTTAAAATACCAACGGAATACACCGCAGCAGATGTTGACTTGTGCTTTGAGGGTTTGAAAGGAATGATTTATTTCTGCACACATGTTTTAAAACTTATTGAAGAAAAGGGCGGAAAAATTGTTAACATAATGTCGTCAGCGGCATTGCGCGGAAACAAACAGGAAAGCGTTTACTGTGCAACCAAGTGGGCTGAACGAGGATATACAGAAAGTCTAAAAGCCGCCTACTCCGGTTCAAAGGTGCAGGTTTATGGAGTGTATCCTGGCGGAATAAACACTAATTTTTATAAGAACAGTCGAGATTATGTATCACTTGAAAAACAACAGACTTTTATGCCCGCGAATGATTTGGCTGAAATTATTTATGAGAATGTTTTTGCAGAAAAGAAATTGGTTGTAGAGGATTTGATTATCAATAGAATAAAAACATCTTGCTAAGCGAAGGGGTAACAAATTCGAATGGATTGTCAAATGAAATGGAGGAGATATGGTTGAGGAAAAATTGGATTTGCTGGATGAAAACGGAAGGGTTATTGGCGTTCAAAGCAAAAATGATGCACACAGAACTGGTGCGTGGCACAAATCTGTACATATTTATCTCGTGAACAACAGAAAAGAGATTTTGTTGCAACTGAGAACGGCGAACAAAGACATTTATCCAAGTGTTTGGGACATCTCGGTGGGCGGCCATGTTGACGCAGGCGAAAAAACTTCGGTTACTGCAAGCAGGGAAATGGAGGAGGAACTTGGAATAAAGGCCCAGCCTGAGGAGTTTGAATATCTAACAACCATTAAAGAAGTTTTGAAAACAGGAAAATATATCAGTTCGGAGTTTGTTGATTCCTTTTTGATAAGAAAAAATGTGACAAAAAAGGACATTGTTATGCAGGAGACAGAAGTTGCGGATTTCAAGTTTGTGAAATTGGAAACATTTTTCAAAATGGTGAAAGAAAAAGACAAATTATTGTTTCCACATTATGAAGAATACGCAAAAATCATTCCAATCCTGAAGAAACTCGTGTGAGCGGCATCAAGGCGGACGAGTTATGATTTTAAGCGTTTCGAGGCGGACGGATGTGCCGGCATTTTATGCAGATTGGTTTTTTGAGCGGCTGAGGGAGGGCTTTGTGCTTGTTCCAAATCCAATCAATCAGCAAAAAATTGCGCGGATCGAATTGCAGCCAATCAAAATCCAGAGCATTGAAGAAGATATGCTTGCGAATAAAAAAGTTGAAATGAGCGGCAATTTGGAGGGGATTGTTTTTTGGACGAAAAATCCGCGACCAATGATTAGTCGTCTCGGTGAACTTGGGGACATAAAATATTATTTTCTTTACACTCTCAATCCTTATCCGGCGAAAATTGAAGCCAATTTGCCGCCGCTGGAAGAGCGAATTGATAGTTTTAAGGAACTCTCAAAATTTTGCCCTGTAATTTGGCGTTATGACCCAATTTTGCTGGCGGACGGCATTGATGTGGCTTGGCACATTGAACATTTTGCAAAGTTGTGCGAAAGTTTGAATGGCTACACAAAACACTGCAAAATCAGTTTTGTGATTGAAAGTTATTCGGGCTGTTCGAAAGATGTTTGGGCGCCAAATCTCACGCAAAAACATCAAATTTTATCCGCTTTTTCGAAGATTGCAAAACAGAACGGAATTCAAATTGAGGCGTGTGCCGAAAGCGGGGATTGGAGTGCCTATGACATTGTGCCAAGCAAGTGCATTGAGGGCGAGATTTTCGAAAAATTGCTCACCGAAAAATTCGCCGCACAAAATTTGATCGTGAAACGCAAAAACAACAAACTTGACGGGCAAAGAAAATTCTGCGGCTGTATGCCGTCCATTGACATTGGCCGCTATGACACTTGCCGACATGGTTGCAATTATTGTTATGCGCGCAAAGGCCAGCCAAAAAGTATGCTTGACAAGCTCTTGGGCGAAATCTATGACCGCAAAACTGAACTTGAATTTGAGTATAAATAAATTTGAAAACAAGAATAGAGGCAAGAGCAATTGATTGCGGGCGACAAGAAAGGTTTCACAGAATTATTTTAATTTAAATAAAAAAAGTCAAGGTTTTACTTGACTTTTTTTTATTTCTGGTTGCCCTGAAGTTCGCCTTCAAATTTTGTGTTTTGTTTTGCAACTTCTTGCACCCACTCAGGGGTTTCACCTTTGACTTTTTGATAGAATTCTGGACCCTTTCTACTGAATGTTGTAACCGTGTTTAGCACCAGTTCAGAATCAAATTTAGACCAGTTGGAACGGTCAAAAATTATGTCTGACTTCTTGGAAGCCTCGTCTAAAGTTCCATTTGCCAATGTTTCCATTAACTCTACGGCGCTTTGAAGTTCTTTGCCAGATGTAAGTGCATGGTCAGAAACATATTGATTCCATTCTTTAGCCATCTTTGGGTAAACCAACTTTTCACCTTTTTCAAGCAATGTTGGAACAATTTCTGCCAACTTTTGGGTTTCCTCAAGTTTTGCAGCGGTTGTTTCTTTTTGTTTATTTAAAAACTCAATTTCTGCTTTGGCTTCTTGGATGGCAAATTCTTTTCCAAACAACATTCCATCTTGCACACAAAGGTCTTCTTCATTATACCAAGGATTTTCAAAAATAACTTCCTTGGTATCTGCGTCAACAATTGATTTGATGCCATGGTTGTTTGCGCCTGTAATTGGATAAGCATTGCTTCCGCCAACAACTATCTCGCCGTTTTCTAGATTATAAAAATCTGTCTTTTTTTCAGAACCTCTTTTGCCTAAACCAATTTCAATGTCAACCATTCTGCCACTTGCCATTTTAAGTTTTGCAAGAGTGTCTGTTTTTTCTGGAAAATCTGTTCTATTTTCCATTGCTTGTAAGTGCTTTTGAGCATCTACAATTTCTTTATCCACCCTTTCAAGTGATGATTTTAAACTTTGCAATTCAACATTTAAATCCATATTTTTCGCTCCTTTTTCTTATTATACACGAAAGAAGAACGTTTGTCAATACTTTTCGAAAAAATAGAAACATATAAAGGGCGTAAATCATTTGTGGAAAATTGAAATTTAGGTGTGAAATATGTGTAAAAATTAAATAAAAAAGCATTTGTTGGCAATATTTGGAGCAAAGTGTTTGTATTTGTCGAAATTTGTGGTATAATAAGCCATAGGAGTGGCTATGTATTTTAAAGATGTGTTCACCGAACTGAAAGATAACATGATGAAAATGGTCAGGAAAGGCAACGACCCTTTATTGTGCCCAAATTGCAAGGAGGCAAGTTTAAAAAAATGCACAGAAGCTGAACATATGATTGATGTTGCAGTTTCCAAGTTTGTTGCGTCCTCGGTTGCGGGTTCAATAACTGCGGGTGCAACTTCTCCTTTGGGAGGGGCAGTTCCTGCGCCTGATTACAAATATAGATGCCCAAATTGCAAACAATTATTTGTAAGGCAAGAAACACCGTTAGGAGACCGTTTTGTTCCTTTGGATATTTGGCTGAGGCTTTTTCCATCTTCGCAAGGTGGCAAAAGGAGAAGAAGAAATAGATAAACCGCCTCTTGAATTAAAAAACACCAAAAAATCAACCGCAGGTTGCCAAAATAAAGCAAAAATATAATTAAATTATAGTAAAACTATTGCTTCACACGAAAAAATGGTTTAAAATGGTGTTGTAACAAGGAGGTGAAAAATGTTATACACAGAAAACTTATCAAAAAACATCAAAAAACTCAGAGAAGAGTATAATCTCACACAGGACCAGCTTGCAGACAGGCTTCATGTTTCAAGCCAGGCAATCAGCAAGTGGGAAACAGGCGAAAATTTGCCTACACTCAGCTGCCTCATTGAAATGTCGAAAATGTTCTATGTTTCGCTGGACGCTTTGGTTTGCGGAATTGACGGAAATGATGCAACCGGACTCGCTGGAATTGTCAACCACACTTTAAACCGCATCTATTATGAAAAAAATCATCAGGGCGAGGTCTCTGGGCTTATCAACGACATTGTGTCTTTGACGCTTCCGCTCACAATTCAAGAAGGGGATTATATGTGGTTGTTTGCGGCAAGAAACTTGCTTAAAGCCACAATTTATGCCATGCTTGAAGACCCAAAATTGAAGCCTGAGGCGTTCAATGTTGCAAGCATCAAGAAAACCCTTATGCTTTCAAACTTTGATGACAATGACCGCTTTGAAAAATTAACAAAATATTTCAGCACAAAGTCTGAAAAGTGCAGAGAGTATGCAAGCGGATATCTTGGAACGGCAAGACCTACTGCATCTTCAATTTTTGTAACTCTTGCTACATATTTGAATATGCTTGATGCCTAAATTTTCTTGTAAGAAAAAGGCGGAGATGAAACTCTGCCTTTTTTATTAAAAACAATCAAATAAATTAAAACTAGGAACAAATTATTTGTCAAATGTTTTATCAATCACTCTCTGGCGCAACGTTTTGTATTCCTCTTCAGTGATAAGACCTTGTTGTTTTAACTTGTTTATTTTTTCAAGTTCTGCGGCAAGTTCACTGTCATTTAAAGGCCTGTTTTGTTGTGGAGTTGGAAGATTTAGAGGCTGCTCAATTTGAGGCGCTTTGTTTTTTGCCAACTCTTCTTCTGGAATGCAGAGCATAAAAATCCCGCCAAGCACGCTGCAAAATAGGATTGTAAAAATTCCCGTTGCTGTTAAATCATTTTTGCTTGTTGCAGAATTTATTTTGCTTAAAGCCAAAATTCCGACGATCAGCGGAATTATCAGCCAAAATTCTACAATCATGCCCAATATTATAAAAATTTTGCTTGCAGTTTTCATATTTCACCTCTTAAAATTTAGTATTTTAACAAAATTTTATGTTTTAGCTGTTCATATTCGGCGTCGGAAATCACTCCGTTTTCTTTCAACCTGTTAAGTTTGTTAAGTTCTGCCGTTATTGAGTCAATTTCATTTGAGGCGGGCGCTTGAGGGGAAAAACTTACTTGTTCTTCTTGATAGTCTTCAACTCGCTGCTTTTCTTTGATCAAATCCACAATCAAGAAAATGCCGCCAAGCAAAATTCCTATTTCCACAACAAAACTGAGGATTTGAAATGGGTTGAAGTAAGAAACAAATTGGAAGATGTTAACACAAAGTGAGAACAAAAACACTAAAATGTTGAAAACAGCGGTTGTTATTAACAAGCCTTTCTTGTTTTTGTATCTTTTAGGTGTTGCTGAGCTGGCAGAGATTGAGCACGCGTTTAGAACAAGGCAGATTATGTAAATTATAAGTGAAACAACAGACAAAATTACTAAAGTGCTTATCAGGCTGACAACAGCAGCATCAGAGTTGCCGCCTATTGAAGTCTCGGAGGAAATTACGCTTGATGCCACTGACAAAAGTATGCATGAAAGAATTTGCCCAAAAATCAGAATTGAAAAAATTACAGTGCAAAGAATTGTTCCTGTGGAGGTTAATGGTCTTTTCATAAAAAACTCCTTTAATTACTCAAATATTAAAGCATTTTCCATTAAAAAGTCAACCGAATGGAAGAAATTTTTTGCAAGAAGAGAAGTTAAATTTTATGTATAGTTAATTTTTTTGAGTGTAACAATGTAAAACATTTGGAAAATTTGGGCTTTATGTGTAGAATAGGTTGTGAGGAGGGGAATATGAACGGAAAAAGAGAAAGGGCGGCGGCAATTATTATTGTTGATGGCAAAATTGTCACCATGTATAGAGAATTTCAGGACAGGAAATACTACACTTTTCCTGGCGGCGGAATGAACGAAGGCGAGGATGAGCGCGAATGCGTTGTAAGAGAAGTTTTTGAGGAATTTGGAATGACAGTTCAGCCGGAAAGAAAACTTTATGATTATGAAGACGAGAAAAGCGTGGAGCATTATTATCTTTGCAAGTGGATTTCGGGCGAATTTGGAAGCGGCAAAGGCGAAGAGTTTCAACCGGATAGAAACAGGGGGATTTATAAGCCAACATTTATCAAGATTTTGGACATTCCAAGGCTGACGCTTTATCCTGAAATGGTTGCAAAAACATTTTTTGAAGATTACAAAAAATTTGGGAAAGACTTTCCAAAAGAAGTTAAAAAGATTATTGGTCACCGAATTTAAAATTCAAATATTATTAAAAAATTCAAAAAAAATTGCAAAAAAACGCAAAAAAATTGAAAAAACAGTGATTTTTTGCTATTTTTTTATTATTTTTTATATTTTTTGCCAATTTTGATCTGCCTTTTATTTTTTTGAAAAATTTGCAATTTTCTTTGGAATTTTGTTACTTTTTGTTTATAATATTTATATGAGAAAAGTATTTTCGGGTATTATGGCTGTTTTTATGGCTATGGCACTTGCTTGCGGGTGTCTTATTGTTTACGGAGTTTCACTTCCAAATAAAACAAATTTGGAAGAAACCGTGGATGACACAGAGGGAAATTCCGCAAAGGGCAACTGGCTTGATTATGCGTCAGATTCTTTGGCGGGAGAGGGAACGGAAAGTTCGCCCTTCAAAATCTCCAGCGCAAGTGATTTTGCTTTGATGGCAAAAAAAGAAAATGAGGTCAGTGAGGTGGCTGCTGCATCAGCCTCTTCAAATGCAGAATCAGAAAAAGGAAACTACTATGAAATTACAACCGACATTGATTTGTCGGCACATACTTGGACGCCAATATCAGTATTCACTGGGCACCTAAACGGTAACGGCCACGAGGTGAAAGTCACAGCGGTGGATGATACAATTAGGTTTACACGTGCCTTAAGTGATGTTGCATCGGAAAACGGAGAATTGGAAAATCATTATGAAATTACAGGTAAGCGCGGGTGGTGCGGCTATGATC
>CANQRC010000035.1 GCA_947626155.1 uncultured Clostridia bacterium | reverse complement strand
AAGTATAAACGCGTTGTGTTGAGGGTTCAAATCCAACCCTCGCAACCAAATGAAGAGACTGCGCTTTGGTGCAGTTTTTTTGTTGTATAGGGTTATACAAAGTATAAATGCGTTGTGTTGAGGGTTCAAATCCAACCCTCGCAACCAAGTGGATAGACTGCGCTTTGGTGCAGTTTTTTTGTTGTATAGGGTTATACAAAGTATAAACGCGTTGTGTTGAGGGTTCAAATCCAACCCTCGCAACCAATTAAAAAATTGCGCTTAAACTCGGCTTGCTATTCGCAAGCACTCGGTGGGCGCTTATTTTTTTGTCTACGCGACCAAACTCAATTCGCACTTCGTTGGCGAATTGATCGCGACTTTTTTATAATAAAAATCGTGGCTTTAAAACCACGAATTTATGTTTCTATCTGCCTTTTTCGATATTTTCAAGAGCTTCTTTCAAAGTATCTTCTGCTTTGAAAACTTTGTAATCAGTCTTTCCGTCAACACTGACGATATCTATATTGCGTATATCGCGATAATGGCCGTTCTCGTCGAAGAAAAGGTGCGTTCTTACAAGTTCTTCTGGACAAATTTCAAGTCCGCTTTTTTCTGCGGAAGCAGCCTTCGAAGTGAATGGCAGTTCTTCCAAGGATTTTTCATCTACTTTTAAAGCAACGCGAGAGTTTGATTCTAATAGGCCTACGCTTAACAAACCATCTCTATCAGTGCCAACAACATTGAAATTGTAGTCGATTTCGTCATCGGACGGCAAGCGCCACCATTGCCATTTTAAGTCAAAGTGTTCGAACAGTTTGCTGCCATTTTTAAGTGCGTAGGTGAAAGGAAATTTTGCTTTCAAATTAAATTTAGGCACGGTATCCATTCGAACTTTAATGCTTCTGGAATTATATCTCGAAGGAAAAGGAGCAGGTTCTCTTGAAGATACACCACTGTGATAGTTATAATAAGTGCCGCCGTGATAGTTGAAATAGTCGTTCATATCACATTCTTGTTCGTATCTGCTTTTTTCTTCATTATAAGTTGCTCCAACTAAACCTAGTGGGGCGGAAAAAGTAAGGTCAATATCAACATAAGAATCATCAAAACTTCTGCCCGTGTTCTTTGTAAAGTAGATTTGTAATTCTGGTATGCCAAGGAATGTTTTTTCAGGGAATTCTTTAAAATCCCTTACGCCAGCCTCTTTAAAGATGTTAGATATTTTCGCTGAACAATCCACTGCCATTGTGTAAGGTTTTCCAGTAATTTTTTTTAATTGAGCGATAAACTCGTCACAAGTGAATTTAACCATATTTTTCTCCATTTTTATTCTATGCAAATTATAACATGGCAAAAGGGCCTTGTCAATACCTTTTTTGTGGATAGATCGTTGAATATTAAATGTTCAACCAAATTATAAAACTGCTATGTTTCAAGCAGTTTTTTTTATTCTTTTGTTTTGGCGGAAGTCTGTTTTGTTGGCTTCTCGGTTTTTTCTATGAAGTCTAGGCACTCGTCAATCTTTTTGGCGCTGTCATAAACCGCGTTGTAAAACATCTTTATAAGCCCATCAGCCTCGTGCGTCATAACGGCGTGATTTACTTCGTCAAAATACTGCTCTGTTGCGCCCGCCTTAATTGACATTGTTGGCATATCACACAACATCAAGATGAAGTTTGACATAATTCTTCCAGTTCTGCCGTTTCCGTCCATAAATGGGTGAATTCTTACAAATTCCGCATGGAAAAGCGCGGCAACTTCAATTGGGTGCAGTCTGCCGCTTTGTTTTTCGTCAGTCACCCACTTTGAAAGCCCTTTCATTCGCTCATGCACCTGCTCAAAGCCAACCGGCGTCCAAGGCGCGCCAAAAACATATATTGGCTCTTGTCTCATTTTGACAATTTCACTGTCTGAGAGCAGCGCAGTCACATTCAAAAGAATTGAGAAGAAGTCTTCGGCAGTTATTTCCCTGTTCCTGAAATATTTTGAGCAGTTATAAGCATATTTAAATGCCGCAAAATGGCTGATTGTGGCAAAACTTAGCTGATGCTTTTTCTTGTTTCCCTCAATTATGAGGCAGTCATTCTTTTGTTTAAACGCCAAAAGTTGCTCTCGCGCGCTTCTAAAAAGATCCCAAGGGTCTTTGCCCTCGTCGGCGACGCCATTTGTGATTATTGAGCCTCTGAGTTTGTTTCGAAAATCCAAAAGAGAGTATGAAAAATCATCCAAAATGCCCTCAATTGCGTTGCTCTCGCGTGAGAGGTCAAGCCAAACATTGCGGTTGAAACTTTTCACGCCGTGCATATCATATCCAAGCGCCCTAAGCCTTTCTTCCTTTTCATAAATCTGATTTAAAAAGGTTTGAAGCTCGGAATAATCAATTTGGTCAAAAGAATAAAAGTTGCTCTCTTTTATTCCGTGCTTGCTTTTTGGGTTTATCCAATGGGTTTGTCCCTTTTGAGATGCCACCCTAAGCCCTTCCTCGCTTCTTAGCGAATTTGAAAGTCTGGAAAAACGGCTGGCAAACGCCAAAGCCCTTTCCTCTTCTTGTGAAATTCTTGTTTTTACTTTTCCTTTGTTCATGCAATGATTATACACCACTCCCGCGCCTTTGTCAAGGAAGTTTTTGCCAAAAAAATATTAAAAAAACTACAAAATATTGTGTTTGAACGCTTGGCTTTTTTCTATATATATGTTATAATATAGTATATTTATATATTATAAAGGAAATATTGCCATTATGGAAAACGAAGAAGACGTAAAAACAAATCTCACCGACGCTGAAAACAGCGCCGAAGAAAAAGAAAAACTCACCAAAAGTGTGAAATATGACGCAAGCGACATTCAGGTTTTGGAAGGGCTTGAACCTGTCCGCAAACGCCCTGGAATGTATATTGGCTCAACCGACGCCCATGGCCTTCACCACCTTGTTCAAGAAGTGGTGGACAACTCTATTGATGAGGCACTAGCGGGCTACTGCACCAAGATTGACGTCATCATAAACGAAGACGGCTCTTGCACCGTTTCTGACAACGGCCGCGGCATTCCAACAGGAATTATTGCCAAAGAGGGCAAAAGCGCGGTTGAAGTTGTTTTGACAAAACTTCACGCAGGCGGAAAGTTTGGTGGCGAGGGCTACAAAATTTCCGGCGGTCTGCACGGCGTGGGCGTTTCCTGCGTAAACGCGCTTTCAACAAAACTTATTGCTGACATCTATCAAAACGGCAAACACCACACAATGGAATTTTCACGCGGAAAGGCGCTTTATCCTCTTAAAGTTGTTGGCAGCACCGACAGAACCGGCACAACCATAACCTTCTACCCTGACGACGAAATTTTTGAGACCATTGAGTTTAATTATGACACCCTCAAAAACCGCTTCCGCGAAATTGCTTTTTTGAACAAGGGCCTTGTCATAACCTTGGAAGACAGAAGAGTTGGACAGGAAAGAAAAGATGTTTTTGAGTTCAAAGGCGGAATTGTGGAGTTTGTAAACTACCTAAATCAAAACAAACAAACTCTGCTTTCTTATCCTGTTTACTTCAACAAGTTCAACCACAACGACAAAGGCGAAGTTGTAAACGAAATTGAAGTTTGCTTCCAATACAACGATAGTTACAACGAAATCATAAACGCCTACGCAAACAACATCAACACAGAAGAGGGCGGAACTCACCTTGACGGCTTTAAAAACGCCCTTACGAAGGTTATAAATGACTATGCCGTTAAAAACAAAATCATCAAAGAGACGGAAAAACTCTCCGGCGAGGACTGCCGCGAGGGAATAACCGCCATTATTTCTGTTAAACTTCGTGAGCCTCAGTTTGAGGGCCAAACAAAAACCAAACTTGGCAACAGCGAAATGAGAACAATTGTCTACAAGGCAATGCAAGAGGCTTTTGGCGACTATTTGGAAGAACATCCAAATGAGGCAAGAGAACTTATCATGAAGTCCATCACCGCCCAACGCGCCCGTGACGCGGCAAGAAACGCAAGAGAACTCACCCGAAGAAAAGGCGCGCTTGAAAGCACCACCCTGCCCGGGAAACTTGCCGACTGCTCTGAAAGAGACAGCTCGCTTTGTGAGATTTATATTGTGGAGGGAGATTCGGCTGGCGGCTCTGCAAAACAAGGCCGTGACAGAAGATTTCAGGCCATTCTTCCTCTTAGAGGAAAAATTTTGAACGTTGAAAAGGCAAGGCTTAACCGAATTTTGGAAAACGCCGAAATTCGCGCTATGATAACAGCCTTTGGCGCTGGAACGGGAAACGATTTTGACGAAAGCAAACTGCGTTACAACAAAATCATCTGCATGAGCGATGCCGATGTTGACGGCTCGCACATCAGGATTTTGCTTCTCACATTCTTCTTCCGCTTCATGAGGCCACTTATTGAAAACGGCCACGTTTACGCCGCACAGCCACCACTTTATAAGGTCAGCCGCGGCAAAGAGGATTTTTATTTCTACACAGACGACGAACTAAACAAGTGGTTTGACGAAAACGGCAGAAAAGGCACAACCTTGCAGAGATATAAAGGTCTTGGCGAAATGAACCCAGAACAACTTTGGGAAACAACCATGAACCCAGAACACCGCATCCTTTTGAAGATAACAATGGAAGACGCCATTGAGGCGGACAGAGTGTTCACCGAACTTATGGGCGAGGATGTTGATTTGAGAAGAAAATTCATTGAAGAAAACGCCACCCTTGTAACGGAACTTGACGTTTAAGGAGAGAAAAATGAAAAAGAAAGAAACGCCACGAGACGAAAGTATTTACAAAAACTTTTTGGAAACTTTTGGAGAGCAAACGCAATATCTTTTTGTGTTTGAAGAAATGAGCGAACTTACAAAAGCGCTGACAAAATTTATTAGAAAAAGAGAAAACGCTTCCGAAACGGAAAAACAAAAACTTATTGACGACATTGCAGAGGAAATTGCAGATGTTGAAGTTGCCACAGAAGAGATAAAGTTTATGTTCAACCTCTGGGACAAGGTGAAAGAAGTTAAAGAATTTAAGATTGCAAGAGGAAAAGAAAGAGTAAAACAGAAAAACATGAATTTAGATGTTGAAAGGAAAAAGAAATGAGTAGTAAAAAAGACAACGAATTAAACAGACAAAATTTGAGAGAAATTTTGGAAAAGGAAAAGGTTCAACCAATTGAAGTTGTTGGAGAGCTGAAAAAGTCCTTTATAGCCTATGCCATGGCGGTGAACGTCAGCCGTGCCATTCCTGACGTTCGCGACGGATTGAAGCCGGTTCACAGAAGGATTTTGTACTCTATGGGCGAACTGAACAACTTCTTTGATAAGCCTCACAAGAAAAGTGCCAGAATTGTCGGTGAAGTTATGGGTAAATATCACCCTCACGGAGACAGTTCAATTTATGACGCCCTTGTTCGTCTTGCCCAAGACTTCTCTATTCGTTATCCTCTTGTTGACGGGCATGGAAACTTCGGCTCAGTGGATGGAGACCCTGCCGCCGCCATGCGTTACACTGAGGCAAGGCTTTCAAAAATTGCTGGGCTGATGCTTCAGGACATTGAAAAAGAAACCGTGGATATGTATCCAAACTTTGACGACACCTTGATGCAGCCAACTGTGCTTCCATCAAGATTTCCAAACCTTTTGGTGAACGGCGCAGACGGAATTGCGGTGGGAATGGCAACAAACATCCCTCCTCACAACCTCACCGAGGTTATAAACGGCGTTCAGGCGCTGATTGACAACCCAGAAATTGACATTGACGACCTTATTAAAATCATCCCTGCCCCTGACTACCCAACCGGCGGAATTATCATGGGCAGAACGGCGGTTAAGCACGCCTACAAAACCGGCCGCGGCGGAATTCTTGTGCGCGGAAGAGCCGAAATTGACGAAACCGCATCCGGCAGGCAAAGAATTCTTATTACAGAACTTCCTTATGGCGTGAACAAGGCGCGCTTTGTGGCGCAAATTGCCGACCTTGTCAAGAACAAAAAACTTGACGGCATAAGCGACCTTAGAGATGAAAGTGACCGCGACGGATTAAGAGTTGTTGTTGACATCAAAAAAGACGCAAACGCACAAGTTGTGCTGAATCTTTTATACAAACACACCATGCTTCAACAAAGCAGCGGCATAATTATGCTTGCGCTTGTGAACGGCGAGCCAAAAGTGTTAAACCTTAAAGAGATGCTTTACTATTATTTGGAACATCAAAAAGAAGTCACCGTTAGAAAGACGCGCTATGACCTTAAAAAAGCGGAAGAGAGAGAACACATTGTAAAAGGGCTTGTAATTGCGCTTGCAAGCATTGACGAAGTTATTAAAGTCATCAAAAATTCCAAAGACAAGCAAGATGCTGCCATAAATTTGACCACAAATTTTGAGCTTGACGAAATTCAAGCAAACGCCATTTTGGAAATGAGGCTTTCAAAACTGACCAGCCTTGAAGTTGAAAAACTTAACGAGGAACTTGCCGAGTTGGAAGCGCAAATTGCCGACTTCAAAGACATTTTGGACAAGCCTGCGAGAGTACTGAAAATTGTTAGAGATGACCTCGAGGCGGTTAAACAAGAATTTGGCGACGAGAGAAGAACGGAAATCAGCATGGACCTTGGCGGAATTGACCTTGAAGACCTAATTGCCGAAGAGGACGTTATTATTTCAATGACCCACCTTGGATACATCAAGAGAATGGGCACTGACGAATATAAGGCTCAGCACCGCGGCGGCGTTGGAATAACCGCCCACAAGACAAAGGACGAAGATTATGTTGAGAAGATGTTTGTCACCTCAACGCACGACACACTTTTGTTCTTTACAAATCTTGGGAAGGTTTACAGCGCAAAAGCGTATGAAATTCCAGAAGCTCAAAGGCAGGCAAAGGGCCGCGCAATAATCAATTTGTTGCAGCTTAGCCTCGGCGAAAAAGTGAATACAATCATTCCTGTTAGAGGAGAGATGAAAGGAAACCTTATTATGGCAACCAAAGGCGGCCTTATCAAAAAGACCCCTCTTTCGGAATATGAAAACATAAGAAAAGTTGGAAAAATTGCCGTTAAACTTAACGACGGCGACGAACTTATTGGCGTGGACATCACAAATGGCCGCGACGACATTTTAATTGGAACGCACGAGGGCAAATGCATCCGCTTCAACGAGACGGACGTTCGTCTTGTGGGCAGAGACAGCCAAGGCGTGAGAAGTGTGAAACTGTCAAACTCTGATTTTGTTGTGGACATGGCAATTGTGCATGAAGGCTCAGAAATTCTCACCATTTCCGAAACGGGCTATGGAAAACTTACCCCTGTTGATGAATTTAGGCTTCAACAACGCGGCGGAATGGGCGTTAAAGCCGGAATTTTCACAGAAAAAACCGGAAAACTTGTTGCCATGAAGCAAATTGAGGGCGAACTTGACCTTTTGGCTATCACCGACGGCGGAGTCATCATCCGCACGCCTGTAAGCGGAATAAGCAAATTTTCAAGAGTGAGCCAAGGCGTTAGAATTATGAAGCTTAAAAACGGCTCAAAAATAACAAGTGTAGCCTTAACTGCAAAAGAGGAAGATGAGGAAGTTGCAACTGAAAATGTTGAGGGCGAAGTTAGCGAAAATGTGGAAAGCGCTGAGCCAGAGGCAACCTTAACCCCAGAAGAAGAATAAACTCATCACCCACAAGGAGGAGTGCCATGGACAAAAGGGTTTTAGAACAAGAAAAGGGTTATTTAAAGCAAGTTTTTGAAAAAATTGATGTTTTAAAGGCACAAAACACCAAAAAAATTAAAAATAACCAAGAAAAAATACGCCAACAAAAAAATTATTTTGCAGAAAACTTTTATGACATAAACAACGGCAGTGACGAACTTGCCGAAGTTAATTTGCAAATTGAAAACTTGGAAAATCAGAATGACCTGTTTTCAAAAGAGATAAAAAGGCTGACAAAACAATCCTCAAATCCTTATTTTGGCCGCTTCGACTTTAAAGGAAAGGGCGAATTGCAGCCAAAGCCTTATTATGTTGGCCTTGGAATTGTTCAGGACAAGGAAGACATTTTGGTGTATGACTGGCGCGCGGACATTTGCTCGCTTTATTATGACGACCACATTGGAAAAAACTCCTACTCCTGCCCCGACGGCAACATCGAGGGCGAAGTCAGCCTAAAAAGACAGTTTAAAATTGAAAACAAGGCGCTTTCTTATTATATAGACAGCAATATGGTCATTGACGACGACATTTTGATGGAGACACTGTCCAAAAACGCGTCCTCAAAGATGCACGAAATTGTCTCGACCATTCAAAAAGAACAAAATGTACTTATTCGCGCAGAAGATTTTGAAAACACAATTGTGCAAGGCGTTGCAGGTTCGGGAAAAACCTCCATTGCCATGCACCGCGTTTCTTATCTTTTATATAAATATCGAAACCAATTGAAAAGCGAAGACATCTTGATTTTGTCTCCCTCAGAGATTTTTGCCGACTATATAAACGATGTCTTGCCATCTTTGGGCGAAGAAAAACCTTTCACAACCACTTTTGGAGAAATTGCAAAGAGGCTGCTTGGCGAGGAATTTGAAACGCGAGAAGAAATGCTTGAAAGGGTTATTGGCAAGCAAAATCAAAAAGATTTTGAAAATATTGCAATAAAATCGAGTTTTGAGTTCCTAAATGACCTCAAAAAGTTTTTGAATAACAATATTTGCAATTTGTTCATTCCAAAAACCATGGCGTGGGGAGATGTTGTTGTCACAAAAGAGGAAATTTCTGACATTTACTTCAACCGAATGAAAAACTTGCCAATTTACAAGAGAATTGACGTTCTTTCTGAGTATATCACCGAAAAATTTTCCATTCCTCGCTCCCGCCACGCAGATTTGCAAAAAAGAGCAAAAAAACTTTTATACAACAACTTTTTAACCACAGATTTGCTGAAAATTTACAATTTGTTTCTCCAAAGTTTGGAAATTGAGGAAGTGGGAAAAATTGGAGCATATGACATTGCGCCTATTTTGCTGATTAAAGAAAATTTGCTGTCGCTCAAAAGCAACTTTGACGCAAAATATGTCATTGTGGACGAGATGCAGGACTACACCCCTTGCCACTTCTACCTCTTCGAAAAAATTTGGAAGTGCGCAAAACTTTATTTGGGAGACATAAACCAAAGCATTGACAGAACGCTGCCCGTCACCTACCTCAAAACTTTGGCAAGGCAAACCAAGTCAAAAGTGAAGCACCTGACAAAGTCTTACAGAAGCACGCTGCAAATTTCTGTCTTTTCACAAAAAATTCTCGGGCATCACATCGCCGACAACGTAAATCGAAACGGCGAAGAGGTTGAGTGCCTCAGGGTTAGAAATTACGCAAATGCAATAGAACAAATTTTGCAAAAGCGTGAAAAGTTTAAGGGGCAGTCAATTGCAATCATCTGCAAAACTAAGGACGAGATAAAGGAACTTCAAAAAT
>CANQRC010000034.1 GCA_947626155.1 uncultured Clostridia bacterium | reverse complement strand
CGTTGTGGTGGTCAGCTGAATAAGTTGAACAAGTGACGCCCCAACAAACACCACCACCATCCCGTAAGTGACAAAATGCACAACTCCGCCAATGGATTTTCCGTTTGTGACCGGCTTTAAGTTTGCCACCATGCCGCCCAAAATGGAAATGGCAATGATGCTTGCAATAATTGGCAAAACGCCTTTCAACCCCTGCCAAAAAATTGATAAAACGGCGGCAAAGAAGTTTTGGGAATTTTCGGCGTAGTCACCCGAGATGACAAGCCGCACCTTTTCTGCAAAAGAATTAGAAGCAAACATATCTTTTGCCGAGGTTGAAAGCCGCGCGACAATCTCCTCAATGGCCGAAAAATCCAATTTTGACATTTGGTCGTCCACTTCTTCGGTAAGTTCCTCTTCAAGGTCAGATTTGTCAATTTGCTGGGCATAAGCCACATTTTCAAACGGCACAAAGCCGCGCGTGATGTCCGCTCTTCCATAAAAGCAAGAGACAAAAATCATTGTCACCGCCAAAGAGGCGAGAATTTTCCATGCCAAGCCCCTCCTCCTAGCACGGCGAAAGAAAATCATTTTGGCAAAAGTTCCATTACAATGTCAAGGATGCTTGTCACAATTGGAAGGGCCATGACAAGTATCATCACTTTTCCGCCCAAAAGCACCTTGTCGCCAAGGCTTTGGTTTCCGGTGTCGGAGCAAATGGACGCGGTAAATTCGGTGAGGTATCCAACTCCAATAATCTTAAACACCACGCTGTAAAGCGAAGAATTTAGGCCGGAAAAGTTGAAAATGGTGTTGAAAGTTTCAAAAATTGAGCCAAGATAGGTGAGAAGATAAAACACAATAATCACCCCGCCAATCACCGAGATGATAATTGCAAAATCGGGACGAATTGGCTTGATTATTATGCAGGCAATGCAAGTTATTATGGCAATGCTCAAAATTTTGTATAAAGTGTCCATCAAACCTCCGCTAGAAATTAAACATGGCTTTGATTGTGTCAAAAAGTTGTCCAATCATCCCCAGCACCATAAAAAGCACAATCACCACTCCGGCAAGAGTGGCAAGGGTTGAGATGTCCTCTTTTCCGCTGTTTTTAAGGATTTGCCCCACCACGGCGGTCAAAATTCCCACTGCGGCAATTTTAAAAATTATGTCAATGTCCATCCACCACCTCTAAAACAAGATTATCGCAATAAAAAGCCCTGCAACAACGCCAAGTTTGATTGAAAGTGAGCCATATTTTTTCTGTTCGGCATCGCACTGCGCCTTAATCTCGCCAAAACGAATGCAAAAATTTTGAATTTCTTTTGTCTGATTTTCAACGTCGCTCCTGCCAAGGGTCTTTAAAAACATAAGCACAAAATCTTTCTCCTCAGGCTTCAAAACTTGGGCATTTTTAAAGATGTTTTCCGCCGTAAGTTCGCACTTTTTGTCAAGAAAATCAACAAAGCCCTCGTCAATTCCCAAGAGATATTTTTTATTGTTCAAATCAAAAGAGGAGAACAAAACTTTCAGCCTTTCACGCGAAAAATTTATCTCAAGCGAAAGTTTGTCCGCCAAATTTATCAGCGCTCCCCAAAACCTCTTTCTTTTTAGGTATTTTAAAGAGAAAAAATAGCCCACGCCCACGCACAAACAAAACAGCAGCACAATCAACAAATATTTCATACGCCCTCCCTAAAAATTCTTGAAAAATTTTCGTTATAAACGCCCTCAAAAGTGCCGGGGCCGTTGCGTTTTGAAAGCAAAACAAAACGCTTGAAGACTTTTTCCTTGATAACCTCTTGAAAAAGTGGCTTTTTTATAAATGTTTCCATGCAGTCGGCATGGGTTGAAGCCAAAAGTTTAATTCCACAAGAAGCGGCATAAAGAATAGCCCTCATGTCCTCCTCTTGCCCAAGTTCGTCGGTGACAATTATGTCTGGCGAGAGGGAACGAATGCCGTTTTCAAAGCCAACCCTCTTGCTTGAAAAGGCAATTTTGTCGGTGAATTTGGAGTTTATTCCGCAGTCAAGTTCGCCGCGCTCGTCCAAAAGCAAAACATTGTAGGGCAGGTTTCTTTCGCTGAGTTGAAATACAAAATCCCTTAAAAATGTGGTCTTTCCGCACGCCGGCGGCGAAATTATAAGCGTGTTTTCCACCCCATTTTCCGTGACAATGTAAGGATAAGCCGCAAGCGAACAATTTTTCACAGTGTGCGGCACCCGAATGTTGCAGCTGACAAAATTTGTCATGGTTTTTATGTGGCCGTTCTCCTCAATTAGATTTCCGCCAATGCCAATCCTCACCGCCTCGTCAGTGACAATAAAGCCTTTTTTAATTTGCTCGTTCACCGAATAAATGGAGCATTCACTCGCCCGAAAAATCACGTCCTCAATGATGATTTTGCTGGCATAAAGCGCCTGTTTAACATTGCTTGTCACCCCGTTTTCGCATAAATAGAACATTCGCCCGCTGATATTTATCACCACAGGCTTGTTTGCCCGAAGCCTAATTTCGTTGACCGCTCTCATGTTGACTTTTTCGTTTAGGATTTTGGAAAAATTGTCCGGCAAAATCTTTTCAAGCATACAAGCCTCCTTGTAAGTATGATATGACCGCCAAACTCACCAAAAATAAAAAAAGATGACATATTTTGTCATCTCTTGCCGACCATCCGTTGTCCGTCCTGCCTCTATTGTCATCCTGAGCGCAGTCGAAGGATCTCAACTACTTTGTCATCCTGCTTATGTTGTCATCCTGAACGAAGTGAAGGATCTCAACCACTTTTCTTCCAATCACCGCCCGGGATTCTTCGGCTTCGCCTCAGAATGACAGCGGGCTCAAGCGAGGTTCTTCACTCCACTCCGTTCCGCTCAGAATGACAGCCCCAAGGCAGGATGACAGCGTAGCAAAAAACATTACTTGATTTTCTTTTGCTTACTTTTCTTTTCTCCAAAAGAAAAGTAAGAGAAAAGAAGGAAGGGATGACCTTCCTTCAATCATAACTAGGCAAATGCTCTGTTGTGGTCTGACCGACTGCCTCACAGAGTTTTCACTCCACCAAAGTTTCCTCATGGCACATCAATCGGTCTTTTTAATGCTGCTTCCGTCAAGATCTGACATGGTTCAAAGGGACTGATTGCATAAGACCTTGATTTCAACATAAAAAGTCTATGCACATCTTCAACCAAGCCACCCCTCGGCAAGCGTTCGACCCTGCTATGGCGGTTTGCAGGTTACAGGGCACCGCCAACTCCCCGTCTAGCCTAGCAAGAGTATTATACACATTTTTCAAGCGTTTGTCAAGCAAAAAGCACAAAAGTTAAAAAAAGAGGGGTTATTCCCCTTTTTTTTGAGTTTGTCCTTTAGGCTTTTTGTCTGATTTGACAATTTTTTTAAGATTATCAGCCTCTTGCTTAACTGCTTTTTCGCCCTTGTTGACAAGTTTTTTCGCGTCGTCGCAGTGTTTATACAAAAGTGCGCCTGCCACAAGCCCCGCGCCAAAGCCAAGAATCATATAAATTTCTTTCATAAACCCTCCTAGAAATAGGGTTTGCAAAATGTCGAAATTTATACATTAGTAGTTAAATCTGTCGAGCATATTGATTATTTTTGTGAAATCCACCTGTGAATTGGTTCCGGTTATAAGTTTTTCCTGAAAAATTGTCTTGCTTGGGTCACAAATGGAGATGATTGAGCGAGGATTTGCAAGACGGATGTAGTTTGCAACATTCACAAAAGACATGAACACATCACTTTTGTCAAACAGCCTGTTTGGGCAGTTGAAAAGCAGGCTTTCAACCAAAATTTGATTTGGGATTCGGTTGTAAGCCTTCACAAAAAGCGCGTTGAAAATTTTTAGCATATTCACAAACATATCTCCGCACTCACGCACCTTGTAGTCAAGATTTTCAAATCTGTTGCCAAAATCAACAATCGTGTAGCGGTTTTTCATCTCGTTGTAAAGTTTAAATTGGTTTTTTGTGTGGTCATAAATGCAGACGAAAACATTCACTTTCACATTCGTTCCAAAGTCGTCTTTGCCGACAAAAGAGATGTAGCGAGGATATTCGGTTATGATTGAGCTTTCGCTCAAATACATTGACGCCCACTGCGCCACATCACTTCTAAAATCACTGAGTTTGTATTTTTCAATTGTGTCAAGCGAGCGCATTTGTTCAAGCTGCTCTTTCTTTTGTTTTTTCTGCCTTTTATATTTTTTTCTTCCAATTCTCCAAGAGGCGCGAAACTCCCTCCACACATTTTTCCAGAAGTTTTTTCGCGTTTTGGAATTCAACTCAATTTGAACATTGTCAATTCCCAAAAAATAGTCATATTCCGAAAGTTGAGACACCGCGCCAAGATAAATTTCATTCACGGGAATAAGCACGCACTTATCAAGGCTGACAAAAGCGGACCTCTGCGCCACTTCCGCTATTGCGTTTGTCAGCAAAACATTCACAAAGTCACCAACTTTGTTTATAAATTCTTGATTGTTGCTGTTGCTCAAACTTTCAACAAGTTCTCTATTTAATTGAGTTTTCATTCTTCCTTCCTATTTTCTTTTGTTGTGATTTGTAATGTAGCAAGCAAGGTCAACAAGTTTGTTTGAATAGCCCCATTCGTTGTCATACCAAGCCACAAGTTTAACAAAAGTTGGGCTGAGCATAATGCCGGCGTTTACGTCAAAAATGCAGGTTCTGCTGTCGCCAATAAAGTCGCTTGAAACAACGGCCTCGTCGGTGATGCCCACAATTCCTGCCATCTCATTTTTGCTGGCTTTTTTGATTGCGGCAACAATTTTTTCATAAGTTGTGGCTTTTTTAAGGCGGCAAGTCAGGTCAACCACCGAAACATTTATTGTTGGCACGCGGTAGCTCATGCCGGTCAGCTTTCCTTTCAGCGTTGGAATAACCTCTCCAACCGCTTTTGCAGCGCCCGTTGAAGATGGAATGATGTTTGCCGAGGCAGCCCTTCCGCCGCGCCAATCTTTCTTGCTTGAGCCGTCAACGGTCAGTTGTGTGGCAGTTGTGGAGTGAACAGTGCTCATAAGCCCCTCTTCAATGCCAAATTCGTCATTGATGACCTTTGCAAGTGGTGCAAGGCAGTTTGTTGTGCAAGATGCGTTTGAAACAATTTTCATGTCGTCAGTGTATGTGTCGTTGTTCACGCCCATAACAAACATTGGCATATTCTTTCCTGGCGCTGAAACAACAACTTTCTTTGCGCCTGCGTCAAGGTGAAGTTTTGCCGTGTCATAAGCGGTGAATTTGCCGGTGCATTCCAAAACAACATCCACGTCATGCTTTCCCCAAGGGATGAGGTTTGGCTCTTTTTCAGTGTAGAAAGCAATTTTCATCTTTCCAACCACAAGAGTGTCGCCCACAACCTTAACAGGTTTGTCAAAATGGCCATGAACTGTGTCATATTCAAGCATATATTTTGCGTAGTCAACAGTTAAAAATGGGTCATTTATTGCAACAACTTCAACGTCGTCGCGCCCAGCAATAATCCTCAGTGACAATCTTCCAATTCTTCCAAATCCGTTTATTCCAATTCTTACTTTTTTCATTTTTTACTCCTTTTTTTCTTTTAATATTTCTCTCTCTTCAGCCCTGCCATAGCGAGTTTCTCCAACCGCAATGGCCCTTGTGAAGTTTACAAGACTAACCAGCCACAGCATAAGTGCCACAATAATCCAAAACATAACCGCAATCACCGTCAGCGCGTAAAGTGGTGTGAAGATGCAAACCAAAACGCCTCCCGCAACGCTCCCGCCAAAAAAGAGGCAGTAAAGCAAAAATTTGATGATGTTTTTTGGGCGGCTGTACTCTTTTTTCACAGGTTTTTCGTCGGTGACAATTTCCTCAACATCAAGGCCAACATATCTGTTTATTCGGCTTGCCATAGAGAGGTTTGCGCACACAGAAAGCAGGTCAAACATATTTTCGCTGTAACAAATTGCCGAAATATCCTCAAAAAAGCTGAACGCAAAAATTCTTTTTATAACAAGCGTTGAAACTTTTTTAAGCCACCCCACAAAGCGGTTGTGTTTTGCCCTCAAAGTGACAATGTCTTTTGTGGAAGTTGTAAGTTTTTGATATTCTTCGTCCTTTAATGGCCGCCTTGCAATCAAAATTTTTCCTTTGGTCATTTTGCAAGAGTGCAGCGAATTTATTATTTCCTCTTTTTTTGATTTGTCGCCAAAAACATGAAGTTCCGTGGCCTTGTTTGGCTTAAAATCCTTTGCCAAACTTTCTTTTATTCCAACAAAAATCTTCACATCTTTTGTGGCAATTTTATCTAAAAATGTTTGAAAAGAAGAAACATCCTCCACAATTGGAACAATGATATTTATCACTTCTCCACCCCCGAAATCTTTTTGAGGCGTCTTGCGTGCCTGCCGCCCTCAAAACTTGTGGTCAAGAAAACTTTAACAATTTTAATCACTTTTTTTGTTCTCAAAGACCCCGGAATGCAAAGCACATTTGCGTCGTTGTCTTTTCTTGCAAGCATTGCCATTTTTGGATTTAAACAAAGCCCTGCCCTAATTTTTGGGTTTCTGTTTGCCGCAATGCTCATTCCAATTCCCGAGCCACAAATAAAAATGCCAACATTGTTTTTGTTTTCAAGTACCTTGGCAATTCCAAGTTTGGCAAAATCAGGATAATCCACCGGCTCTTTGCTGTAAGTGCCAACGTCTATTGTGATTATGTTTTCTTGATTGAAAAAAGTTTTAAGTTCTTCCTTCAAAGCGTAGCCTCTGTGGTCGCTTGCCATAACAATCATAACTCACCTCTCAAATTTTGAATTTTTTCCAAAAGCACTTCAACATTCTTTTCAATTTCTTTTGCGGCTTTTTCATAGACATCAAGCCCCTGCCCATAAGGGTCAACAATCTCGCCCCAAAGTTGTGAAAAAGAAATGACTTTTTTGCTATTTATATATCTTTTGTGGTCGTCAGTAACTGTAACATAAATAATATTTGGCAAAATCTTTGAAAGTTTAACACTTTTTCTGTTTCGGCCGTCATAGCCCAATTTTTTTAGCGTGATTTTTGCATTATCAGTGATTTGTTTTCCGTTGGCTCTAAGCCCCGCCGAAGAAAATTTAAGGTCTTTAAGCCCCCTAGTTTTTGCCATTTTTCTTGCTATTCTTTCCGCCATAACCGAGCGGCACGTGTTTCCCGTGCAGACAAAACAAATCTCAATCATGTTTTTATTATAAATCAAACAACAAAAAAAACAAAGCGATTTTTCACTCTGTTTTCAATTTTCTTTATTTAATAACAACTTTTTTTGGCTTGTAAAGTTTGTCAAGATTATATTTTTCTCTTACTTTTGGCAAAAAGATGTGAAGCGTAACATTTGCAAAGTCAAAAACAATCCATTCGCCCTTAAAATAGCCCTCGATTTTTTCGGTGTAGCCATATTTTTCGGCAATGACATCCGCGCACTTTTTGCTGTCCAAAACCTTGTTTGAAGTTGACAAAATGACAAATTTCTCTATGTCTCCCTCTGAGAGGTCATACACCGAGATGTTTTTCATCTTATTTTCCTGCAAAATTGAGACAAGTTCCTTTGGTTTCATATACAAATTTTAACAATAAATTGAATTTTTGTCAATAAATTTTATGATTAAATAGAAAATATGTGTCAAAAATTGTTTTATGAGAAAGTTCAACCTTATTTTTCAGGAAGTTTTAAAGTGCGCACTTCTGTTTATGCTGTTTTTCATTTGGTTTAGGTTTTTGATAAGAAAAAGCCTTGCCCTTGTGATTGTTTTAAGCCTTCTCTCAAGTGTCGTTGTCTATTTGTTTTTGCTTTTTCTCTCGAGGCGAAAAAAGATTAAAACAGGGCTGAAAATAAAAGAAAAAGAGGATGCCGAAAATATGTTTTTGTCGCTCTCGTGCGAGGAAAAATATATGGAATTTTTTGAAAAACTTGCCCGAACTAAGCACGACAATGTGGCAAAACACAAGTCATATCTCACAATCTCCCACCCCGAAAATGTGAAAACAGTGCTTTTCCCAGACTTCGCTTTCGAGGGTCTGACGGCAAACAAACTGTTTGAGATTTACAACAAAGTCAAAAAAGAAAACGCCACAAAAATTGTTATTTTGTGCAAGGAGGTCTCCGACAAAAAGGTGTTTCCTCTGCTTGGCGCGTTCTCAGAGAAGATTGTCATTTTTGACCAGTATCAAACCTATGAAAAGTTGTATAAATTCTACAATGTCTTCCCGGAAATAACGCGAAGATATGCCTCCGAGAAGAAGCTTGCAATAAAAGATTTCTTTTCCTATTCTTTCAATAAAAAAAGAACAAAAGGCTACCTCTTTTCCGCCCTTGTTTTGGTGATAAGCAGCCTTTTCTTAAGAACAACAATTTATTATTGCATAGTGGCGTCACTTCTTGTAGTGTTTGCCATAATTTCCCAGTTCAATCCCCACTTCAACCCCAAGGACTCCCCAGAAATATTATAACCTGCTTTTCTTTTGGAGAAAAGAAAAGTAGGCAAAAGAAAATCACTTATAAAAAGTTATAAGCTCTTGGAAAAAAGAAAAGCAGGCACAGGCGCGCCAGTTTCCTTTTGTCACTCTATAACATTGTCATCCTGAGCGTAGCCGAAGGATCTCAACCAATTTTACGGTCGCCCGAGATTCTTCGCTGCTTGCCCATCTCTGTAAGCCCGTCACTCAGAATGACAGCGGGCTCTTTTATGCACCGTTAACACCATTCTCCGTCATCCTGCCCTCATCCTGCTGTCATCCTGAACGAAGTGAAGGATCTCAACCACTTGACTTCGAGGCCCTTGCTTTCACAAAAAACTTCGAAGAATCATCTTCGCAAGAGAGTCGCGACCAAGTCGCCAATGCAGTGCGACTTGCGTTTGGTCGCGAAGAGGCGAAAACAAGCGTCAAAGCGATGCTTTTGTCCGCAGGACAAAACGAGCCCTCAGCGCAGTTTTTCCTACACGGCAGTTTTGCTCTCTTCTTCTTTCTTAATCAAAATTGGCTCCTCGCCGCTTTCAATAAAGCCCCGCGTTATGATAAGTTTGCTATAAACATTTGGATCTGGAAGGTCAAACATAAGTTCAAGCATTCGGCTTTCCATAATTGTTCTAATTCCGCGCGCACCAGTTTTGAGTTTGATTGCTCTTTGCGCAATATAGTCCAGCGCGTCTTCCTCAAATTCAAGGTCAAAGCCGTCAATTTTGAAAAGTTGTTTATATTGTTTTACAATAGAATTTTTTGGCTCAACCAAAATTCGTTTAAGCGCCTTTTCGTCCAAGTTATCAAGCCCTGTCACAACCTGAAGCCTCCCCACAAATTCTGGGATAAGCCCAAATTTGATGAGGTCATCAGGCTGAACATCTTTCGAGTAGTCAACCCTAGCTTTTTCGTCCGAATTTTTCACATTTGCGTTGAAGCCAATAGCGGAAGTTGTCAGCCTCTTGTGGATGATGTCGTCAAG
>CANQRC010000033.1 GCA_947626155.1 uncultured Clostridia bacterium | reverse complement strand
GCCTCATGTAAGTGCTTTTGCCCGCCATGTTTGGACCGGTGATAATCATCATTTTGTTTTCGTCGTTGTCAAGAAGCGTGTCGTTTGCAATAAAGGAATTTTCTTTAGAAAACCTCTCAACAATTGGATGCCTGCCACCAACAATGTTTATTTTTTTCACATTTTTGTTTATTGTTGGCTTTGTAAAGTTGTAAGCCACGGCAGATTGCGCCAAAGACAAAATTGCGTCAACATCTGCAATAGCCTTTGCCGTCTCCTCAAATTGTTTTAAAAATTTTGCAAGATATTCCACAAGCGCGGCATACAATTTTTCTTCCAATTTCAAAGAATTTTCTTTTGAATTTAAAATTCTCTCCTCAATTTCTTTCAAATCCGCCGTCGTGTATCTTTCAGCGCCCGCAAGCGTCTGTTTTCTTGTGTAACGAAGTGGAACAAGGTCTTTCTGCCCCTTTGACACCTCAATGTAATAGCCAAAAACATTGTTTGAGGTTATCCTCAAATTTTTAATGCCCGTCTGCTCCCTTTCCAGCCTTTCAAGTTCTTTGCACTGCGCGTCGGCGGTCTCTTTGGCGTTTCTAAGTTGGTCAAGTTCAATATTAAAGCCGCCTTTAATATATCCGCCCTCTTTCATGGAAGAGCCGGCATCATCCACAATAGCCTTTTCAAGAAGGTCAGAAATTTCTTTGAAATCCACAATTCTTTCAAGGCAAGAGACAAGTTTTTTGGACGAAACGCTTTTCAGCGCGTCCTTAATTGCAGGAATTTGCATCAAAGAAGTCTTCAAGTTCACAAGTTCAACAGGCGTGATGTTTCCATAAGCAATTTTTCCGCACGCGCGCTCAATGTCCCTCACCTGCGAAAGGCTTTGCGACAATTTGTCCCTCAAAATCAGGTTTTTTGTAAGTTCCTCAACAGCGTCAAGCCTCTCGTTTATCTCGGTTGAGTTGGTGCTTGGGTGGTCAAAGAGAAAGCGGAATCGCCTTGCGCCCATGCTTGTTTCGGTCTTGTCCAAAAGCCACAACAAAGAGCCATATTTTTTGCGTTCTCTTATGCTTTCAACAAGTTCCAAATTTCGCCTTGTGTTCATGTCGAGGCAAACATAACTGGAATTTTTTATTTTTGTGATTTTGTTTATGTTTTTAAGCGAGCGCTTTTGCGTCTCCTGCAAATATTGCAAAAGTCCGCCAATAACAGGCAGTTCGTCTTTGGAAAGTTCATAAACAGAAATCGCATTTTCCCCAAAAAGCGTTGGAAGCAAACTTTTTGCGTTCTCAACAGAAAAAGCATAGTCAAAATAGGTTTCAAATCTTGGAAAAGCGCCGGTTTTCAAAACGGGAAGTTCTTTATAAAACGCACCCGCCTCAGAATTTCCAATCACCTGAGAAGGTTGAAGGCGGCAAAGAAGGTCGCAAATATTGCCCTCCAAATTGTCCTCATAAGCGCAAAGCCCAAAATCCCCCGTTGTGATGTCGCAAAAGCACACAGAAATCTTGCTCCCGTTCTTAAAAAGCGCCATTATGTAGTTGTTTTTTGTCTCGTCAAGCATGCTGTCGTCGGTCACCGTGCCGGCGGTGACAATTTTCACGACATCCCTGTCAACAACCTTTTCCCCCGGGCGAGGTTCTGTTCCAAACTGCTCACAAATTGCAACTTTATAGCCCTTTGAAATCAGTTTTGCAATATAGCCCTCCGCCGCGTGATAAGGCACTCCGCACATTGGCGCGCGCTCTTTGAGGCCACAACTTTTGCCCGTGAGCGTGAGGTCCAAAACTTTTGACGCCTCAATTGCGTCGTCAAAGAAAAGTTCATAAAAGTCGCCAAGCCTATAAAAAAGCATACAATCTTCATAATTGTCTTTCATGTCAAGATATTTTCTCATCATTGGCGACAGGATGCTTCTGTCTATGTTTTTTGTCAGTTCGCTCATTTTTTCACCTTTTGAATTTTCTTTTCAAGCCCAAGCAGCAAGTTCACCCGCCTTTGCTTTTCCTTTTGAGGGATTTGCCCGTCCATTTTGCTTGCAACTGTCCCCTCGCGTGGAGAATACATAAAGGCAAAAATGCCGTCAAACTTCACCTGTTCAACAAGCGACATTGTGTCTTGAAATTCCTCTTCCGTCTCAGTTGGAAAGCCCACAATAAAGTCAGAAGTAATTTTTGCGTCCGGCATCCTCTGCCTAATTTTTCTTATAATTTCAAGATATTTTTCGCGCGTGTAGCGCCTGTTCATAAGGTTTAAAATCCTGTTGTTTCCGCTTTGGGCAGGAAGATGAATCTCCTTCAAAATTTTCTCTTCGCTGGCAATGGCGTCAATCACCTCGTCAGTCAAATCTTTTGGATGAGAGGTCATAAAAGTGAGCTTAAAATCCCCCTCCAAAGCGCAAATATCTTTTAAAAGTTTTGCAAAAGACACTGGCGGCGTGAGGTCCTTGCCATAAGAGTTCACGTTTTGACCAAGAAGCGTGATTTTTTTGTATTTTTTCTCTTTCAAAATTTCTTTGATTTCATTTAAAATGTTCTCTTCCTGCCTGCTTTTTTCGCGCCCCTTAACATAAGGCACAATGCAATATGTGCAAAAGTTGTTGCAGCCCTGCATGATGTTCACCCACGCGTTGTCGCCGCTTGTTCTTTTGTAAGGAATTGTCTCGTCAAGGTCACCTTCCGAGAGCAGTTTCATCTGCCTGCCCTCTTTGACGGCAAGAAGATATTGCTCAAAAAGTGGCATATTAAAAGTGCCAATCACAATGTCCACAAAAGGAAAAGTGCGATAAATATAACTTGCCGTGCTTTCCTTTTGGGTTGCGCAGCCGCAAACGGCAATAATAAGCGAAGGCTTTTGTTTTTTCAGTTTTTTCAAAGCCCCAACATTCCCAAAAACTCTGTCCTCAGCCCCCTCACGAATGGCGCAGGTGTTAAAAACAATAAGGTCAGCATCCTGCCTGCTGTCAGTAAGTTCATAGCCCAATTTTTCGCAAATTGCGGCAAGTTTTTCTGACTCATGCACATTCATTTGGCATCCATAAGTTACAATTAAATATTTCATAAAATAATTATACAAAAAAATAAAGAATTTGGCAAGAATAATTTTTGAATTTTTGACAAAATATGACACATAATAAAAAAATGAAGAAATTTGTCAAAAAATGTCTAATAGGTGGGTTGCTTCTTGGCGTTTTTGCAGTTGTTTTGGTGGGAAGTTTTGTGTCAGTCAGCCTGATAAAATTTCAATCAATTCCCCTCCAAGCGGACGCGCTGGAAACAAGCCAAACTGTTTGCATTTACTCCCAAGACAACCGCCCCATAAAAGAGGACATTGGCGGGCTGAAATGCAAGCTTTCTGACCTGCCAGAGCACACAAAAGAAGCATTTTTAAGCATTGAAGACAAAAATTTTTACAAGCACAAGGGGCTAAACTACAAAAGAATTGCCGTTGCAATGGCAAAAAATCTTGGCACGCTAAGCTTTCGCGAGGGCGCTTCCACAATCAGCCAACAACTTATAAAAAACACCCATTTAAGCGGCGAAAAAACGGTTGAAAGAAAGTTAAAAGAGATGGTTCTCACAAAAAAACTTGAAAAGGCTTTTAGCAAGGATGAGATACTTGAAAGTTATTTAAACATAATCTTTTTTGGCAACAACTGTTATGGGCTTGAAAGCGCAAGCGAATATTATTTCAACAAGGAGGCAAAAGACCTCACTTTGGCGGAAAGTTGCACGCTGGCGGGCATGATTAAGTCGCCAAGCAAATACAGTCCAATCACTCACTATTCAAATTGTTTGAAGCGGCGAAATTTGGTGTTAAATGAAATGCAAAAAGACGGCTACATTTCAGTTGAAGAGCGTTTTCAAGCGGAAAACAGCCCTATCACGCTGGATGTCACCCAAAGAAAATCCAATTTAAACACCTACGCCCACGCAAGTTTGGATGAGGCGGCAAAAATTTTGAATTTGCCGGTCAAACAGATTATAAATGGCGGCTACAAAATTCACACTTATCTAAATTTGGACAAACAGGCCTCGCTTGAATATTCTTTGGCTTCCTTTGAGGGCTGCGACAACTGTGGAATTGTCATTGACGCCAAAACTCACGGCGTGAGCGCATATTTTGGCAACAGCATTTTCAAACTTTTGGACATAAAACGCCAGCCTGCCTCCTGCATAAAGCCGCTTATTGTCTATGCGCCTGCGTTCAACGAAAATGTCATAAGCCCCGAGACGCAAATTTTGGACGAAGAGATAAAAATTGGCGACTATGTTCCAAGCAATGTCAACAAAAAATTTTCTGGCTATGTTTCGGTCACGGACGCCGTGAAAAATTCAATAAACATCCCTGCAATCAAAACGCTGAGTTACATTGGCATTGACACGGGCAAGCAGTATGGCGAAAAACTTGGAATTGAGTTCGACGAAAAGGACACAAGTTACACAATTGCGCTTGGCGGAATGACTTATGGCGTAACGCTCAAAGACCTTGCCACCGCCTACACAACTTTTGTGAATTTGGGCGAATTTGCGCCCTCAACTTTCATTCAATACATAACTGACGGCTACGGCAAACTTGTTTATGTGCATAAAAGCGCCAGCCAGATGGTGTTTAGGCAAGATAGCGCCTATCTTATGACCTCAATTTTGCAAGAGACTGCCAAAAGTGGCACGGCGCGAAAACTTTCTGACATCCAAGGCGTGGAAGTTGCGTCAAAGACGGGAACGGTTGGCAAAAGTGACGGCAACACCGACGCCTACAACATCACCTACACCCCAACTGAGGTGATTGGCGTTTGGTATGGAAACCTGAAAAACGAGCCGCAAAAAATTGCCGGCGGAAACCAGCCAAGTGAGGCGGTAAAAAAATACATCACCTCCCAAGAGTATGAGGTGACAAAATTTGAAGTTCCCTCTTCCGTGACCGAGGCAAAAATAGACCTTTTGGAAGAAGAGGACAATCACCGAATTGTGCTTGCAAGCCCATTTTCGCCCGACCGCTTCACAAAAACTTGCCTTTTTTCGCGCTTCAATCTTCCAGAGCAGGTGTCAGAAAATTTTTCTGCGCCGCCCGAAATTCAGGCTGAATGCAAGGTGGAAAATGGTCAAATTTTGGTGACAATCAACGCCCAAAAACACCTTGAATATCAAATTTTTAAGGATGATGTAAAATATCAATCTTTTGAAGGCCAAAGCGGCGAAAAAACATTTCGTCTGCCGCTAAAAGAGAAAAATTGTGAGGTCAAAATTGTGGCAAGCGTGATTGGAAACAATTCTTTAAAAAGCGAAAAAACTTTTCATCTTCAAAACTCAAAACAAGAAAAATTTCAAAAAGAGAGGTGGTATATTTAACCTCTCTTTTTTTAGTCTTCCTCCTTTTCCTCGGGCTGCTTATCAAAAAATTTCTCCTCTTCGCGCCGCAATTTTTCTTCAAAAACACCCTTGGCAAGCGCCTTTGCCAGCCTTTCATCCGAGCCAAACTGCTTTTCAAATGCAGCTTCCATATAATACACACAATTTTTTGCAAATTCCTCATTTAAAAACAATTTGCTATTTAGCAGCATGAAACTTTGGGGGCTGTCATAAATTGCCTCGCGCCAAAACTTTTGCGCCACGCGTTCGTCCTCAATTTGAATTTCTTTCAGCCTTTCAAACCTTTTTAGTGCGCCATGATAGGAAAAATTTTTATGGAAAACAAATGTTTCAATATGCCCACATCTGTCAAACACGCCGTTTGCCAAAAAATCGCAGACCTGATTTTGCGAAAAGTTGTCAAGTCGTTTTAGGTCACAAAAAAATTCCACCTTTTTTATGTTGTCGCAATCCAAAAATGCCCAATGCGCAAGAAACTTCAAACTTTCAGGAAAAATCACTTCCCGCAGTTTGTAACAACCCATAAAAGCGCCAAAATCAACGGCGGTCAAACACTTTGAAAAGTGCGCATATTCAAGTTCGGTGCAATCCAAAAAAGCGTATTGCGAAATTTTTTCAACACTTTTCATCCCCACGCCTTTCAAATAATATTTAACAGGAAAAAACGCGTTTGCGCCAATGTTTGTTATATCAAAATCACAAACAAAGCACCCGTCTTTGTCCAAATCCTCCTTTTCAACTCTTACAAGCCTGCCGGCCTCAACTTTCATAAAATCCCCTGTTAGGAATTTTTATGCATAAAAGAAAAAAACTGCAAACTGCAGTTTTTTATTCTTCGCCTCCCTCTTCCGTTGCAACGGCGTCGCCGTTATTGATGCTTTCGCGAATTTTTGTTTCAAGTTCGTGCATAACATCAGGATTTTTTTCTAGATATAGTTTTGTGTTTTCTTTTCCTTGGCCAATTTTTTCGTCGTTATAAGAAAACCATGCACCCGACTTTTTGATAAGCCCCAAATTTATTGCAAGGTCAAGCACGCAGCCCGACTGCGAAATGCCTTGGCCATACATAATGTCAAATTCTGCGGTCTTGAAAGGTGGCGCCATTTTGTTTTTAACAACTTTCACCTTTGTTCTGCTTCCAATTATGTTTTGGCCGTCTTTAATGGAGTCAGTTTTTCTGACATCAAGCCTAACGCTTGTGTAAAATTTAAGCGCCTTTCCGCCCGTTGTGGTTTCCGGATTTCCAAACAAAACGCCAATTTTTTCACGAAGTTGGTTGATAAAAATAACCGCAGTGTTTGACTTGCTTGAAACAGAAGTCATCTTTCTCAAAGCCTGGCTCATCATTCTGGCTTGAAGTCCAACGTGGTTGTCGCCCATTTCGCCGTCAATTTCCGCCTTTGGAGTAAGCGCGGCAACCGAGTCAACAACAATCACGTCAAAAGCGCCCGAGCGAATGAGAGTGTCGCAAATGTTCAGCGCCTGCTCCCCGTCATCTGGCTGGGAAACATAAAGCGACTTCACATCCACGCCAAGTTTTGCGGCGTAAGATGGGTCAAGCGCGTGTTCCGCGTCAATAAAAGCAGCCCTGCCGCCCGCCTTTTGCGCCTCCGCAATAATATGAAGCGAAACGGTGGTTTTTCCAGAACTTTCTGGGCCATAAATCTCAATAATTCTTCCGCGAGGAATTCCGCCAATTCCAAGCGCAAGGTCAAGCGTCAAGCAGCCTGTTGGAATAACCTCAACTTTTTGATAAGGGCGGTCTCCAAGTTTCATAATAGCGCCCTTTCCAAAATCCTTTTCAATTTTAAGAAGGGCCTGTTCAAGAGCCTCTTCTCTTGGGTCTTTTTTCTCTGCCATAATAAAATCTCCTAAATATATTTTAACTTAAAAACAAAAATTTTCAAAGCAAAATTAAGACAAATATTTCAAAAGCCTAAACAGCGCAAAATCCACGAAGTTTTGAAGGAAATTTTCTTTCTCAAAACAAACTGAAAACACGTGAATTTCTGCCGTGTCGCCAACCGCCACAAACCCCTTGCCCTCCGTTGCAAGCGTGACAAGTGCCACTTCGCAATTTTTTGCAAGGTTTTTTGCAAGCGCAAAAGCCACCTCTTTGCTGACGGCGCCGTTTTCCAAAATTATGCTCTCAGGCACATATTTAGAGGTGTCTTTGTCTTCCAAAATAAGCGTGCTTTCTGCAATTTTTGCTTTTGCCTCAGTTTTCAGCCTGCTTGTCACAAGCCCCGAGGTGAAATGCTCGCAGACGCCCAAATTTTTGTTGCAAACTCTTCCAAGCGCGCCCGCCACGCCCTCGTCACTAAATGAGAGCAAATTTTCTCCAAAGGCCTCTTTTAGCCTCTCTTCATCAACCTCTTTCGAGAAGTAAACTGTATGTAAAAACGCGGTTTTTGTTATTATTTCATAATTTAATTCAAACTCGCTTTTCAGCTCTTCAAAAACGGCTTTAACCGAATTTCTGCTCTTTCCAAATACCGTGACAACAAAAACTTCCTCTTGCCCCAAAAACTGGCTTAAAAACTTTTCGGCGTCAAGTTCGGCTGGCAAAAACAAAATTTTTCCGGCGGCGGTTTCCATCAAAAGCGCCTGCTCTTCCACAAGCGAAAACTTGTCCTCCGCCTCTTTAATTTCGTCCACCAATTTGTCAATTTGCTCATTTTCGCATATGACCACCGCGCGCTGGCACTCCCTCGCCTTTCTGCAATTTTCGAGGAAATCCTCAAAGCGGTTGCAATAAATCAAGGCGTCAAAGCAGCCAAGCCTGTTCAAAATGCCTTTAATTTCGTCTAAATTATCTGAAAAAACAATAATCCTATTTTCCATCTTTTAACACCTGTTTGTTGTTTGTGATGTATTTCACGCCCGAGACAATTGTCATAATCACAGTGACCGCCAAAAGCACATAGCCAATAAGATTCAGCGTTGTGTTTGCCGGCCCTTGAATTGCATAATAAAATTCTTCCACCAAAAACGCATAAAGGAAATAGAAAATAAGGGTTATCATCTGGAAAACCGTCTTAACTTTTCCATAAATATCTGCCGCCAGAACAACATTTTTTGTTGCAGCAATTTGCCTGAACGCGCTTACAATAAACTCCCTTGCCAAAATGATAAACACGGCAATAATGCCCACATAATAAGGGTAAATTATTGCGTCAATAACCTGAGGATTTGCCACATTTGGCGTGACAGGGCAGGCAATCAACAAAAGAAGCCCCGCCAAAACCAGCACCTTGTCAGCAATTGGGTCCAAAAATTTTCCAAGATTTGTCACCAAATTTCTTTTTCTGGCAATGTTTCCGTCAAGAAAATCAGTGAAGCACGCAATCATAAACACAAGCGTTGCAATAAGTTTTCCATAAGGCACAAAACTTGCAAGATAGAAAAAAATGAAAATTGGAATAAGCAAAATCCTGCACAAAGTTATTTTGTTTGGAAGATTCATACACACTCTCCTTTAAAGTTTTCGCCGTCAAAGTCGAAGAATTTCACTTTGACAAATTCTCCCACTTTCACCTTATCATTTTCCACAATTTCAACCCCAAAGTCAACCGTTGGAGAAAGAAATTCGCTATGTCCAACAAAAACGCCTTTGGTTTCGTCAAAATAATCCACCAAAACCAAAAATTCTTTGCCCATAAGCGCCTTTGCTTTTTCAGTGGCAATGCCGTTTTGCAGCTTTCTAATTTTCTTCAGCCTGTGCATTTTTGTGTGCTGCGATATTTGCTTGTCCATGAAATAACTTGGCGTGTTTTCCTCGCGATAATATGGAAAGAAGCCCGCATAGTCAAACTTTGCCTCTTTAAGAAAGGCGCAAAGTTTCAAAAAGTCCTTCCTGCTCTCGCTTGGGTAGCCCACAATAAAGGTTGTTCTAAGTGCAATTTCAGGATATTTTTCTTTTAATTTAAGAATAAGTTTGCGCGTTTCGTCTTCGTCAAGTTTTCGCCTCATGCTCTTCAAAATTCGCCCGTCAATGTGTTGAAGAGGTATGTCAAGATACCTGCACATCTTTGGCTCGGCGTAAATAAAGTCCAGAAGTTCGTCCGTCACCCTCTCCGGGTAAGCGTAGTGAAGCCTAATCCACTTTATGCCGTCAATTTTACATAGTTTCTTGCAAAGTTTTATCAGCGCGTTCTGCCCCAAATCCTCGCCATATCTTGTCACGTCCTGCGCCACAACAACAAGTTCTTTTATG
>CANQRC010000032.1 GCA_947626155.1 uncultured Clostridia bacterium | reverse complement strand
ATGGCAAACGGCCGCCCACTCGACATCATCCTAAACCCACTTGGCGTTCCATCGCGTATGAATTTGGGTCAGGTGCTTGAAGTTCACTTGGGACTTGTGGCTGGCTCGCTCGGGTGGAAGGTTGCAACGCCTTCGTTCGACGGCGCTGATGCTGAGAAAATTCAACAACTTCTCAAAGAAAACAACTTCCCAGAAGACGGAAAAGTGCAGCTCTATGACGGAAGAACGGGTGAGCCTTTTGAAAACAAAACCACAATCGGCATGAAGTATATGCTCAAACTTAACCACATGGTTGACAGCAAAATTCACGCGCGTTCAATTGGACCTTACTCACTTATCACCCAACAACCTCTTGGCGGAAAAGCCTTGTTCGGCGGTCAGAGATTTGGTGAAATGGAAGTGTGGGCGCTTGAGGCTTACGGCGCAAGCCATGTTCTTCAAGAAATGCTTACTGTTAAATCAGATGATGTCGTGGGAAGAGTTAAAACTTTTGAAAGCATTGTGAAAGGGCTTCCTATTGCAGAGCCTGGAATTCCAGAATCCTTCAAAGTTTTGGTGAAAGAGTTGCAAGCCCTTGCGCTTGATGTGAAGATTCTAACCGAAAATGACGAGGAAATTGAACTTCCAGAACTCTCACAAGATGAGCAAGACAAGGTTGGGCTTGACAGTGATGTTGAAAGAGACCTCAACAAAGTTACGCTTGACATTGATGATATGCTTGCTGACGAGGCTGACGACGAAAAGACCGAAATCCAAAAGGAAATTGAGGAAGAAACCGAGATGCCATCAAATGTGGATGATATGAACCTGTTTGATGACTTTGGGGATTTTGACGAGTGAGCGCGCGGGGACAACTAGAATTTCTTAACGCGGACAGCCCGCCCGGCTGTCATTCTGAACGGAACGCAGTGAAGTGAAGAATCTTGGGCGTGACCGCTAAAATTCGTTTTCCCCGCGAGCCCGCGTCGCGACCTGCACATATTGCTTGTTCTTGTCACGAAGTGCCAAGAAGCAGCGCCTTGATGTTTGGTCGCTCCTTTTCCCCAAAAGTGTCAAGCACTTTCGGGGGCCCAGGTGAATCACCTTGCAAAATTCCGCTGGACATTTTGCTGCGGTAGAAGTGAATTTCCAATTTGTGCTTGCCGGGCAAAGCCCTACGCAATACAAAATTGGAAAACGGCATTTAGAATGCGAAAGCGGGAACTTCGAAGAGAAAGAAGTGGTTCGTTTTTGAGAGAGGGCAAAGTCTTACATCATGTGTGAAAGCGGGGCTTTGAAAAAATAAAAAAGCGTGTGAGTGAAAGCCTCACAAATAAAGAGAAAAATAACTTTCAAATTGAAATGAGATAAACGGCAATTTGCCAAGGGGAGAAAGTATGTTTGAACTTAACAACTTTGAAAAAATTAGAATTGGAATTGCAAGTCCAGAAAAAATCAGAGAGTGGTCTCACGGCGAGGTTACAAAGCCTGAAACCATAAACTATCGCACGCAAAAACCTGAAAAGGACGGTTTGTTCTGCGAAAAGATTTTTGGACCTAAAAAGGATTGGGAATGCCACTGCGGAAAGTATAAACGCATTCGCTATCGCGGTGTTGTCTGCGACAAGTGCGGCGTTGAGGTTACAAGGGCAAAGGTCCGCCGCGAAAGAATGGGGCATATTGAACTTGCCGCTCCTTGCACTCACATTTGGTATTTCCGCTCTGTTCCATCAAGAATAGGCATTCTTTTGGACCTTACTCCAAAATCTTTGGAACAAGTTGTTTATTATATCAATTACATTGTAACTGACCCAAAGAACACCGACCTTGAATATCGTCAAATTTTGAATGACAAAGAATATCGTGATGCAATTGAGAAATATGGCTATGGCAGTTTTGACGCCGGAATGGGCGCTGAGGCAATAAAAACTCTTCTTTCTCATGTTGACCTTGACAAGGAAAGCGCCGCTTTAAAAGAGGAAATTCGCTCTTCCAAAGGCCAAAGAAAGATTAAGGCAGCAAAGAAACTTGATGTTGTTGAGAGTTTTAGAAAAAGCGGAAACAAGCCAACTTGGATGGTGCTTGATTGCCTGCCTGTTATTCCGCCAGACCTTCGTCCTATGGTGCCATTGGATGGCGGAAGATATGCTACTTCTGACCTCAATGATTTGTATAGACGTGTTATCAACAGAAACAACCGCTTGAAGAAACTTATGGAACTTGGCGCTCCTGATGTCATCATCAGAAACGAAAAGAGAATGCTTCAAGAGGCTGTTGACAACCTTATTGACAATGGCAAACGCGGAAAACCTGTTCAAGGCTCTAAACAAAGAGACTTGAAGTCGCTCACGGCTATGCTGGGCGGAAAGCAGGGGCGTTTCAGACAAAACCTTTTGGGTAAGCGTGTTGACTATTCCGGCCGTTCGGTTATTGTCGTTGGCCCAGAACTTAAAATGTATCAATGCGGCCTGCCAAAAGAGATGGCTCTTGAACTTTTCAAACCTTTCATAATCAACCGCCTTATTGATATGAATCAATCAAACAATATCAAAAGCGCAAAGCGCATGATTGAAAGAGAAAAACCAATTGTTTGGGATGTTTTGGCGGATGTCATAAAAGACCATCCTGTGCTTTTGAACCGTGCGCCAACTCTTCACAGGCTCTCTGTTCAGGCGTTTGAACCTGTTCTTGTTGAGGGCAAGGCCATTAAACTTCACCCATCAGTCTGCGCCGCTTTCAACGCCGACTTTGATGGTGACCAAATGCCTGTTCACGTGCCTCTTTCAATTGATGCAAGGGCTGAGGCAAGAACTTTGATGCTTGCTTCAAACAATATCTTAAAACTTTCTGATGGTGAGCCAATTGTAACTCCTGCACAGGACGTTGTGCTTGGCTGCTATTATCTTACACTTATCAAGCCAGGCGCTAAGGGCGAGGGCGGAATTTTCACTTCTAAAAATGAAGTTATTTACGCTTATCAAACAAAAAATCTTGACCTGCAAGCCGAAATCACCGTTAGACTTTCAAAAGAGGTTGACGGAAAGACTTACACAAAGCGTGTTAAGACGTCTGTTGGAAGAATTTTGTTTAACAACATTATCCCACAAAACCTTGGCTATGTTGACAGAACAAATCCAGACAACATCTGCGAACTTGAAATCAACAGACCTGTCAAGAAAGGCGACTTGAAGAAAATTGTGGCTGACTGCTATGACAAATTTGGAACAACCGAATGCTCTAAACTTGTTGATAGGCTGAAAGAAACAGGTTATAAATATTCAACTTTGGCTTCAATTTCTGTTAATATGTATGACATTCAAGAGCCTGCCGAAAAAGCAGAAATCTTGAAAGACGCTGAGGCAAAAGTTCTTGAAAACGAAAAGATGCTTCGCCGCGGACTTATCACACAAGAGGAAAAAGTCAACGAGAACATCAATGTTTGGAACGACGCTGTTACAAAAGTTTCAAACCACATTTTGGAAGACATGGACACATTCAATCCATTCAGCCTCATGGTTTCATCAGGTGCGCGTGGTGATAAAACTCAGCTTAACTCTGACTGCGGACTTATTGGAATTAAAGCCACGGCTTCCGGTCAAAAGAATGACACTCCTATTAAGTCTTCGTTCAAATCTGGACTTAGTCCAATTGAATACTTCATCAACTCTCGTGGTTCGCGTAAAGGTTTGTCCGACACCGCTTTGAAGACGGCTGACTCTGGTTACCTGACCCGTCGTCTTGTTGATATTGCACAAGACGTGGTTGTCACAACTGAGGACTGCTTTGCTGATGCCGGTGAAAAGGTTAAGGGCGTAACGGTCAGCGACCTTGTGGTTGACGGCTTTGTTATGGAAACGCTTAAAGAACGCATCTATGGGCGTGTTGCGGTTGAGGACATTGTAGACCCTAAGACTAAAGAAGTCATTGTTCCTGCAAACACCATGATTTCCAAAGAGCAGGCAGACAGAATTGAAAAAGCAGGAATTAAAGAAGTTCAAATTCGCTCACTTATCACTTGCCGCTGCAAACACGGCGTGTGCGCAAAATGCTACGGAAGAAACTTGGCTGGAAAAGATATGGTTACCCTTGGCGAGGCGGTGGGAATTATTGCCGCTCAGTCAATTGGTGAACCAGGAACTCAGCTTACGCTTAGAACCTTCCACTCGGGCGGTGCGGCAGTTGCTGCGGACATCACACAAGGTTTGCCTCGTGTTGAAGAAATTTTTGAGGCAAGAAGACCTAAAGGTGAATGCGTTTTGAGTGAGGTTTCCGGGAAAATCAAACTTAAAGAAGACGCCAAAAATTACTATATCACAGTTGTCACAGGCGAGGGCGACATTGATTATGAAGTAAGAAAACCTGCCGTTTTGAAGGTTAAGAACGGCGACAACGTTGAGCCAGGAACTCAGCTTACCGCCGGCTCAATCAACCCAAGCGACCTCTTGGTTACGAAGGGGTTGAAGGGCTTGCAACAATATCTTCTCAGCGAAGTTATTGCTGTTTACCGTGGGCAAAACGTTAGCGTTAACGACAAACACATTGAAATTATCATCAGACAAATGCTCAAAAAAGTTAAGATTGAAGACAGCGGAGACACAAATCTTCTTTCTGGCGAAATTGTTGACATTTCAAAATGCGAAGAGGAAAATGAAAGAGTTCTTGCCAAGGGCGGAAAACCAGCAATTGCAAGAAGAATCTTGCTTGGAATCACCAAAGCTTCACTTTCAACCGAGTCCTTCCTTTCGGCTTCATCCTTCCAGGAAACTTCAAGAGTGCTTACAGATGCTGCGCTTAAAGGAAAGGTTGATAACCTTATTGGAATTAAAGAAAACGTTATCATTGGAAAACTTATTCCTGCCGGCTCTGGCTTGAAGAAATACCGCACAGTTGTTCCTGTTAAGGTTGAGAAAGACGAAGAAGTTGTCGGCGAATAAAATTTAAAAAATTATAAAAAAGGCTTGAAAAAACGAGTCTTTTTTTATTTTTATTTCATTTTTTGCGCTTTTTTGGAAAAAATAGTTTTTGGAGGGAATTATGGCTTATTATAAAGGCGCAATCACTTTTGGCCTTGTTTACATTCCAATCACGCTGAGCGCAAGCATAAAAGAGAATGATATTGGCTTCAATATGATTGAGAAAAACACAATGTCGCGCGTGAAATACAAAAAGACCTGCGTGGATTGTGATGACAAGGAAGTTAAAAACGAGGACATAGTTAAGGGCTATCAATATGAGAAGGGGAAGTATGTTATCTTCACTGAGAAGGACTTTGAAAAGATAAAGACGCCGAAAGACAAGAACATAACAATAGAGCAGTTTGTGAATTTGGACGAAATTGACCCCATCTATTTTGATAAGGCTTATTATGTCACTCCAACGGGCGGCGAAAAGGCATATGGCGTGCTTTTGGAGGCAATGCAGACAAAGAAAAAAGCGGGGATTGCCAAAACCGTGCTTGGGACAAAGGAGACACTGCTTTTGATAAGAGCGAGGGACGGAAGAATGCTTGTGAACACATTGTATTTTTTTGATGAAATTCAAAAAAGCGCTGAGATTAAATTGCCAAAAATAGAGAAGAAAGAGTTGGAACTTGCCACAAGTTTGATAGACCAAATGACCGAGCCGTTTAAGCCAGAAAAATATAAAGACGAATACAATGAGAAATTAATGAAAGCAATTAAGAGAAAAATTGCTGGGCATGAAATTGTTGAGCAGAAAGAGGAGGCGGAGCCTGCAAAAATAATAAACCTTATGGAGGCGCTACAAAAAAGTTTAAAACAGGCAAAATAAAATATAAATAAAAATATAAATTATCAAAAAAAACACAAAAAATTCAAAAAAATAATAAAAAATTACAAAAAATGCATTATTTTTTAATTTTTTTATATTTTTTGCGCAATATTTTATTATGAAATTAGAAAAATATAACAAAAAAAGAAATTTTGAAAAAACAAATGAACCTATTGGAAAAGTTAAAAACGAGGGCAAAAATAGATTTGTTGTGCAATATCATGAAGCAAGGGCGAAGCACTATGATTTTCGTTTGGAGCATGACGGGGTGCTTCTCAGTTGGGCTGTGCCAAAAGGTTTTTCATATGACACAAAGGTTAAGAGGCTGGCGGTTAAGGTTGAGGACCACCCACTTGATTACATAAATTTTGAGGGCGTCATCCCAAAGGGAAATTATGGCGCAGGCACTGTGCAAATTTTTGACAAGGGCAAATATTCTCCTGTTTGGGACATGGACTTTGGACTAAACAAGGGGCATCTCAAATTTGTTTTGTTTGGCGAAAAACTTAAAGGCGAGTGGTCGCTTCTAAGAACGAAGGATGACAATTGGCTCTTGATTAAATCAGAGGACGAATTCTGTGGAAAGAGCGAGCCTAGGATTAAGAAAATAAAAAACCCTTTTACAAAGTGCGAAGTTCAACTTGCAACTCTGACCGAGAAGATCCCGAAGGGCAAAAATTGGCTTTTTGAGATAAAATATGACGGATATAGGATGCTGGCATTCTGCGAAAATGGAAAGGTTGTGCTTCAAACGCGAAACCATGTTGATTACACAGAAAAGTTTCCTCAAATTGTGAAAAATTTGAAAAAGTTAAGCGAAAAATTTGCGTTTGTGCTGGACGGCGAAGTTGTGGCTTTCGACGAAAATGGGCGAAGTGATTTTTCCCTTTTAAGAGACGAAATAGGCGTGAACGACAGCAAGATTTTTTATGTTGTGTTTGACATTTTGGCCTTTCAAGGGGAGGACATAAGAGAGAAGAATTTGCTTGAAAGAAAAAAGATTTTGGAGCAACTTTCCTTGAAAGGCAATTTGATAAATAGCAGTTATGTTTTGGGCAAGGGCGAAGAGAGTTTCGCGTTGGCAAAGAAGATGAATTTGGAGGGGATTGTTGCAAAAAAAGTTGACTCAACTTATAACGGGCAAAGGGACGAAACTTGGCTGAAAATTAAGTGCCGCCATAGGCAGGAATTTGTGGTTTGCGGCTATGTTGTAACAGAGAAAAATCCAATTTTAAGCGCGTTGATTTTGGGCTATTTTGAGAACGAAAATCCTGTTTATGTGGGCAAGGTTGGAACAGGGTTCAATTCAAAAAACAGGGTTGAAATTGTGAAAAAACTTAAAAAAATTGCGAAAAAACCTGATTTTTTTGAAAATTTTCCTAAATTTTCTCATGAAAAAGTGATTTGGGTTCAGCCAAAAGAGGTTGCTGAAATTGAATTTGCAGAACTTACAAAGGATAAAATTTTGAGGCAGCCAAGTTTTGTTGGACTTAGATTTGATAAAGAGCCAAAGAGCGTTTGTTTGGAGATGAGCCATGACAGAAAAAACGAAGATTGAAAACATTGAAATTACAAATCCCAACAAAATTCTTTTTCCAAATAGCGGCACGAGAAAGATTGATGTTGTGAAATATTATCAAAAAATTTCGCCGCTGATGTTGCCCTTTCTTGACAGGAGGCTTTTGAGCGTTGTGAGGTGTCACGAGAACATAAATGGCGAGAAATTTTTTAAAAAACACCCTACAACTGAAAAGGCGTTTGTGAAGAGCGTTTTTGTTGACGAAGACGAATATTTTTACATTACAAATATGCGTGAGCTTGTTTTTCAGGCGCAGATGGGCACGCTGGAATTTCACACTTGGGCAAGCAAGGTTTCGTCTTTGGACAGGCCGGACACCATGGTCTTTGACCTCGACCCAAGCGAGGACGTGACGCTTGGAAAACTTAGGGAGGGAGTGCTTCTTTTGAAGGGCGTTTTGGATGGGCTGAAACTAAATTCCTATTTGAAGACCAGCGGAGGGAAAGGCTACCACATTGTTGTGCCATTTTCAAAAAGGAAAGATTGGGAATTTTTTGGGCAGTTTTCAAAGGATATTGCACTGCTTTTGGAGGCAAAGCACAAAGATTTTTTCACTTCAAACATAAGAAAAGACCAAAGGCACGGCAAGATTTTTGTTGATTATTTAAGAAACAAAAAAGGCGCAACGTGTGTTGCACCATATTCGCTTCGCGCCAGAGAGAATGCGCCAATTTCCTTTCCAATTTCTTGGCAAGACCTTGGAAAAATTTCGCCAAATGAGATAAATATTTCAAATTTTGAGAATTTTTTGACAAAACAAAGCCCATGGGTGGACTTTCACGGGCAAAATAGAAACAAGATTTAAAGCGAACTTACCAGCGCGCCGTCTTTGAAAAGTTTTTCAAATTTCACGCTTACAACATCGCCAATTTGATAATTCCCTTTGATGTAGCACTTGATATAATTTTCTGTGTAACCCTCAAAATATTCGCCGTTATTTTCTTCAATCAGCAATTTTCCATTTGTGTTTTGCTCAACAAATTCCTTTTTAAGTTTCTTGCCAAGTTCTTCAAGTTTTTTCAGCCTTTGGGCCTTAATTTTCCCGGACAAATCTTTATAAATTTTTGCCGCCACTGTTCCTTCGCGCTTGCTATATGGGAATATGTGCAACTGTGAAAATTTGACTTTTTCAACAAATTTAAGCGTCTCGTCAAACTCCTCTTCTGTTTCGGTTGGAAAGCCAACAATTATGTCGGTTGTGACGCCGGCACCTGGGAAGTATTTTCGAATAAGATTCACGCTTTTTTCAAAGTCTTTTGTGGAATATTTTCGGTTCATTTTTTTAAGCACACTGTCACTTCCGCTTTGAAGAGAAAGGTGAAAATGTGGGCAGAAGTTTTTAAGCCTTTTCAGTGTTTTTAGAAAGTTTTCATCAATCAAATTGTCTTCCATGGACGAGAGGCGCAGGCGCTTATCAAATTTATCAAGGCTTTCAAGCAGTTTGCCAAGAGCCTTTTCGCCGTTCTCTCTAAAATCTGAAACATCTATGCCCACAAGCACAACTTCTTTCACTCTTTCGGGAAGCCGAGAAACTTCATCAGCAATGCTCTCAATTTTTCTTGACCTGCTTCTGCCGCGAAGATAGGGGATTATGCAATATGTGCAAAAGTTGTTGCAGCCGTCCTGAATTTTTATGAATGCGCGCGAAAGCGATTGCGCAGAATACAAATTGTCCTCATATTCGGCTGGAAGGTCAAAAAGTTCCTCGCCCTGCGCGTCAAGTTCGTCCAAAAGTTTTTTCTTGCCCGCCGTGCCAATTAAAAAAGTGACGCCGTGATTTTCAAACTGTTTTGGTCTGTTTTGGCTGGCGCATCCCATAATATAGATTTTTGCATTTGGATTGCATTTTCTTGCGCGCTCAATCATCTGCCTGGATTTTTTCTCTGCCTCATTTGTGACGGCGCAGGTGTTGATGATAAAAGCATCGGCAAACTCCAATTTGTCGCTTGTTTCAAATCCTCTGTTTTGTAGTTCAAAAATGAGAGCGTCGCTCTCATATTTGTTCACCTTGCATCCAAGTGTAAGAACTGATATTTTCATTTTAGTTTCCGCTTAAAATTGATGCCAAACTCATCATGGCAACCGAAGCCGTTTCGCTGCGATAAATCCTTTTGCCAAGGCTGACAACGGTTGCGCCAGCGTCAATGAATTTGTCTTTTTCTTTTGAGGAGAAGCCGCCCTCTGAGCCGACAATGATTGCTATGTTTTTATATTTTTCAAGGCTTTTTAGTTTTTCGCCCTTGTCTGCCCTTTCATTTGCAAACAGAACAATGTCATATTTTCCAAATTCTTCAATTACTTTTGCAACGTCAAGCGCTTCGCCAATTTCAGGAGGAACAGACCTTTCGCACTGTTTGCACGCCTCTTTTGCAATTGCTTTTAGCCTTTCAAGTTTTGTTTCAGTCACTTTTGCAATGACGTGCTCTGACACGAAAGGAACAATTTTTGTTATGCCAATTTCTGTGGCTTTTTGAACAATAAATTCAAACTTTTCGCGCTTTGGCAGGGCTTGATACAACACAATGTTTTTTTGTGGGTTGCCCTCGCACAATTTTTGACCAATGATTTTGCAAAAAGCACATTTTTTGATGATTTGTTCTATCTCGCAGGCGTATTCATATTCATCACCCAAATAGACCATAACTTGGTCGCCAAGGCCAAGCCTCAAAACATTTTTTAGGTGATTGAATTCATCTCCTGTGATTTGAATTTGACCGTTTACTTTTTCGCCGAAAAATCTTCTCATAATCCCTCCAAATTTCAATATTATCATACATCAAAAACTTGAAAAAGCAAAACATTTTCATGCATTTCTTCAAAAATTGTGGCTTAAATTTTCATTTTCGCTTGACTTTGGTCATTTATTATGGTATTATCTTTCCGAAATTTTAATTTGAAGGTGGTGAGAAGGTTGACGACTGTTAAGGTTGGCGAGAACGAAAGTCTTGAAAGCGCGCTTAAACGTTTTAAAAGAAAATGCCAAAAAGACGGCATTATTGGCGACATTAGAAAGAAAGAAGCTTATGACAAACCAAGCGTTGCTCGTAAAAAGAAAAGCGAACAGGCAAGAAAAAGAGCAAGAAAAAGAGCCTAACTTACTTTTCTTTTGGAAAAAAGAAAAGTAAGCAAAAGAAAACCAAGTATTTGGGAATCTGTTAGTACAAGACTGAATTTTTGGAAAAAAGAAAAGTAAGCAAAAGAAAGCCAAATATTTGGGAATTTGTTAGTACAAGACTGAATTTTTGGAAAAAAGAAAAGTAAGCAAAAGAAAGCCAAATATTTGGGAATTGTTAGCACAAGACGGATTGCTTGGAGAAAAGAAAAGTAAGCAAAAGAAAATCAAATATTTGGGAATCTTGCAGCAGAGCTATTTATTAAAAAAGAAAGCCAATCATTTAATGTGATTGGTTTTTTGTTTTTGAGATTCTTCCTCTCCGCTTCGCTTCGCGTCAGAATGACAGCGGGAGGTGTTCGGGGTGACAAGGTTGTTGAGAGATTCTTCACTTCGTTCAGAATGACAGCAGGGGATGTTCGGGGTGATAGAGGGGGC
>CANQRC010000031.1 GCA_947626155.1 uncultured Clostridia bacterium | reverse complement strand
CGGACCCTCGCAACCAGCTTGGAAGGCTAGTGTTCTACCACTGAACTACACCTGCAAACGCTTTATAAGTCTAGCACTTTGAAAAGTAAAAGTCAAGAAAAAATCAAAAAAATGTCAGACAAATCAAATTATTTTTGACAAAGCGACAACATTTTTTCATAAAACTGTGGATTTTTGCGTTTTGGAGAGACCGGCCTGCCCGCTTCGTCAAGGAAACAGTGCTGACTTGTGGCGGTGCAAACAACCTCGCCCCTGCACGTCATAACATATTCAAATTCACACCTTGCAAGCGTGACATCCTTAATTTTAACCTCAATTTCAATTTCGTCGGCATAAGTTGTTGGCTTTTTGTAACTAACATTCACGCCAATTACCGGCGAAAAAATCCCCTCGCTCTCAACCCTCTTGTAAGGATAGCCCACCTGCTCCAAAAAATAGGTTCTTGCCTCCTCCATGAAGCGGATGTAGTTTGAGTGATGAGTAAATTGCATTTTGTCAGTTTCATAATATTGAACCTTGTGAATATATGGTTTCATTTTCCCTCCTGTTTCAATTTCAAATACTCAAAATATGGCTCTAAATGCGGAGTAAAGAACTGATTTGTTGCTATCAAATTCTCCACTTCTGCCTTGGAAAACCAGCCTAAGTCTTGGACTTCGTCCTTTTGCAGTTTGGTGCCTTTAATATCAATATCTTTGTGCAAATAATATAAATCTTCAAATGTTTTTTGCGTTTTTATTGTTTTGAATAGCACAAGTTCCTCTGGCGCAACTTCCACGCCAATTTCCTCTTTCAACTCCGCAAGCATCCCCTCGCGGCTGCTCTGCCCAGATGTTGGATGCCCGCCTGTGGTTGCCCATTTGCCGCCCTTGGATTCCGCCCTTTTTTGAAGCAGCATTTCCCCTTTGCTGTTTTCAATAAACACCATCACCACAACAATAAACTTGCCCGCGCCAAACTTTTCGCCTTTTGCAACTTTTTCACCAATTGGATTTCTGTTTCCATCAAACAAATCTCTGTATTCCACAACTCCTCCTTGGCATTCCAAGCAATATTCAACATTATATCACACCGCCCAAAATAAGACAACAAAAAAGAAAAGTTTCCTCCTCTTGTTTTTTATTTCAAACTTTTTCCGCCAACGCTGCTAAAAGGCTTTCAAAGTCCCAATTTTGCTAAGATTTGTTTTACCGCATCCTTGCCTTGTGTGATTGAATATGCCCGAGACTTCCCATCTGTGGTTTCAAGTTTCAATTTTGCAGTCATAAGTCCTGAAATTTTTGCACTTTTAATTTTGCTTTTATCAATCATAATGCCTTCGCTGTATTTAATTTCACTGTTAGAAAAAGGAATGATGACAATTTTGTCACCTTTGCAAGAAATTGTGTGCATTTTTGAAACGCCTGCTTCAATGGCGGCGCCAACTATTCCGCCCAAAAATCCGCCCATGCCACTTGTGTTTTGTCCCCAAGCAACAAGCCCGTCATCCGCAAGGCCTTTTCCTTTCAATTCTTCTGTCAATTTTTTAAGATTGTATCCCATTTTTTATTCTCCTTTTTTGTTTTATTATATCATAAAATTGCTTTTTGTTAATTATTTTTAGCCCAGTCAACAAAATTTTTAAATTCTTCTTTCATAATCCCTTCTGGCATAAGGTTTAAGACATAATCATAGTCTTTTGGGTCCGTGTCTTCACCCATTTCTGTGCTCACCATTGCAATAATTGAATCTTGAGCCTTTGGATTTTTTGCAAGTTTTTTGCCATTGTTTTCTAAAAAAGTTCCTTTAAACTCTTCTATAAACTGATTGTATAACTCCAAAAATTTTTTCAATTCTTTTTCGTTGTGTGCTTTAAGCGGCTTGTCATAGAACTCCAAAACCAAACTGCCAATCAAAACATAGATGCCAACCGCTTCTGTTGGGTCACAACCCTCTGTCATCATGCTAAAAACTTTTTGAGACTTTGGCAAATTTGCAACCCACCAGCCAATAACTTTATTTTCCTTTTGCCTTTCTTCACTAATTTTTAATTTTTTATCAAGTTGCCACTCTATGTCGCAATTTGCAACAAAGTCTTCAAGTATCACATCAATGCCATCTTCAAGAAAATGGTCATAATTTTCAGTTGAATTTGGCGCTTTCAAAAATGCACACATAAAACTTGGGTCATCTAGCGCTTTTTCTATTGTAATTGTCCAACCATCATATGTCCCACCATGAATTATTCCAGGACAATCAAACTCAATTTTTGCCATACCTCACTCCTTTTACATTTACTTCGTCGGTCGTCCACTCAACATCCATTTCTTCGACGGCTTTTTTCAAAAGCTCAAAATTGTCATAATAGTCATCAAATACTTCGTTTGTTTTTGGGTTTTGAAGATAAACATAGTACTCATCGCCATACTCGTCCTGCTCTTTTTCAATCACCACATTCCAGCCTTTACATTGCCCAGCACGAACAATTCCGGTTTTATTAAACAAAATCTCTGCCATTTTTTCTCCTTAATTTTCTACTTGCCATTTTTCATAATCAGTTTTCCATAAAGTATATTCATCTTTCAAATCTTCGCTGAATATTGTCCAAATGTAATCAAATATATTTTTATCTAAATCTCTACAAATAGTAAAAAAATCATTGGCAAACATACTCCACAAGGATTGAGAATATCTTTCATCATATTCTCCATATTCAGTTTTAAAATCTTCAATCACTTTAAAGATTTCTGCTAATCTTTTTGTGTTTTTCGTTTTAAAAATATTTTTAAGAACGGGTTCAAGTCCGTTATAAGCAATTCCTTCTAACAACAAATACATTTCAACAAAATCGGCATCTTGCCCAAGCCCACCCTCAGAGTAATCAAAATCTTCATATTCATCGACAGGTTCGCCAATTTGTTTTTCAAGTTCGGGAATATTAGTTTTGAAATAATTGTATATTTCATTTTCCAAAACTTTTTGTGCTATTTTTTCCATTTTCTCTCCTTTTAAATTCCCAAAATATAAAAGCCATGGCCTGTTTTGATAACATCGTCTAGCCATGTGAGCAAAACTTTTTTGTCAGGCAAGTTTTCGTCTTTTTGAACTTTGTTGTAAAGTTCAATCGTCTTTTCGTGGGAGTAATAGTTTATTCCACTTTCGTCAAACCCAATTTCGCCATTTGAAAGCAATGCGTTTTGCAACAAAGCAAGATATTTTTCAAAAAGTGGATTTTCAGAATAAACATACAAAGAACTTTCTTGCCAATGCTTAATACTTTTTAAATCTATTTTCCCCGAATTTTCTTTTTCACAAAGTTGAAATTCCAAAAATTCGCCACGCCTTTTATATCTTTCAAAAACATAGTTTTGAATGTTATTTATTTGTTTAAGTGCGTTCCAATTCTGAGGTGGGTTTTCCTGTTTAAACCACCATTTCGCGCCACTTTTAAGCCAATCGTGTCTGCGCTTGTCAAAATCTTCTCCCGCTCCAAATTCATAGCCGCAACAAGGGCAAATTTCAAAAGTCTCTTGATAAGGGTCATCTTCAAGCCCATCATATCCACAAATTGGGCAAATATATTTTTCCATTTTTCACTCCTTAATTTTCTTACGCCAAAAAGTCACCAGCCTTAAAAATGAATGTTTATAGTGTTTTTTATATTGATTAAGAGATTTGTCATTTGCTCCGCCTTCGAGATTTGGGTTGGCTAATTGTCCTAGGTCATTTTCCCAATGACAATATGGGCAAATATCAAATTCCTCATCAAATCTATATTTGCCACAGACTGGGCAAATTATTTTTGTGTCCAAATCCTCGACGTATGATTTTTTTTCTTCAATTTCTTTTTTCATTTTTCTCTCCTTATTTCACTGCAACTGCAATTGAAAGCACCAGGCATAATAGCAATGCTCCTAGAAATTCTCGTGCTTTGAAATATATTCTTTGCTTTTTTGTTAAAAACTTGTCATGATATATTATCAAAGAAAGTTCTGTGAAAGTCAAATATATTGCAGTTCCAGCAATGCCCAATGCAACAAAGAGGTCTTTCACAATGTCATTTTTGATGAAAACCATCCCAATGCTAAACCCAACCGCAATGGCAAGCCCAATCAAAGCAATAATGTGATTGATTTTGCTGTTCCTCTCTTCCAAGTTGGCTTTTTGCTTGATGTCATCTTCGCTGATAAGTTCGTCAACACTTGTGCCAAAGAGTTTTGCAAGCAGTTTCAAACTTTCAATGCCTGGATAGCCGTTGTCGGTCTCCCATTTTGAAACAGCGGTGCGCGTGACAAAAATTTTATCCGCAAGGTCATCTTGCGTCATATTGTTTTCCGCCCTTAACTTTTTTAACTTCTCCGAAAATTTCATTTGTGTCTCCTTTTGACACTTCCATTATACAACATTTTGGGCAAAAGTCACGACACTTTTACTCACATTGGCAAAAATTTTTGAAAAGTTTTGCTGTTCCAATCCGCTTTTTGTTTCGGATTATTCTTATTTGGTGCGGATAAGAGGACTTGAACCTCCACCCTTTCGGACTGGAACCTAAATCCAGCGCGTCTGCCATTCCGCCATATCCGCATACGCATATTTTACAACAAATCAAAAAAAATGTCCATACATTTTTGGACATTTTCATTTTTTTATCCTCGTTTGATAATATTTCAAGTTTTTTCGAAATTTTTGTATATAATTTCTCGTTTCCTCAAATGGAATTTTTTTCAAGGTCTTTCCGTCCTCGCTATAATCCTTGTTTTGCAGCCATTTTGAAACATTTGTTGGCCCGGCATTGTAGGCGCAAAGCGCGGTTTCAAGATTTTCAAAGCGCGAGACAAGTTTTGCCAAATATTTTGTGCCGACAAAGATGTTTTCTTTTGGGTCTTTCAAATCCGCCTGCTCTTGCAAAGTTTGAGCCGTTGTGGGCATAACCTGCATAAGCCCCACCGCCCCTTTTGAGGAAACCGCCTCTGGGTTGAAGTGGCTTTCAACATTTATCACCGAAAAAATGACCGCTTTTTCAACCCCAAACTCCTGACTGGCGGCGCTGATTTCCGCTTCGAATTTAACAGGAAAAACTATGCCATAAAAACAATCCACGCCAAAAATTGTCAAAAAAATCAGCGAAAAAGTCAAAAAAATCGCAAAAAACCACTTCATTTTAGTATTTTATGTGAATTTTTACAATTTTATTATATTGTTTCCAACCATGGAATAAAAGCCAACAAAATTAGTTAAAGCCACTTGAGGCAGGAGCGACTGCACCAAAGAAAAGTAGTCGCTTAAAAATTTTACAGAAATTCCGCAGGCGCGCGAGATGCTTTGAGGCGTGTTTATTATTGCAACGGGAATTCGGTTTGCCCTCAACAAATTTGCAAAGTTCAAGGTTGCGTAGCGAGAGGAAAAAACTGCAAGTGTATAGTTCATAAGCCTCCTCCTTATGCACAAAATTGCCCCTAAAATATTATATTGTTAATGAAGAATTTTTGGCAAAGAGGAAAAGATGATATATTTAGACAATTCGGCTTCAACGCTTGTAAAACCGAAAAATGTTCAACGCGCAGTTTTAAATTGCATAACCTCTTTTACGGCAAACCCGGGGCGAAGCGGTCACAAGATGGCAATAAAAACGGCAATGGAAGTGGAAAAGGTGAGGGAGCATACGGCGAAGCACCTTGGCACAACGCCCGACAAAATTATTTTCACCGGCGGCTGCACCGACGCGCTGAACCTTGCTATTTTGGGAAGTTATAAAGAGGGCGGAAATGTGGTTTGCACGCCGAACGAACACAACTCCGTTGCGCGCGTGCTTGAACATTTAAAAGAGATTGACCCCAATTTTTCATATACCGTCTGCGAGCAGACGGGAAAGGTTGGCGTTGTTTGGCAAGACATAGAAAAGGCGCTGAAAGACAACACCTATCTTGTGGTCTGCAATCACATTTCAAATGTGAATGGCGACAAGGCGGACGTTGAGGACATTGGCAAACATCTTGCGCAAAAAGGGATTTTGTTTTTGGTTGACGGCGCGCAAAGTGGCGGCCATTTTCAATACAACATGAAAGAAAGCGGAATAAACATGCTTGCCCTCGCCCCTCACAAGGGTTTTTATTCCTTGCAAGGCGTTGGCGTTTTGGCGCTGAATGGAGATTTTCCCCTTTCACCAATTCGCTTTGGCGGAACAGGCACAAATTCTCTTGAACTCTCTCAGCCGCTCTCCTCGCCCGAGAGATTTGAAAGCGGAACTCTGCCCACGCCCGCCATTCTCGCCTTTGGTGAGGGACTGAATTTTGTGGAAGAAAATTTTTTTGCCATTCATGAAAAATTGGAAGATTTGACAACCTATCTTCACTATGAACTTTCAAAATTGCCGCTTGAAATTTACACAAAAATTGAAAACACAAGCGGAGTTTTTGCCTTCAACTTTCCAAACGCGAACTCGAATGACATTGCAAATATTTTGAATGAAAAGTGGTCAATTTGCGTGCGTGGAGGCTATCACTGCGCCCCGCTCAAACACAAGTGGCTTGGCACACTTGAAAGCGGCGCGGTGAGAGTTTCGCTTTCTTATTTTAACACCTATCAAGAGATAGAAAAATTTGTTTATGCCACAAAAAACATCTTAAAAACCATAAAATAACAAAAATTTTTGCAAAAAAACGCAATTTTTTAAAAAAAACATATACTTTTTGTATATGTTTTATTTTTTATAGATAAATCTTTTGCAGTGTTCGCAGGTGATTATTCCTTTCTCTTTCAGGCGCGAGATTGCAACTTTTGGAAGCTCCATTCTGCATCTGCCACAGAAATTTTCGCCCTCAAGCGGAACAATCACAGGAAAAATATTGTCGGCACGCTTTTTCTTATATTCTGCCATAAGGTTTGGCTCAACATCCTTTTCAAGCACTTCAAGCTGTTTTCTGATTTTCTCTTTTTCTGGTTCAAGGGCCTTGGTCTCTTCGTCAATTTTTTGCTTGCAAATTGCAAATTGATTTCTGGCGTCATCAAAAGTCTTTTTTGCCTTGTTGAAGTCCGCCAAAATTCGGTTGACATTCTCTGCCGCTTTTTGCAAAAGTTTTTCAAGAATGTTTAAGTTTGAAGCAATTTTTCCTTTCAAGGCGTTTGCCTTTTCAAGCTCTTCCATTGACATTTTTTCAAGTTTTCCGCCAAGCATCTCGTCCAATTTCTTTTTGTTGATTGCATATTTTTCTTTGATGTCAGAAATGTCGGCAAGCACTTTTTCCGCTTCCGCTTCAAGTTCTGTGGAGCGAATTTGAGATTTTTTTGCAATTGTGGTAAGCTCGTTCGCCTTTTTTCTGTAAGGGCTGGACGACAATTTTTGCTCAATCTTAAAAAGTTCGTTGTCCAAATTTTGATATTTTAATAAGTTTTCCATAAAATTCTCCTGTAACAGTTATAATAACATTATTCCACAAAATCTGCAAGCCTTTTGCTGCGATTTGGATGTTTGAGTTTTCTAAGCGCCTTTGCCTCAATTTGTCTTATGCGCTCTCTTGTAACGGAAAACTCTTTTCCCACTTCTTCCAAAGTTTTTTGCCTGCCGTCCATGAGGCCATAACGCTGACGAATAACCTCTTGTTCGCGAGGCGTAAGCGTGTCAATAACCGCTAAAAGTTGTTCACGCAAAAGCGACTGTGTGGCGCTGTCAATTGGTGATTTTGCAGATTCATCAACAATCACGTCTGCCATTTTTCCGTCATCTTCCTCGCCCATTGGGGTTTCAAGCGAAATTGGGTCTTGGGCGGTTCTTTGAATTTCCATGACTTTTGCAACCGTCGTGCCAAGTTCCTCGGCAATCTCCTCAATTGTAGGCTCTCTGCCAAGTTTTTGCATCAGCGAGCGCACAACTTTAACATATTTGTTTATTGTTTCAACCATGTGAACAGGAATTCTTATTGTCCTGGATTGGTCTGCCATGGCACGCGTGATGGCTTGTCTAATCCACCATGTTGCATATGTTGAGAATTTGAAGCCTTTTGTGTAGTCGAATTTATCCACTGCGCGCAAAAGCCCCATGTTGCCCTCTTGAATGAGGTCAAGAAAAGACATGGAAGTTTTTCCAACATATCTCTTTGCCACACTGACAACAAGGCGAAGGTTTGCCTCACACAAAACGGATTTTGCGTGTTCATCCCCTTGCATAACTTTTTTTGCAAGGTCTCTCTCTGCCTCCGCGGAGAGCAAAGGCACTTTTCCAATATCTTTCAAATACATCTTAACGGGGTCGTCCACGCTTGCCGACATGACAAGGTCGGAAAAATCATCTTTATACAAATCTTCGTCATTTGTCTTGATTATCTTTACGCCGCGCTTTTCAAGAATTTGCAAAAATTTGTCAATTTCTTCCCCGTTTGCGCCCGCCTTTATGAGCGGAAAGCAAACATCTTCTTGATTTATTGAACCCTTTTTCATTGCAAGGGCTTGTATTTTTTCGCAAAGCGTTTTAATTTTGGCTTGTTGTTCTGTTGTTTCTGACATTAAATTCCTCCAAACTTTTGTTTTTTAATTGCAAGGCAATTTGCCCAAGTTTTTTTGCAAATTCACCGCGCTCAAACAAATCTTCACTATTTTTGTATTTCGTGTTCAACTCTTCTTGTTCTTTTTTCAGTTTCTGCTCAGCAAGTTTCCACACGCAATTTCTAAAATAAACCTGCGCGTCGTCGCCAAACTCCGAAAAGTTGAAATTCAAAATTTCCATAAGCAGTTGATCCTCACTTGCGCCCTCGTTGTCAAAAATCGCGGAAAGTGGCAAGTTTTCATCAATTATATCCAAATAACTCTCAAAACCTTCCAAAAGTTTTCTATAATCAATTTTTTCGTCAACATATTTTTTCTTATGCAAAAGTGACGCCAAAATGAATTTTGCAGCTTTTTCATCACTTTTTTCAACTTTTTCTTGAATTTTTGGCAAATTTTCAGGCATTTTTGCCTCAGTTTTGCCCACGCGCAAAATATCTCGCCTCAAAATGTCAATTGGAATTTTTGTTAAATCCCGCACAATTTCAAGATATGGCTCATAAAGTGATGGGCTGTCCAACTTTGATATTTCCGCCAAGACATCCTTCACGAACTTGCCCTTTTCTTCGGGGTCGGAAAGGTTGTATTTCTTTTTATGATATTCAATCAGCCACTCCATGTATGGCAGCGCATTGTCAATCATCTCTTTCAGTTTGTCTTTGCCCAAATTGTTCAAAACTTCGTCGGGGTCTTTGCCGCCAGAGAGCCTCACAACTTTCAAGTTGACATTCTCGTTTCTGAACATATTGATTGCTCTCACCGTGGCTTTTTCGCCAGCGCCGTCGTTGTCAAAGCAAAGCACAATGTTTTCGTTGTAGCGTTTTAGCTCCTGAACATGGTCTTTGGTGAGAGCCGTGCCCATGCAGGCAACGGTCTGTTTGAAGCCGCCTTTGTGCATTGCAATAACATCCATTTGCCCTTCAACCAAGATGATTTTGTCCAAAAGTTGTTGTTGTTTTTGCGCCTTCAAAAGGTTTATTCCAAAAACCACTCTTCCCTTTTGAAAAACAGGCGTCTCAGCGGTGTTTTTATATTTTGCAAAGTCAGTTTTTTCAAGCGCCCTCGCGCTGAACCCTATGCACTCCCCAAAAGAGTTGAAAATTGGAAAGACTAGCCTGCCACCAATCATATCAAACAGCCGCCCGTCCTTCTTGTTTGCAATGCCCGCTTCAAGAAGTTCCTCCTCCGAAAAGCCCTTGCCTTTGAGGTAGTCCACAATCTCCGTCCAATCTTTGGAATAGCCAATCTTAAAGTCTTCAAGTTCGTGCCTAGTGAAATGTCTTGTCTTTATGTAGTCCTGCGCCTGCTTGGCGTCCTTGCCATAGAGGTTTTCCATATAGTGTTTGTATGCATAGTCCAGCGCGCTCAAAAGCCTCGCCTTTTTCTTCTTTGCCTGGTCAAACTTTTCCTTGTCCTGCAACTCGGGAACTTCCATTCCCACTCTGTCCGCCAAAATTTGCACGGCATCCATGAAGTCTATGTTTTCCATTTTTTGCAAAAATTTAATCACGTCGCCCGACTCTTTGCAGCCAAAACAATGATAAAAGCCCTCGTCGTTGTTAATAGAAAAAGACGGCGTTTTTTCACTATGAAATGGACAACAAGCCCAAAATCTGTTGCCCTTTTGCTCCAATCTCAAATAATTTGATGCAATAGAAACCAAATCATTTTTTCTTTTGAGTTCGTTGAGCCACTCTGCACTAAAACCTTTATTTTGCAAAAATCCAAACCCCTGTTAATCTATATATACCAAATAAAAATGAAAATTCCTCTTACTTTTCTTTTAAAAAAGAAAAGTAAGCAAAAGAAAACTAATAAAAGAGAAAAAAAGGCGGGAGAAAAGCTAATAAAAAAAGAAAAGTAAGCAAAAGAAAACTAATAAAAGAGAAAAAAAGGCGGGAGAAAAGCTAATAAAAAAAGAAAAGTAGGCAAAAGAAAACTGATAAAATAGAAAAGAAAGCGAGAGAAAGCTAAAGAAAAGTAAGCAAAAGAAAACTAAATATTTCCCTTTTCAAACAAAAAAACAACGCTTGGCTGGTTTTTCCTCCAACGCACCGTGCTGTCATTGTGCCTTCTATTCTCATCCTGAACACTCCTCCTTGCTGTCATTCTGAGCGTAGCGTAGCGAAGTCGAAGAATCTCAACTACTTTAACCCCTTTCTTTCTATGCGCTAGAAAGAAAGGGAAACAAAGAAAGACGCTGGGGAGTTTCGATTCTCCCCAGACCCCTACAAACGACCCTCTTTTCTTTTGAGAAAGAAAAGAGGGGAAAAAGAAAATCAAATAAGTGGAATTTTTATTTTAGATGCCACACCTTGAAGAGCAGTCAAATGGTTTGCTAACGCAAAAAATTCTTGCGAATTTCAAGCATTTGACAACACTCTTCTTCGTGTGGCTTTCTGCTATCAAGACAAACAAAAAAATATTTTGTTTGTCATCCCATTGCGTGTTAGGTAGGCGTTGAGAGAAGAGTTTTGAGATCCTTCGACTCCGTTACACTCCGCAGCGCCAACGCCCGTAAGCCCGTCAGCGAGATTGCTTCGCGATGCAGGATGACAGCGGGCGGATAATAAACAGAAAAAAGAGGAGCAACGTCTCCTCTTTATTATATTTTCAACCTCTTGTCTTCGAAGCCAGTGCTTTCACAATACCCCAACGCCACACTTCGCAAGAGCGATTGCCCTAAACCGCCAGCGTAGCGCGGTTTACATTCGGGGCAAAATAGAGGCGAAAACAAGCGTCAAAGCGATGCTTTTGTCGCTTGCGACAAAACGAGCCTAAAGCGCAGTTTTCGCCGACAGAGACGGGCTATCACACTCCCCAAATCCGCCATAAAATTTTGGAGAGAAAGGGCTTTGCCTGCTCTTCTAAATTTTATGGCACTCCTACCGCAGCAAAATGCACAGAGTGATTTTGCAAGGTGCGCTCTCTCGGGGTCCCCAAAA
>CANQRC010000030.1 GCA_947626155.1 uncultured Clostridia bacterium | reverse complement strand
GATTTGAACCCTCAACACAACGCGTTTATACTTTGTATAACCCTATACAACAAAAAAACTGCACCAAAGCGCAGTCTCTTTCTTTTGGTTGCGAGGGTTGGATTTGAACCAACGACCTTCGGGTTATGAGCCCGACGAGCTTCCGAGCTGCTCTACCTCGCGTCACTAATCTTATTTTAATATATTATGCATTTTTTGTCAAGAGTTTGCGTGAAAAAAAACAAAAAAACACACATTTTTGTGTGTTTATATAAACAAAATTGAGAGGAAAAAGACGAGCATTGCCAAATAAATTGGAATTGTTGTGAATTTGTTGCTGATAAAATTGTTTAGAATTATATGTCCGCAGAACAAAAATCCGCCTACTGCGAACAGAATATTTGGCAGGGCTGTGGAGTAAAGCAGTGCGCAAACAACCGCTCCCAAAATAACGCCGACGCTTAAAAATTTAACAAAATCCAGCAAAATTTCAAGAAAAAAGTGATTTTTTTCGTCATTTTTGTATTTTTTCTTGATAATTATGTTTAAAAATGTTAGAAGCAAGCCAATTCCAACGCCAAGCAAAGCACCATAATATGTTTCTTTTCCAATGTAGAGCATTGCCACATAAATTGCTGCTGAGGAGAGCAAATAGCCCATGGATTTGATAAGCCTTGCCCAAACTTGATTTTCTTCAAAAAGTTTGTTTCTAAAAACCGAAAGCACAAGTGGTGCGGCGGCAGCGGTGAGCAAAAGTGTGTAGCCCGAAAAAGTGTTTTTGTAGGTTGCTGTTGCCAGCCCGGCGCAGATAAGCAGGGCGACTCCAAAATTGTTTAAAAGATAGGCAAGTTTGTTATCATTGACGAAACAAACTGCCACGGCCATACAAGCGCATGAAACCATAAAACAAATCATTGAAATCATTAGCATAAATATATTTTAACCAAAACAAAAAATTTTGTCCAATAAAAAACGCATATTTTTATATGCGTCTTATTTTTTTTCTGGCTTAAAGCCGTCTTTTAGCGAAATTGTGCTGTTGAAAATCAAATTATCCTTGGTGCTGTCCTTATCGACGCAATAATAGCCTTTTCTCATAAATTGGAATTTATCTTCAACTTTGGCGTCTTTTAAAAAGTTTTCAGCAAGTGCGGTGGTCTCGGTGAGGGAATTTGGCTGCAACATATCCTCAATTTTCACGCCGTCAGCAAGAGACTTTGCAGGAAATTTATATTCGTCTTTAATAAGGTTTTTAAACTCTCTGATTGTCACTTTAAAGCAGTTGTCTGCCGAAACAAAATGAATTGTGCCTTTGCACTTAATCCCTGAGTTGTCTTGGCCGCTTTTTGTGTTTGGAAGATACTCACATTCCAAGTGGTCAATTTCGCCGTTTTTGCCAAGAACTGCCTTGTTACATTTTATGATGTAAGCGCCTTTCAGCCTTACAATTCCGCCCTCAACAAGCCTGTTATACTTTGGAGGTGGGTTTAGGCTAAAATCCTCTTTTTCAATGTAAATTTCGTGGCTGAAGAGGCATTTGTGCTTGCCGGCGTTTTCATCATTTGGATTGTTTTCCACTTCGCACTCTTCGCTTCCATTGTAGTTTGTGATTACAACTTTCAGTGGGTCAAGCACAACCATTGCGCGGGTGGCAATTTTGTTTAAATCTTCCCTCACATAATATTCCAAGGCCGAATATGGGACGGAGACCTCTATTGTGCTTCCCCAGCCAACAGATTTTACAAAATCTTTGACGGCTTTTGCGGTGTAGCCTCTTCGCCTTACGCCAACAAGGGTAGGAAATCTTGGGTCGTCCCAGCCCGAAACATAGCCGCCATTTACAAGTTGTTTCAAATATCTCTTGCCCGTCAAAACATTTTCAAGCACAATTCTTGAAAACTCCCTCTGCTTTGGCGCAAATTTTTTGCTCCAGCCGTGCTGAACAAACCACTCATAAACAATTCTGTGGTCCTGAAAACCTTTGTCACAAAGACTGTAAGTTGTGCCTTCCAAACAGTCTTCCATTGGGTGAACAAAGTCATATTGTGGCCAAATGCACCACTTGTCTCCAACGCGATAGTGGTGCTGCCTTGCAATTTTATACATAACTGGGTCACGCATATTTATGTTTGGGTGAGACATATCAATTTTTGCGCGCAAAGTCCTGCTTCCGTCAGGGAACTTGCCGTCTCTCATCTCTCTAAAAAGTTTGAGGTTCTCTTCCACCGTTCTGTTTCTGTAAGGGCTTTCTTTTCCTGGCTCAGTCAAAGTTCCTCGGGAGGCGGAGACCTCTTCGGCAGACAGGTCGCAAACATACGCGTCGCCATTTTTAATCATTTTTTCGGCAATTTTGTAGATGTCGTCAAAATATTCTTCGCTTGCATACACAAATTTGGCAGGTTTAAAGCCAAGCCATTCAAGGTCTGCCATATAACTGTCCGCAAATTCGCCCTCTTCCTTAACGGGATTGGAGTCGTCCATTCTCAAAACTGTTTTTCCGCCAAATTTTTGGGCGGTTTCAAAATTTATTGTCCACGCTTTTGCATGGCCAATATACCAATAGCCGCTTGGCTCTGGGGGACAACGGGTGACAACCTCTTTTGTTCTTCCCGCCTTAATGTCGGCAATAATTTCCTCTTCAAGTTCGTTTTCTGGGACAATTTTGTCAATATCAATTCCGTTTGCAAGTTTCATTTTCTTCTCCAATTTTAAAAATAAGAGTTGTAATTTCAAAGAATTTATATCATTTTATAAATTTTTTAAAAAAAAGTCAATTTATCTTCACTTTTTTATAAAAAAAATAGGCGTGTATTGACAAAAATAATGGGATGTGCTACAATAAAACATAGGAGGAAGATAATGCTAGAAAAAATTGGAGATAGGATTGTAATTGAATTTGGCACAAAAGCCCTGAAGCCTGATTATGAAAAAGCAGACGCTAGTCATGAAGGGCTTGAAAAGAAATTGAGTTATGATATCAGTCATGTGCATTTGGACGTGCAAAAACCTTTGTTTTCAGAAATTGAATGGATTGCGCGTGATGTTGATGATTTTTGTGATGCTCTTGAAATTGCAAACAATGCGGCGACAGGCTATGAAAGTTTTTATAAAGAAGGTGAATTTAAGCATTTTTGCAACGGCAATCATGACTTTAAAGATATTGTTAAGTTTTTCAATCTTTTGACTTTTGCAATGGACAAGGCGCCTTTTGGAAAGTTGAGGCTTGTTTTTGAAAAAGTGTCTGAAAAAGAATTTGATGTTTATTTTGAAATGCCATTTTCAAAAAAGGCATATTCTTCAATTTCTGCCTATCATAACATTTTGAGCGAGAAGGCAATTGGGCAGAAAGTTGGAGGAAGAAAACAACTGCTTTGGGAGTTAACTGCCACAGTGTTACTGCCTCATTTAAGCAGCCTGACCAAGTCTGCGCAGGCTGAAGAGTTTTCTGCGGTTGAAAAACTTTATGCCAAACCTCTTCAAGAGGCAATTTCTGATGTTGTGAAATATTCAAACAGATTTAATGCTTTCTCTGCCCTGACTGCAGAACAATTAAAAGAAGTAAGAAGCAAATTGGAAGAAATGTCAATTCACACCACAAGCATGAATAATGGGGAAGAGTTGTCGCTTAGACCTGCTATTCCAACACGAGGTAAATCGAACCCTCCTATTTATGTTTCAGATGACTGCAATATGGCGAGTGTTCCAACTGCAGAGGTGATCTATCTTCAAACATATCTTCAACTTGGCACATATCAAGCAGAACCAATTATTTCTATAATATAAAAACTAGGAAGTATCCTAGTTTTTTAATATCTTAATTTAATCTTTCTTTTAGTTTTGATTTTATTCTTGAGAGGCTATTGTCAATTGACTTGCTAGTTATATTAAGCTGGGTGGAAATTTCTTTGTAGGAATAGCCTTGAAGATACAACTTCAAAACTTTAAGTTCCAATTTTGACAGGCTTTGAATGATTGTTTTTTTGAGATTTTCAAAGTTTTCTTTGTCAATAGCCCTCTCGGCAGGCGTGCTTTCAAGCACAAGAGCCACGGGGAGGATGTCCAAGGTGTCGTTTTCGGAAAAATCCTGAAAGGAAACCGCTTGGGAGAGGGGCTTGTTTTTGTCCGCCGAGGCGCGTTTTATTGCCGTTTGAATTTGATGTTTTATGCAAATAATGGCAAAAGTTTTAAATGAGGCATCCTTTTTTGGATTGAAGCCTTTGAGCGCCTTGTAAAGGCCAAGCATTCCCTCTTGAATTAAATCTTCCAAATCTCCGCCAACAATAAAGTAAGAACGGCTGATTTTCACCACAAGGTCTTTGTAGCGCTCAAACAACTCCGTCTCAGCCGCCTCGTCACCATTTTTTGCTTTTTCAATAAGTTCTTCGTCAGTCATTATTATCCTTTTAATTTGAAAGATTGGGGTTTTGAAACTTAAATTATAATCAATTTTTAATTTTGGAGCGTAAGGCTTTGCCTGGCGAACAAAATTAAAAATCACCAAAATAGGAAAGAGGTTTGGGAGGGAAACCAAAAGTTTAGCGGTTAGATTTAATCGTGTCCGCGTTATAAACTTTTGGTGTCACCCCAGTCGCGTTGTCTTAAAATTTCATAAATTGCAATTCCAGCGCTCACACTTGCGTTTAGGGAGTTCACACTTCCGTGCAGGGGCAGGGTGACAATGCCGTCGCAATAGGTGCGCAGCGACTGCTTCATGCCGTTTCCCTCGCTTCCAATGACAATTCCAATTGGGCCGGTCAGTTTTTCTTCATAAATGCTCTTTCCACCAACTTCGCAGGCATAAATCCAAAGTCCTGCCTCTTTAAGGTCGTCAATTGCATCTTTCAAATTTGCCACGCGGGCAATTTTCATATTGGAGATTGCTCCGGCGCTTGTTCTCACAACGGTTTCGTTCACTTGGCAGGCGCGCATTTTTGGAATGATAATTCCGTCCACGCCGGCACACTCGCATGTTCTGATTATTGCGCCAAAATTGTGAGGGTCCTCAATTCCATCAAGCAAAATCACAAAAGGCGCTTTGTTTTTGGCGCTTTCCAAAATTTGGGCAACGGAAGAATATTCAAACTCAACCGTTTCGGCAATATATCCCTGATGATGACTGGTCACAGACTTTGAGTCAAGCACTTTTTTGGGCAAAAATTCTATTTTTAGGTTGTTTTTGCGCGCCAAAGAAATAACATCATCTTTGCGCGAGATGAAGTTTTTGTCTATCATAATTTTGTTTATTGTTGTGCCATTTTTTATTGCCTCAACAACTTGATTTCTTCCCTCAATGTTCATAAAACCCTCATTCAACAGATTTTTTTAAAATTTCTTGCAGCCTTTCGGCGTTTGTCAAATATAAATAGCCAATAAGCGCCTCAAAGCAGGTTGCCATTTTGTAAGTTTTTTCGTCACAATTTTTTGCCGTGTGCTTTGGCTTGCAGTTGCGCGTTTTTCTGACAATTTCTTTTTCGTCATTGGAAAGTTCGTCAAAAATTTTCTCCAAAACTTCGGCTTGGGCGGAGGCGTTGCAAAATTTCTTTGCAGCCTCGTGATAATTTTCCATTTTTGTCTTTTCTTGCTCCAAAACCCAAATTCTCACAAAGGCGGTATGCACGGCGTCTCCCAAAAACGCCAAAGCAAGCGGGGACAAGTCTTCTTTTTTCATGGCAAGCCCTAATTGTTGAAACGGAAAACAATAACATCGCCGTCTTGAACTACGTAGTCCTTGCCTTCCATTCTCACTTTGCCCTTTTCTTTTGCTTTCAAAACGCTTCCCGCCTCAATCAAATCCGCATAAGAGACAACTTCCGCCTTTATGAAGCCCTTTTCAAAATCAGAGTGAATTTTTCCTGCCGCCTCAGGCGCTTTTGTGCCTTTGGTGATTGTCCACGCGCGCACTTCCTTTTCGCCGGCGGTGAGGTAACTCATAAGCCCCAAAAGGTCATAACTTGCCACAACAAGTTTTTCTAGGCCGCTTGTTTTGATGCCTAGTTCTTCTTTAAACAGGGCGCGCTCTTCTTTTTCAAGCCCAACAATTTCTTCCTCAATTTTGGCGCACAAAACAACAACTTTTGCGCCCTCTTTTTGGGCAATTTCCCTCACGCTTTCAACATATTTGTTGTCCTCTTTTTCAATGTCCTCTTCGCCAATGTTTGCAACATAAATCACAGGCTTTGAGGTGAGAAGCGAAAAATTTTTTAGAAGTTTTTTCTCTTCCTCATTAAAAGGCAGCGTTCTTGCCTGACCGCCAACTTCCAAAGTTTGTTTAATTCTGTTCATCATCTCAACGGCGAGGGTGAGGGCTTTATCTTTGTTTTGTCTTGCAATTTTCTCGTTCTTTTCCAAAAATTTGGTGACTTGTTCAAGGTCAGAGAGGGCAAGTTCGGTTTCAATCACCTCAATGTCGCGCTTAGGGTCAATAGAGCCGCTCACGTGGATTATTTTTTCGTTTTCAAAACACCTTACAACGTGCACAATGGCGTCAACCTCGCGGATGTGGCTTAAAAACTTGTTTCCAAGCCCTTCACCGTGGCTTGCGCCAGCCACAAGGCCGGCAATATCCACAAATTCAATGCTTGCAGGGGTGATTTTTTGGGTGTTATACATTTTGCCAAGAACTTCCAATCTCTCGTCTGGAACGTCCACAATTCCCACATTTGGCTCTATTGTGCAGAAAGGATAATTCGCACTTTCTGCGCCAGCCTCGGTGATTGCGTTAAAGAGGGAACTTTTTCCCACATTAGGAAGTCCTACAACTCCAATTTTCATATTTTTTCCTTTTAACACAATATTGGAGAGACAAAAATCTCTCCAAATTGCAATTTATTTTAAGCGCTCATTTCTCTTCCAGATTCTCTTGAACGGGGTTCTCTTCTTCTGCCATAAGCGTCAACTTCTGGGGCTCTCGAAGGGCTGCTTTCAGTCTCTTCACGAGATTGGGTGGAGCCAGGAAGAGGGCTGTCATAGCCAGGGTCAGTGCGAAGTGTGGTGTCAATCCTTTCGCTGGATGTAATCCCAATCCACTCAGATTCTGGAGGGTTTGGATTGTCACGCGCTGCCTGAGCTGCTTGAAGTTCTTCATCAGCGGCATCACGCTCTTGTCGAAGGCTTTCCATATTTTTTGTAAGTTGAATTCTGTGGCGTTCATCAGCTGCGCGGTCGTTTTCAATTTGTTGCTCGGCTGCCGCAACAAGGCTGAATCTTTCTCGATATCTTCTAAGCCTTTCTGCCTCTTCTTCGCTCAAGCGGCCTTCCGCTTCTCTTTGAGACAAATCTTCAAATTCTCTTCTTTCGGTCTCATCTGCTCTGTTCCACTGTTCGTCTCTTTCTCTTGCCTGAGTTCTAAGCCTTACATAATCCACCTCTTCTTTCTCGGCGTGCCTTTGCCTGTGATTTTGAATTGCATCTTCTTGAAGTTTTACCAAATTCCACTTCGCTTGCGCTTTTGCAGAAACTTGAATTGCTTGTGCAGAAAGTTTTTGATTGAGAATTTCTCTTTGGCAGTGTTGTCTTTGCTGTTCAAGTTGTCTTCTCTTTCTAGGAGAAAGGGCTGGGTCCTTTAATTGGTCTTCAATTTTTGAAAGTTCAATTCTGGCATCATTAAACCTTTCAACAACTTGTTCAAGTTGTCTCTCAATTTGCTTATGACTGTTTTCAATTCTCTCAGCTTGTCGTTGGACCCTCTCTTGTCTTGCTTGACCAATTGCGTTCCAAGGTTGCCACTCAACAACAAATGCGCCGCCAAAGAACAGTGGGGCAATAACTGCAAGGAAAGGCAAAAACACTGACAACATTGTCACAATCACACCTGCGCCAATCAAGCAGTTTCTAACCTTTGGCATTTCGCCATGTGGCTTCCACTCTTCCGCTTCCATTTCCTTTGGCTTGTCTGCTTTTTTAGGGTCATCAATTTTTTCTGGGATGTCAAGGACCTCTTCCACAGGCGCTTCTGGAGGGGTTTCAATACGGTGTTCAGGAGCAGGGCGAATTTCTTCAGGTGGAACAATTCCTTCGGCCGCCTCACGAGGGCTTAAGTCTGCCTGCAAATTTCCTAAAACATCAAAAACAACTTTGTTTGCGGTTTTTTGATTTGTTCTCTCATAGACTGACAATGCCCCCTCTGGTGGCGTCACGCTTGCATCATGAACGCTTGGCTCAGCCTCGTCGTCTGCCTTATAGAAATATCCTCTTTGAGATTTTGAGCCCTCTTTGGTTCGAACAGAAAAGGCGTCTTTCATGATGCTTGAGTTAAGTTGAGCAAGAATTTCTTTATTTTCTACAAAATCCATCTCAATTGGAATGGTGACTTCAGCTGTTCCTTGAGTTGAAGTGAGAAGTAGCGCTTGATTATGAGTTCCCTCAAGGTCAGTTTGGGCAAGCCTTGCGCTGTCAACTCTCATCCACGCAGGCGAGTGGCCGCCAACTTTTGCATAAACAAAAAGTTGTTCTCCTCTGACGGCAAAGTTGACCGCTGTTTCAACGCTTGCTTTGCCACTTGCAGTTTTTTGCTGTATTTTTGCATTGTAAAGTGTGACTTGTGGGCTTTCTTTAGGAACTCCAACGCTCACTAAAGGCTCGTCATTTCTTTCCATTCTTTCAAGCAAGCCTCTTTGAACTAAAAGCCCGTTGACCAGTTCTTGATTGCTGCCTGGCTTAATGGTGATATTTGTGCCTTTAAGATATCTGTCATTGAGCATTTTTGTGCCAAGCCCAATGTTTAGTGGCGCGCCTGTGTTTGCCAGAATTGCTCTTCTTTGAACGCCGTCCACTTGGGCTATAATTTGGCTGCCTCTTGCGTTTGCAGAAATTGCAACTTCCCTGCCGGCAACTTGAATTCCATACAAAAGTTCTCCGTCAGCAGTAAGTTGAATATTTGTAACTTCAAAAGTGTGATAACCATCAACTGGCGAAACTTCTCCCTCTGGAATTGCAAAGCCGGGGTTGCTATCTTGCATTTCTCTCAAATATTCATCAGAAATTAAAAGGCTTTTCTTGTCTTCTTCTTCAAAAACGGCATAAATTGTTTGAGTTTTTCCGTCAACATCTCTTGTTACATTTGCAAGCAGGTGTCGCTTAGCCGCCTCGTCATCTTTATAAAGCGAAATTTTTTGTTGAGGGCCAAGGTTTAACTCTTCGCCAAGTCTTACTGTTTGGGTAAGGCCGGTGTAACTGACCCCGCCAAAAGAATATGTGCTTTTTAGGTCTTCAAACTTTTGTCCAGTTCTGGCTCCTGTGCCTCTTGTTTGTTTTCCAAGAGAAACAGTTCCTTCAAGGGCTTCTCTTTCATCAAGCACTTCTTCGGAAGTTGGCTCTTCAGTTGCAGCAGTTTCGTCTGGGGCAACTTCAGCTCGGGCTGAAGGCTCGGCTCTTCTTGGCTCAATTGCTCTTTCCATCTCAGGCGCGTAGGCAAAATTTCGCACATCAGGTCTTTCCCAAGGCTTGATTTGATTTAACTGAATGTTTCTATTTTCCACAAGGGATTTTAGGTCGTGGAGAAGTTCGGCGTTAACTCCGCGTTCCAAATCTGCTTGAATTGGCAAAACAATTCTGTGGCGTCTTCCGCCATAAGAAAGGTCAAGCGCAAGGCAATTTCCTCTGCTTTCAACATTCTCTGAGGAAACATCAAGAATTTGGCAAGTGGTATTGGCACTTGGCTGTCTTGGGTTTATTCCCGTCATGTTAAGATACATCTTGCCGTGTTTTTGCATAACTCTCAAATATTGAGGAGGAGTGTTTGGCGTTCTTGGCAAATAAATATATCCAACTTCTCCTTCCACTGAAATGAGGTTTCGCGTTGAGCCGGCTTCGCGCTTTGGTGCCACAGGTGCTGGTGCAGGTCCATGCGCAGGCTCAGCCACAGGTTCTTCTGGCATAGGCTCTGGTTCTTCTGGTGCAGGTTCTTCTGGTGCAGGTTCAGGTGCAGGTTCAGGCGCGGTTCCAGCCGCAAGTTCAGCGGTTTCGGTTGCCTCTGGGCTTTCAACAAAATTAAAAGGCTTTTGGTTGTTTTGAATTTGATAAAATTCTTCACTAGACAAGCTTGTGGCTTCTCTTCTAACGTCTTCCCTATTTTGTTGCAAATTAACAAAATCATCAAAGAAGTGGCAGTTGTCTGGGGTTATGTCAAGTTCAACCCACTTTTCTTGTGCACCATCTTTAACTTTAACAAAAGATTTTCCGTGCGTCTTATCCTCCAGCACATCAAAGTGACGATCTTTTGAAAGGATGTCATAAGTGTGAAAATAATCACGATCTTCTCTTCTTTCGCGAAAAGAAAGCTGAAATTGATAACCACTTCTTTGAGTTATCACAAGTTCTTCTTGTTCTCCACTCACTGTGTAAGGAAAAACATAGTTTATCAAGCCGAAATTGTCGCTATATTTGTAAATTTTGTCTTCAAGAGATGCCATGAGAAACTCCTTTATCAAAATTATTCTTTAGATATTATATCACAAGTTAAATGGAATGTCAAATATTGTCGAGAAAATAAATTTAATATATATTTTTTCCTTTTGGCAATAAATTACTTGCAAAAACTTGTTTTTTTTCTGGGTTTTTGTTATAATTTCTTTAATTTTTAGGAGATTTTTATGGGACTTTTTGGAAACGAGAACAAATCACAAGTAAAAAAACTGAAAAAAATTGCAGACAAAGTTGTGGCTTTGGAAGAAAAATATAGGTCTTTTTCAGACGAACAACTTCGCGCTTGCACAGAGGATTTTAAGAGGAGATATCAAAACAAAGAAAGCTTAAACGACCTTTTGCCCGAGGCTTTTGCCGTGGTGAGGGAGGCGGCCGACAGAGTTTTGAAAATGCGCCACTTCTATGTTCAAATTTTGGGCGGAATTGCCATTCATCAGGGGCGTATTGCCGAAATGGCAACCGGTGAAGGAAAAACTTTTGTTGCAACGCTTCCTGCCTATTTAAACGCCATTTCTGGGCGCGGCGTTCATGTTGTAACGGTGAACGAATATTTGGCTAAGCGTGACGCTGAGTGGATGGGAAAGGTTTACAAATTTTTGGGGCTGAGCGTGGGCGTTGTTGTGTCCAATATGGACGAAAAAGCCAAAAAAGCGGCATACAATAGCGACATAACCTATTGCACAAACAATGAACTTGGCTTTGACTATCTTCGTGACAACATGGCCATCACAAAAGAGCAGCGCGTTCAAAGAGAGTTGAACTTTGCCATTGTGGACGAAGTGGACAGCATTTTGATTGATGAGGCAAGAACGCCACTTATCATCTCTGGGCGCGGGATGAAGTCCAGCGACAACTATGTTAAGGCAAACAAATTTGCAAAAACGCTTAAAAAAGATGATTGGGAGATGGACGAAAAGACCAAGGCCCTAAACCTCACCGACAGCGGCGTGGCAAAGGCGGAAAGATATTATGGCACAGACAATTTGTCGGATGTTGACAACATTGAACTGAATCACTATATCAACAACGCCCTAAAAGCCAATTTTGTGATGATTAAAAATGAAAACTACATTGTCAAAGACGGCGAAGTGATTATTGTTGACGAATTTACCGGCCGCCTTATGCCGGGCAGAAGATACAACGACGGCTTGCATCAGGCAATTGAGGCAAA
>CANQRC010000029.1 GCA_947626155.1 uncultured Clostridia bacterium | reverse complement strand
GGGCGACCACCTAAAAAATTATAACTCCATGCTGGTGCTTTCTCATTTTAAGGGGCACGTTATGGGCGGCTTTGGCGGGGCGCTTAAAAATGTTTCAATTGGCTTTGCTTCAAGAAATGGCAAGGCGTTCATCCACTCGGTGGGCAAGACTGATAACCCAGAAGTGATGATGAAAAATCTTTTTGACCGAGACCAAGACGCGTTTATTGAAAGCATGGCAGACGCGTGCAAGGCGGTGATTGGCTATTTTAAGCCAGAGAACATGGCATACATCAATGTTGCAAACAGGCTTTCCGTGAATTGTGACTGTGACCCAAATCCGCCAGAGCCAGAGATGGGCGACATTGGAATTTTTGCCTCGCTTGACCCTGTTGCGCTTGACCAATGCTGCTATGACGCGGTTATAAATTCCAAGGACAAGGGCAAGAAGTCGCTGGTTGAGAGAATGAATTCAAGGCACGGCATCCACATTGTGGAGGCATCAGAGCAGCACGGCCTTGGCACAAGCAAATATGAACTTGTGAGCCTTGACTAATGGACATTTTGTTTGATTGTTCAAGTGGCGTGAGCGGAGATATGATTGTGGGCGCGCTTTTGGATTTGGGCGCAAATGAAGACAAATTAAAAAGCGCAATAAAAAGTTTAAAATTAGAAAAAAATGCAATTTTTATCAAAAAAATCAAAAAAAATGGCGTTTTTTGCACCGATTTTGATGTTTTTTTGGAAAATAACAATTCTGACCACGATTTGGATTATCTTTCTGGAAAGAAAAAAGTCACGCCAAAATTTGCCGAAAAAAGAAATTTGAAAGATGTAAAAAATCTTTTAGAAAATTCTTCTTTAAGCGAAAATGCAAAAAATATTGCAAACAAAATTTTTGAGATTATTGCCGAAAGTGAGGCGAAAGCCCACGGGGTCAAGAAAGAGGAAGTTGTCTTTCACGAAAGCGGCGCAATGGACAGCATAATTGACATCTCGGCAATTGCGTTTTGTCTTGACGAGTTAAAAGTGGAAAATGTTTATGTTGAAAATCTTTGCGAGGGGCATGGGAGGGTGCAAACGCGAGTTGGCTTTCTTCCCGTTCCAACGCCGGCGGTGAAAAATATTGCAGAAAAGTTTTCAATCAAACTTTCCCAAATTGACTTTGAGGGTGAACTCATCACGCCGACAGGCCTTGGAGCGCTTGCTGCCGTGGGGAAATTTGAAAAAATTAAAAATTATTCCGTTTTGAAAACGGGCTATGGCGCGGGCAAAAGAAACTACAATTTGCCGTGCGTTTTAAAAGTAAACAAAATTGAAAGGAGCGAAAAATGATTGAATCTGTTTTAACATTTAAGTCTGTAAAAACAAAAATAGCCACAAAAACCCTAATTTCGGTTGGTCTTGTGGCACTTGCGGTTGTTTTGCCACAACTTGTTCACTTGGCTGCCGGCGCGGCTGGCGGAGTGAAGTGGCTGCCTATGTATTTGCCGGTTTTAATTGGCGGATGCTTGCTTGGAACTTGGTGGGGACTTGGCGTGGGAATAATGTCGCCAATAACAAGTTTTCTTATCACCTTGGCGGCCGGAAACCCTATGCCTGCGCTTGAAAGATTGCCATTTATGATCTGCGAACTTGCAGTTTTTGCCGCCGTTTCTGGCGCATTTTCAAAACACATTGCAAAAAACAAGTGGATGGCTTTTCCAGCAGTGCTTTTTGCGCAAATCTCTGGAAGAGCGGTGTTTTTGACGCTTGTTGCAATTTTCCAAACCGTTTCTCCACTTAGCGTGACCGCTGTTTGGGCGCAAATTCAAACAGGGCTTTTGGGGCTTGTTCTTCAAGCTGCAGTTGTGCCACTTCTTATTATTGGGCTTTTGAAACTTCTTTCTAAGGACAAGAAAAATGACTGATTTATTGCGCGCAAAAAGTCTGCTTGTGGGCGATAAAACCTGCGTTTTGGTGAAGGGCGAAAAAACATATTTTTCAACCAAGAGCGGCATAGCGCCAATGATGGGCTTCATCTCAGACGGGCTTGACCTGAAAGGCTTTTCGGTGGCGGACAAAATTGTTGGCAAGGCGGCGGCAATGCTTTTTTGCCTCGCAAAAATTTCCTGCGTGTATGCGGCAGTTCTTAGCAAGTCCGCCCTTCAAGTTTTGCAGGAAAACAACATAAAAGTGGAATACAACACTCTTGTTGACAAAATAATCAACCGCGCCGGCACAGGCATTTGCCCCATGGAAGAGGCGGTTGCAAACAAAACTGATTTTGAGGCCGCCTACGAAAAACTAAAACAAAAATTGCAGCAGATGAAGAAAATAACTAATTAGGAAACATATTTATGATATGTTTCTTTTTTTGAGTGGCGTAGGCGAAGGCGAGGGCTGTTCCGCTTTTGGGCTGATAGGAAGAAAGGGCGCTTTTATATGCCTTTCTTGTTGGCGGCAAATAGTTTGGATTATAATAGAACATACAAAAATCACTCATATCAATAAGTGCGCGGTTGCGCTCCACATAACTTGCCCTGCCAGAGGAATATTTTGTTTTGTGTTCAATTTCCTCTTCAAAACCTTTTAGGCGCACATCCTTTTTTAAAACTCTTCTTAAAATTGCCTCTTCTTTTTCCCTGTCTTTTTCGAGGCAACAGTCTTCACTTTTGCAAGTCAAATAAAACCGCTTGATGACGGGATAGACTTCTTTTAAGCTTGTAACCACATCATAGCAGAGTTCGTTAAACTGACTTCTGCTTCCAAAAGCAAAAGTTCTGACGCCCTCTTCTTCAATCAACATTTCAAGAATGTGACGAATTGAAAACACCAGTTCGTCATTTATTTCTATTTCTCTGTGACCAATAAAGCAACAAGTTTTCACGACCTACCCTCCGTTTACGAAATATCGTAATAATTTTACTAAAAAACGAAGAAAAAGGCAAACATAATTACGGAAATCCGTAAGACAGACGCAAAATTCCTTACTAAAATCTATTACGAAACAGCGTAAGGAGGGTAAGGTGAGTATTGAGGACGCAATTAGGAGAAGAATTAAAGAAATTGTTGATGAGAGAAAAACAAATTTGACGGCATTATGTTTGAATGCAAATTTAACCCCATCTACAATTTTTGATTTTATGTATGGGAAGAGTAAATGTCCAAAGGTCATTACAATAAAGAAAATTTGTTCGGGTGCGGGCATGACGCTTGAAGAATTTTTTGCTCGCGACTACTTTAATGAAACTGATGATGTTTATAAATAAAAAATTTTCAAAATTTTTCTGGTTTGGTGAAAAATTAGTTGATTTTATTTGCAATTTTTTAAATAAAATTTTATAATTTCTTTGATTTTGTTTTTGTGAGGTTTAAAATGGACATTTTTAAGAAAACAGAAGAACGCCATAACTATGACGAGGCAAGAGACGAAAATATCTATCCTTATTTTCACGAATTGTCAACTGGTCAAGACACTCAGGTTGTTATGGAAGGTCACGACACAATCATGATTGGCTCTAACAACTATCTTGGGCTGACCTCTCATCCAGAGGTTATTCAAGCAGGTGTTGATGCGCTCAAAAAATACGGCTCGGGCTGCTCGGGTTCAAGGTTTTTGAACGGAACTCTTGACATTCACGTGAACCTAGAAAAGAAACTTGCCAAATTCCTGCACAAGGAAGCCGTTATGACATTCTCAACAGGTTTCCAAAGCAATTTGGGAATTATCAGCGCAATTGTGGGCAGAAACGACTATGTTGTTTGCGACAGAGAAAATCACGCAAGCATCTATGACGGTTGCAGGCTCTCTTTTGGAAGAATGCTGCGCTACAATCACAGCGACATGGAGGATTTGGAAAACAAACTGAAAGAAATCCCTTCCACTGCAGGAATTTTGATTGTCACTGACGGCGTTTTCAGCATGGGCGGAGACATTTGCAAACTGCCAGAACTTGTTAGGCTGAAAAAGAAATATGGCGCAAGGCTTATGGTTGACGATGCGCACGGGCTTGGCGTTTTGGGCGCTCACGGCCGTGGCACAGGCGAATATTTCAATATGGAAGACGACATCGACATCATCATGGGCACTTTCTCAAAATCTCTTGCAAGCCTTGGCGGATTTATGGCAACTTCAAAGCGCGTTATGGACTATGTTAAACACACATCGCGTCCATACATTTTCAGCGCAAGCATAACGCCAGCATCTGTGGCTTGTGCAACAAAGGCACTTGAAATTTTGGAGAGAGAGCCAGAAAGAGTGAAAAAACTTGCTGACATCTCAAACTATATGCGCGAGGGCTTGAAGAGGCTTGGGGTTAAGATTATTGACAGCACAACCCCAATCATTCCAATTTACACTTATGACGACAAAAAGGCGTTTATGGCTTGCAAACTTCTGCTTGAAAGAGGCGTTTATGTAAACCCTGTCATCACTCCTGCAACGCCACCAGGAAAGGCGCTGCTTAGGACGAGCTACACAGCCACTCACACAAAAGAGCAAATGGACAAGGCTATGCACGCTATCAAAGAAGTTTTGGATATTTTGGAAATTTAATTAGGAGGAAAAAATTATTATGGATTGGCAAGGAATTTGGAATAGCATCACAACATTTTTCACAAACCCAAACAACTACATGAAAATTGTTTATTTCTTCGCTATTCTTATTGTTGGAATTATTGTTATTAAAATTGTTATGGTTGCGACAAGAAAACTTTTGTCAAAAACCAAAATGGAAAAAATTGCTCAGCAATTTATTTGCACAATACTAAAATTTGTGTTGTGGCTTGTTCTTATCTTGCTGCTTTTGCAGAACGTTGGCGTCAACATCACCGGAATTCTAACCGCATTTAGTGCCGTTATATTGGCAGTTGGTATGGCGCTTGAAAACGCAATTGCAAATGTTGCAAACGGAATCATCATCATTTCAAGCCACATGTTCAAAAAGGGTGACTACGTCATCACAAACGGCGTTGAGGGAAACATCACCGACATCAACTTCATGTTCACAACGCTCATCACCGTTGACAACCGCAAAATCACTCTTCCAAATTCAAGCATCATAAACGGCACAGTCACAAACCTTGGCGCTTTTCCAAAAAGGCGTGTGGATTTTAGCTTTGATGTTGCCTATGAGACAGATGTTGAAAAGGTTAAGAAAATTGTCACTGATGTTATGAAAAGTGACGGCAGAGTTTACCTTGACCCAGCACCATTCTGCCGCTTGAAAACTTTGGAGGCAAGCAGCATCAGGTTCTTTGCAAACTGCTGGTGCGACGGCGCAGATTATTGGGATGTTTATTACTACATAATGGAAAATGTTTACAACGAATTCAAGCGCAACAAAATCTCCATTCCTTACAATCAACTTGAAGTTCGCGAAAGAAAAGACAACGTCAAAATGCCTGTCATTGCCGCAAAACTTCCTCAAAGAGTTGAAAAGGAAAGAAAGGAAGACACCCATATTGACCTCGAAAAAGACGGCTTTAAAGTTGCAATGAAAAAGACCAAAGAAAAGCACGAAAAGAAGAAAGCTGAAAAGGCGGAGAAACAAAAGGCAAAGACTGAGAAAAAAGAAAATAAGAAAAAATAAAAAAATGCACACCAAAAAGTGTGCTTTTTTGTTTTGACCGCTTAAAGACTTTGAAACTTTTTTTGTTTGTGCTAAAATCAAATTGTGAAAAAGACTGGCTTTTGGAAATATTTTATAACAACATTTAAGGAAGCAAAATATTTGCTTCTGAAATATCTTGGTGCGGCAGTTTTGATGAGCATAATTTCAATTTTGTCAAACCTTTTGCAGGTGAGGGAACTTACCTATTTAAACGCCGTGCTTGCAATAAACTGTTTTTCGGGGCTGATCTCTTTTGGAATTGCCGAGGCAATTGGAATTTTGGTGAACCAAAGCATAAGTTCGCAATATCGCGTGAAAAAATATGTTAGAATTGGCTCGGAATTAAACATAATTTTTATGTTCCTCTTCACCGTTTTTCTGGTGGCTTGCCCAAGATTTATCATGGAGGGCGTCACGGGCTTTATTCCACAGGACTACACATTTTATTATTTGATGTGCGTTGACTTTTTCTTGTGTGGCATAAAGGAATATTTGCTTGAAATCTTGAAACAACTTCAAATTTATCGCCTCCAATTTTTCAGTGATTGTCTTGCCTACATTTTGGTTGTGCTTGGCTTTGTGATTTTGTATTTCAGCGGAATTTATTATCTTAATTACATCGCCGCCGTATATATTCTTGCCGTGGCACTGACAATTGTGGTCGCTCTGCTGGCGCTCTACAAAAACAAGACAATAAAAATTAACCTTCTCCGCTTTCAAAGCCTAAAACTAACCTCCTCTCAATGGAAACTTATTTTGGTTAATCTTGCAACTGAATTTGTGTGGCAAGTTGGATATTTTGCCACAAGCGTTTTGCTTTTAAGGATGTCAGATGCAATGCTTAACACTTATTCCTATCTTGAAAGCGTGCTTGACCTGTTCAACGGCTTCTACTATGCCTTTGTGAATATAACGTGCATAAAAATTTCGCGCTGTTTGGGAAGAAATCAGTTCGACAAGGCGCTTTTCCATGCAAAAAAATCAATTTGGGCATCCGTGGTCATTTGGGCAATGTTTGCCGCCTCAAGCATGATTTTAATTTATCCAATTGCCCTTGGCGTTAATAAGGCGTATTTCTCTCTTATGTTCACGGTTCTGCCATGTTATGTTGCTATGACATTTTTCAGATTTGTCACTTGGAATTTCTCTTCATATATGCTAAGGCTTGGCGGCAAAACAACTGTTCACCTTGTGATTGAAATTTGTGAAACGCTCTCCTATGTGATTTTCTGTTTTGTTGCAAGATTTTTGCCGGACAACATCTATCTTTCCTATTTCATAATTGCGCTGCCCGATATTGTGAGCCTGCCGTTTGAAATTTTGATTTACAAGCGAAAGAGGTGGATTGCAAACATAAATGAAGACCCAAATCTTTTGAAAAACAAGGTGAGATGCTTCATTTTTGACTTTGACGACACGCTTTATTATGGGGTTGAAATTGATAATTGGAGCGACCTTGCGCTAAACTTTTTTAACGAACATTTTTCATATAAAACCGAGGCGGAAAGAAAGGCTATTCTGAAAAAGTATGGATGCGGCAGAAAGGGCGAGGAATGTTACAGGCACATAAAACAAATTTTGCTTGACTATGAGGGCTCTATTGAAAGTTGGACAAATTTCAGGCGCGGCCTTGAGGTTCAGCCGGAGGCAAAAGCGGGCAAAGGCGTTTTGATGAAAGAGCTTAAAAAATGCGAAAATTTGGGAGCGCTTTACATTGTTTCCAATTCGTCAATGGAGGAAATTGAGGAGCGCGCACAGATGTATGGAATTGACCTTTCAATTTTTAAACAAATTTATTACAGTGACGCAGGAGAAAAAGACAAGGGGCAGTTTTATGAAAAAATTATGCTTGCAGAAAACCTTAGCCCAGAGCAAATTCTTGTGGTTGGCGACAGATTTAAGACTGATTTGTTGCCGGCAAAGGAGCGAGACATGAACATTTGCAAAGTGCAAGACGGATTTACTTTTGAGGAGTTGGTGGGATGAAAAAACAAGACTTTCCTTTGATTTTAGCGCCAATGGCGGGCGTGACGGATGTGGGATTTAGGGCGGTTTGCTCCTCTTTTGGCGCGGACGCAACTGTTACGGAGATGTTGTCGGTTAGGGCAATGGCATACAATCCAAAAAAGACGGAATTTATGACTTTGACCACGCCGGAAGAAAAGTTTAAGATTGCGCAAATTTTTGGCCACGAAGAGGAATATTTTAAGCGCGCTGTCACAAATGAAATGCTCTCAAAATTTGACAGTTTTGACATCAACATGGGCTGCCCTGCGCCAAAGATAATAAAAAATGGCGAGGGCGCGGCGCTTATGGACAAGCCAAGCCTTGCAAGCAAGATTATTGAAAGTGTAAAAAGTGCCACAAACAAGCCTGTTTCGGTGAAATTTAGAAAGGGCAATAAGCAGGAAAACTTTTTGGATTTTGGCAGGATGTGTCAGGACGCCGGCGCTGACTTTGTGACCTTTCATGCGCGAACGGTGGAGCAGGGTTACAGCGGAAAGGCGGATTATGAGGCCATTGCTACTTTGAAGGCAAAACTTTCCATTCCCGTGATAGGAAACGGGGATGTGACGGACGAAAAAAGCCTTGCTGAAATGAAAAAGACGGGCGTTGACGGCGTGATGATTGGGCGAGGTGCGCTTGGCAGGCCGTGGCTATTTAGCGAACTTAAAAATCTTCCACAAAAAATGACTCATTTTGAGGCAATTGAGCGCCACATATCTCTTCTTAGGGAACATTTTGAAGAGGGCTGGCTGAAACTTTACATCAGAAAACATCTTCTTTGGTATGCAAAAGATTTGCCGCTTGCAAGCGCAGTTAGGCAAAAAATTGCTATGTGCGAGGACATTGACGACGCCCTTGCAATTTTAAAAGCGTTTTTTGTTTAAAAAATTTGCTTTATAATCTAAAATGGTGTAAACTAATAGGGAAAGAGGCAGGTGAATTATGAAAAGGACGATAAGAGATTTAAAAAATATTAAGGGCGAAAGAATTCTTTTAAGGTGTGATTTCAATGTGCCACTAGACAACTGGGGCGACATTTTGGATGACACCAGGATTGTTGCCGCCATTCCAACAATACAATACCTGCAAAAACAGGGAGCAAAGCTTATTGTCTGCTCTCACCTTGGCCGCCCAAAGGGATATGACAAATTTTTGTCCTTGTTCCCTGTTGCCGTTGTGCTTATGAAATATTTTCCAAATAAGGTCAAATTTTGCAACAAGACAATTGGCGACGAGGTTAAAACTGCCATTAAAAACATGAAAAACGGCGAAATCTTGGTGCTTGAAAACCTGCGTTTCCATGCCGGCGAAGAGAAAAACGACCCTGCTTTTGTGAAAGAACTTGCCTCGCTTGCCGATTTTTATGTTGATGACGCATTTGGCGTCGCACACAGAAAACACGCCTCAAACTATGGCGTTGCGCTAAAACTTCCAAACGCAATTGGCTTCTTGATTGAAAAAGAAATTCAGGTGTTCAATAAGGCGTTTGAAAAGCCAGCACATCCTTTTGTGGCAATCTTTGGCGGAGCAAAAGTTGCTGACAAATTGAACCTTATTAACAACGTTATGGACAAGGCGGACACAATCATAATTGGCGGCGGAATGGCTTACACCTTCCTAAAAGCCCAGGGCGAAAATATTGGCGACAGCATTATGTCTGCCGACCAAATTGAAAATGCCAAAAAGATTTTGTTTGAAGCCCAAAACAAGGGAATTAAAATTTTGCTTCCTATTGACCACGTTTGCCTGACTGAAAACGAAAGGGTTGTGAGAACTTCCAAAATAGGGAATGGAATGACTGCCCTTGATATTGGCAATAATACAATAAGAATGTTTGCGCAAGAAATCAAAAACGCCAAACAAATTGTTTGGAACGGGCCTCTTGGAAAATATGAGGACGACAGATTTAAAAAGGGCACAATGAAAATTGCGAGGGCTGTGGCAAAAAGCGGCGCCTACACAATTGTTGGCGGCGGAGACAGCGTCAGCGCAATAAATGAGTGCGGCGTGGCAGACAAAATCAACCACCTTTCAACCGGCGGCGGCGCAAGTCTAAAACTTATGGAAGGAAAAGTTTTGCCTGGGGTTGAAGTTATTGACACACTTTAAAAAAGAGGAATATGACTTAACATAAAGGAGGGAGATATGAAGAAAATCATTGTTGGAAACTTTAAGATGAATTCTACGGTGAGCGAATTTAAAACTTATGCAATGTCGCTTGCCACAAAAACAAAAGGCACAAAAAACACTGTTGTGGTTTGTCCTCCTTACACACATCTAACCACGGCGAAAGAGTTTTTAACGGGCAGCAAAATCTTTTTTGGCGCACAAAACATCTTTGATGCCGAAAGCGGCGCTTACACGGGCGAAATTTCCGCAAAAATGATTAAGGATGCTGGCGCAACTTATGTTATTTTGGGGCATTCCGACAGAAGAAACAAGTTTAAAGAGACTGACAAACTTATAAACAGAAAAATTAAAACTGCGCTTGCAAACGGGCTGAAAGTTGTGCTTTGTGTGGGCGAAAATTTGCAGACGAGGACAGCAAAACAAGAGGCCGCTTTTGTTAGAAAACAAATTGATGACGACCTTAAAGGCATTTATGAAAACGAACTTGAAAGCGTGATTATTGCTTATGAACCTGTTTGGGCAATAAGCACAAACCGAGACGAAAAAACAAAGGACATCACCACAAAAGAAATCAACAGAATGGTTGATGTTATTAGAAAAGAAATTGAGGCGCAATATTCAAAAAAAGCAAGCCAAAACATCAATGTTTTGTATGGCGGAAGCGTGAATTTGGGCAATTACAAAAGGATTTTGGGCAATGAGGCTGTTGACGGAGCAATCATTGGCGGGGCGTGCCTTGACGTTGACAACTTTGCAATAATTGCCAAAGAGAACTACTAGGAGAACGGATGGAACATATTGCACTTTACAGAAAATATAGGCCAAAGCGCTTTGAGGATGTTATTGGACAAGACCACATCACAAAAACGCTGCAAAATCAAATTACAAGCGGGCAGATTGGGCACGCATATCTTTTCACGGGAACTCGAGGAACGGGAAAAACAAGTGTGGCAAAAATTTTTGCAAAGTCTGTCAATTGCCTTTCGCCAATTCGTGGCTCTGCGTGCGGCGAGTGTGAAAATTGCAAGAGGCTTGAGCAAGAAAATGACATAAACATCATTGAAATTGACGCCGCTTCAAACAACAAGGTTGACGACATAAGGCAGATTAGAGAAAAAGTGAAATTTATGCCTGTTGGGGCAAAATATAAGGTCTATATAGTGGACGAAGTTCATATGCTTTCTGACAGCGCCTTCAACGCCCTCTTAAAAACCTTGGAAGAACCGCCTTCTTATGTTATTTTCATTTTGGCAACCACCGAAGTTCACAAACTTCCTCAAACAATTCTTTCGCGCTGCGTGAGATTTGATTTTAGGCTTGTGCCGGTTGACCTTTTAATGAAACACCTTGCAAAGGTCTTCGACAAAGAGGGCATAAAATATGACGAGGAAAGTTTGAAGATAATTGCCAGCGCCGGCGAGGGCAGTGTGAGAGACACCCTTTCAATTGCCGACAGCATTGCGTCATTCTGTCAAGGCGACATAACAAAAGAAAAGACGCTCAGCGTTCTTGGCACAACTGACCACGAACTTATTCTAAACTTTTTTGACAAACTGCTTGAAAAAGATGTTGGCGGAGTTTTAAGCCTGATTGACAAAATTGAAAAAGAGGGCAAAAATTTGGCAGTTTTTGCAAAAGATTTGTCAAGACATTCAAGAAATTTGCTTGTTTGCAAATCTTGTAAAAACAGTGAAGAAATTTTGAATTTGCCAGATGACGTCATGGAACTTTACAAGGCGCAGGCAGAAAAATTTGCTGAAAAAGATTTGATAAGATATATGCAGGTGTTCTCCGGCGCGGAGAGCGAACTGAGATACACGCTTTCAGTCAGACTTTTGCTTGAAACAACTTGCCTTTCGGCAATGCTTGGCTTTGACGCAAAAAAAAACTGAAAATTGAGAAAGACGTTTCAAAACTTTCGGCAAACAATGTTTGGGGAAAGATTGTGCTTTATCTTAAAGAGCATAAAAAAGTTGCGCTTCATGTTGCTTGCGGAGACATCACAAACGCCGTGATTGAAGATGGCAGTTTGGTGATACGCTCGTCAGATGACTTCTTGATTGATGTTTTGGAAAACGGCAGAAAAGACATTGAAACGGCAATTCGTTGGCAGGGGCTTGACCTAAAATTTGAAATAATCAAATTTGAAAGCAACGAACAAAAAATTGCAAAAGACATAAAAAAACTTGAAAATTTCTTTGGGCAAAAAGTTGATATTGAAGAATAAAAAATAAATAAAAAAATAATTAAAAAAATAAAAAACACAAAAAAAATATTAAAAAATTGCAAAAAATTCAAAAAAAATGATAAAAAAACAATAAAAAATGAATTTTTTAATAATTAAAAATAATTTTTAAAGGGAGAAAATAAAAAATGGGTTATAATTTTGGCGGAGGCTTCGGCGGAGGAAATATGCAAGCGCTTATGCGTCAGGCGCAAAAAATGCAGGAAGAAATGAAGAGGATTAGAGAGGAAATTGATGCAACGGAATACACTTCCTCTGTTGGCGGCGGAATGGTTGAGGTTTGCATGCTTGGAAACAAAACTGTTAAAAGCGTGAAAATAAAGCCTGAGGTTGTTGACCCAGATGATGTTGAGATGCTTCAAGATTTG
>CANQRC010000028.1 GCA_947626155.1 uncultured Clostridia bacterium | reverse complement strand
GGCAGGGTTTATCGCAACGACAGTGACAGTTCCCATTCACCAATATTCAATCAGTTTGAAGCGCTTGTAGTTGATGAAAATGTTGGGCTTAAAGATTTGATGATGATGATAAAAGAAATCTTGAAGAGATTGTATGGCGAGGACATCAAAATTAGGGTAAGGCCATCATATTTTCCTTTCACAGAGCCAAGCATAGAGATTGACGCAACTTGCCAAATGTGCGGAGGAAAGGGGTGCAATCTTTGCAAAGGCACAGGCTTTTCAGAATTTTTTGCGGCAGGAGTGGTCAATCCAAGAGTGCTTGAAATGGCAGGAATTGATAGCAAAAAATATTCGGGCTTTGCTTTTGGGCCGGGGATTGATAGAAGTGTCATGGTGACAAACAAAATTCCAAACATCAAATATCTGTTTAGAAACGATATGAGGTTTTTAAAACAAATGAGATAAAACAATATATTGAGGTATTATGCAATGCATACTACACCATATATTGTGTATTATGCAACAAATTAAAGGAGAGAATTTAAAATGAAAGTTTCTTATAATTGGCTTAAAGATTTTGTTGATATTGATGTTAGCCCAAAAGAAATTGCTGACAAATTGACAACTTCCGGCTTTGAAGTTGAAGAATTGATTTTTCAAAATGAGCATCTTCATGATGTTTATGTCTGCCGCATAGAAAAAATTGAAAAACATCCTGAGGCAGATAGGCTTGTTGTTTGCCAGGTTAATGTTGGCTTTAAAAATGTGCAAATCATAACCTCTGCTACAAATGTGTTTGAGGGGGCGATTGTTCCTGTTGCGCTTGACGGGGCGGATTTGTGCAATGGTGTTAAAATTAAGCCAACCAATTTTAGAGGCGTGAAGAGCGAGGGAATGTTTTGCTCTGGCGAAGAGATTGGAATTGATGAAAACTACTTTGAGGGCGCAGGTGTGAACGGCATTCTTATTTTGCCAAGTGATTTTAAGCCTGGCACAAAAATTGAGGATGCTCTTCTTCTTAATGACGCGGTTTTTGACATCAATGTAACTCCAAACAGGCCGGACTGCAACAGCGTTGTGGGCGTTGCGCATGAGGTTTGCGCCATGTTCGACAAAAAGTTTAAGGATTTTGATGTTTCTTACAAGACTGTTTCCGGCGATGTGAACAACCTTGTTTCTGTTGATGTGAAAACGCCAAACTGCACAAGGTATATGGCTGCTTATGTTAAAAATATAAAACTTATGCGCTCTCCACTTTGGCTGAGAAGCAGGCTTAATGCGGTTGGAATTAAACCTATAAATAATATGGTTGACATCACAAACTATGTTTTGATTGAGCAAGGCCAGCCAATGCACGCCTTCGACTACCGCTACCTTGAAGGCAAGAAAATTGAAGTTAGGCAGGCGCGAAAGGGCGAGAAGATTTCGGTTTTGAACGGAAATTCTTATGACCTTGACGAAGATGTGATGGTTATTGCCGACGCCAAGAAGCCTGTGGTTATTGCGGGAGTTATTGGCGGAGTGAACAGCGCCATTGAAAATGACACAACTGAAAGCGTTTTTGAGTGTGCGGTTTTTGATTTGAAGAGCGTACGCTTGACGGCGAAGAAATTTGGTCTTAGAACTGACAGCTCGGCAAGATATGAGAAAGGTGTGAACATAAATTCTCCAACTCTTGCTTTGAAACGGGCGCTTCACCTTGTCAGCAAACTTGATTGTGGCGAAATTGTGGGCGGACTGATTGACAAAGTTTCTTCTTCAAGGCTTGGACAAACGCAAGTTGTCAAGGCGTCTTACAGCAAAATCTGCAAAATCTTGGGCTTCGAAATTCCAAAAGAAATGGTTCTTCAAATTTTGAACGGGCTGGGAATTAAAACAATTTTGAATGGGGATGTTTTGATGTGTGAGCCTCCAATTTTGCGCGAAGACATCCAAAACGACAACGATTTGGCGGACGAAATTATAAGAATTTATGGCTATGATGTTTACAACAATATTGAAGGTGGCGCGTTTGAGAATTCCACAATCACCATTGGCGAGTATGAGCCACGGCTTGTTTTTGAAAATAATTTGAAAAATATTTTGGTGGGCGAGGGCTTTTATGAAACGCTGAACTATTCGCTTTACACCGCTCAGGCGTGCGACAATTTGCTGCTTGCGGAAGATGACGAAAGAAGAAATGTCATAAAAATTGCAAACCCAATAAGTGAGGATATGTCAACTGTGAGAACGGTTATGGCGCACGCGCTTTTGCTGGATATTGCATACAACTTGTCGGTCGGAAATAAAGATTTGAGATTTTTTGAGGTGGGCAGGGTGTATCAGCCAAAATCTTTGCCGCTGAAAGAACTTCCAACCGAGAACAATAGGCTTTCTTTTGCGGTTTGCGAGGCGGGATATGACTTCTTTAATATGAAAGCGGTTGTGGAGAACCTGCTTGTTGGAACTTCGCTTGAATACAAATTGGAAAGGGCAACGGAGCCTTATCTTCACAGTGGTGTGAGCGCGCAAATTGTGGCAAAAGATGGAAAGGTTGTTGGCTGGTTTGGAAAAATTCACAAGAGCGTGCTGAAAAATTATGATATAAATCAAGATGTTTATTATGGCGAACTTGACACAGACTACCTTTCAAGTTTGCCAGAGAAAAAGTATGAGACAAAGGAAGTTTCCAAGTTTCCATCTGTGGAGCGTGACTTGGCGCTTGTTGTTGATGAAAAGGTTAGCAATGAAGAACTTAAAAACGCAATTAAGTCTGCCGGGGGCAAAAACTGCGTGGATGTAAACTTGTTTGATGTTTACAGAAGTCAAACTTTGGGGGCAGATAAGAAAAGCATGGCTTATAAAATTGTTTTTGTGAGTGATGAGAAAACTTTGACGAGCGAAGAAATAAACGGCTTTGTTTCAAAAATTTTGAGAAGCCTTGAATTTAGATTTGGAGCTAAGCTGAGATAAGTGTAAAATATTGTGTAGTATGCAACATAATACACCACATATTGTGTATTATGCAATGAAAAAGATAAGCGAAGAGGTTGAAAATGATTTATCTTGACAATGCTGGAACAACTAAAATGTTTGATGAATGCGTGGAAGTTCATAAAGAATTTTCATGCGTGGATTTTTTCAACCCTTCGGCCGTGACTATAAAATCCATGGAAGTTTCCAAAAAAATCTCGGAAACGGAAAGGTTTTTCCTGCAAAAATTGGGCGCAAGCGAGGGAAATGTCATTTTCACAGGCTGCGCAACTGAGAGCAATAATCTTGCAATCAAGGGCAGTTTGAGAACGGGCAACTGGGAATATGTTTTTTCTTCTGGCGAGCATCCGTCCGTTTTTAATGTTGCAAAAGCGCTTGAAATGGAGGGCAGAAAGGTGCATTTTGTGCCACTTTTGAAAGATGGAACTGTTGATTTGGCTGCGCTTGAGAGCGTTTTGAATGAGAGAACTAGACTGATTTCAATTATGCACGTTTCAAATGAGACGGGCGCAATCAATGATTTGAAAAAGATTTCCGCTTTGAAAAACAGGCTTTGTCCTAAGGCGGTTTTGCACGTTGACGGCGTTCAAGCTTTCATGAAAATTCCGTTTTCTTTGAGAGGGCTTTCGGTTGACCTCTACTCTTTTAGTGCGCACAAAATACATGGACCTAAGGGGGTCGCGGGGCTTTATGTGAAGAACAAAACCGCTTTGAAAGAACTTTTTCAGGGTGGTGGTCAGCAATATGGGGTTCGCTCGGGGACTGAAAATGTTTCGGGAATTATGCAGTTTAGAAAAGCGGTTGAAATGATTGATGTTCAAAAAAATCTTGAAAATGTCCGTGCTCTCAAGCAAGCGTTTAATGACGCGGTCTCTTTAAAAGGAATTAAGATTGTGGATTTTGGCGGCTCGCCTTACATAGAATGCCTCCAATTTGAGGGTGTTAAAGGCGAAACAATGCTTCATGCTCTTGAGCAGCGCGGCGTTATTGTGGGGCTTGGAAGCGCCTGTTCATCGAAGAAAGCGGGCAATCGCGCGCTTGAAAACATTGGCTTTTCCAAAGAGGAAATTATCTCTTCGGTGAGGGTAAGTTTTAATGCTTATCAAACGCTTGAGGAGGTGACTTTGGCGGCAAAAATTGTTTGCGAAACTTACAAAAATATTGTGGAAAGGGTGGCAAAATGAAGAGGGTTTTGTTATTGAAATTTGGGGAATTGTTTTTGAAAGGGCGAAATCGCCATGATTTTATCAGTTTACTGAAAACAAACATTTTGAAGAAACTTCGGGGGTTTGACTGCCATTTGGTGGAGACACAAGGCCGCCTTGTTTTGTCGGACTATATTGAAGATTTTGAGAATGAAATAATTGAGAGAATTCAAACTGTTTTTGGGCTGATTGGCGTTGCGCAGGCGTTTGAGTTCGACACCAATTTGCCCTCAATTGAAGATGTTGTTGTGGGCGCGGTTGAGGATTCTGGCGGAAGCAAAAGCGTGAAGTCTTTCAAAATTGAGACCAAAAGGGCGGACAAAACTTTTGAGATGACCTCAATGGAACTTGACAAACATCTGGGCGAGGTTGTCCTTGACAAATTTCCTAAACTTAAAGTTGATTTGTATAATCCTGATCTTATTATATATGTTGAAGTTAGAACGAACAAAAAGACATATGTTTACACAAACCTCTTGCCTTGCGCGGGCGGGCTTCCTCTTGGTAGCGCGGGGAAAGCAATGCTTCTTCTTTCTGGCGGAATTGACAGCCCGGTTGCCGGCTATCTTATGGCAAAGCGTGGGCTGAAACTTGAAGCAATTCACTTTCATTCCTATCCTTACACAAGCGTTCAGGCGAAGGAAAAAGTGATTGAACTTGCAAGGCTTCTCACGAAATATGTGGACGAAATTAAACTTCACATTGTTTCTTTCACCGAAATTCAGGAGGAAATTCACAAAAACTGTGATGCTGACTACATGATAACCATCATGAGGCGCTTTATGATGAGAATTGCAAAACGCCTGTGCGAGAAAAATGAGGCGGGTGCGGTTGTGACGGGTGAAAGCCTTGGACAGGTGGCAAGCCAAACAATGCAAAGCATGACCGTGACAAATTCTGTGATAGACATCCCTGTTTTCAGGCCGGTGGTGGCGTTCGACAAGGAGGAAATCATGGACGTGGCGCGAAAAATTGGAACTTATGAAACCTCAATTTTGCCATATGAAGATTGCTGCACAGTGTTCCTTCCAAAAAATCCTGTCATCAAGCCAACAATTAAGAGGGTGGAAAAACTTGAAACCAAACTTGATGTTGAGGGGCTGATTGAAAAGGCGCTTGCCACGGAAGAGGTTATAGTTGTAAGATAAAAATCTAAAACTGAACTTGAAAATAAAACAAAATTGAAAACAAGCAAAATGAAAGTGCTGCCTTGGCGCTTTTATTTTTTTGACACAAAATATTGAGGCGGCGTTCAGGCGGTGATATATATAATAGGAAAGAATTTGAACAGGGGCGGGGATTTAAAGCGCCTTTTTCTTTGCCGAAAAGCCATATGCAAAAAATGTAATATTTATAAATTCAAATTTTATAAATTTGCAAAAATCAAAATTTTTATAAAAAATTGGTGAATAAATATGCAAAAATCGCTTGCATATTTATAAATTTTATTGTATAATAATCAAAATTGCATGAATAAACATAAATTTATATTTATGCAAAAACGCTACACAGCCCTAAAATAGGCGTGTGTAGCGATTAAGGAGATGACAATGGCAAGAAGTTCAAGACAGTCCAAAATTTTGGAACTTATCTCAACAAAAGAGATTGAAACGCAAGACGAACTTGCAAGAGAACTCAAAAATGCAGGCTTTGAAATCACCCAGGCAACAATTTCTCGTGATATCAAAGAGCTTGCTCTGACAAAAATTTTGTCTAGTTCTGGCAAATATAAGTATGCCATTTTGGGCGCTGAACAACAAGTTGTTTCTAATAAATACATAAACATCTTCAAAGAGTGCGTCATTTCCTCGAAGAGCGCTTTGAATTTGGTTGTGGTCAAAACCATTAAAGGCATGGGCGCAAGCGTTTGCGCGTTTATTGACAAACTTAACCTGAACGAACTTATGGGTGCAACTTATGGCGACGACACCGTTATGCTTGTATTTCCAACAACAACTCTTGCCACAGAAGCGGTTGCAACGCTGCAAGAAATTATGCTGTAGGAGGAATCATGCTTTCTTCTCTTACAATTTCAAATTTTGCCTTGATTAAAAAGGAAACAATAGATTTTAAAAGTGGCTTCAACTGCCTTTTGGGGCAGTCTGGGGCGGGGAAAAGCATTATTATTGATGCTTTGTCTTTTTGTTTGGGCGCAAAATCTGACAAAAGCCTCATTCGCTCCGGCGAAAACATGATGAGAGTTGACGCCGTTTTTGTGGATGTCGGCGACGAGGCAAAGCAAATTCTTGCCGACCTCGAACTTGACTATGACGGCGAACTTATTATTTCAAGAACACTTTCCGCCGACGGAAAATCCTCTTTGAAAGTGAACGGCTTCCCTTTTCCTGCAAAATCTTTAAAATCTTTGACGGAGGTTTTGGCGGATTTCTGCGGTCAGCACGACAGCGTTGGGCTTTTGAACGCCAACAATCATCTTTCCATTTTGGACAAATTCATTGGCAAGGAAGTTGAGACTTTGAAAGAAAAAGTTGTTGCCTTGCTTGAGAAAAGAAGAGAAATTGATAAACAAATTGCCTCTTTGGGTGGGGACGAAAGCGAACGAGAGCGCACAAAGGAACTTTTGAACTTCCAAATAAAGGAAATTGAGGACGCAAACCTTGTTGCTGGCGAGGAGGAAGAACTTAGAAGCAGATTTTCTTTTATCAGCTCTGCCGAGAGGATTTTTGAGGTTCTGTCGGAGTGCCTTTTAAAACTTGACGAGCAAAATCCAAGCGTGACGGGCGCTTTGCATGAGGTTAAAAGCAGCCTGTCCGAGTTTTCTGATTTTAAGGAAATTGACGCTTGCCGCGAGAGGATTGAAAATTGTTATTATGAGGTGAAAGATGTTGTTGACACTCTCGACGAGGTGAAACGCAACACGGATTTTGACCCAAAAGAACTTGAACGCATTGACGCGCGCCTTGATTTGATTAAGTCGCTCTCACGAAAGTATGGCAGAACGGTTGAGGCAATTTTGGAATATCTTCAAAAGATAAAGGCACAACTTGAGGCGCTTGAAAATGGCGAGGAAACGCTTTCCAAACTTGGCAAACAGCGCGCAGAGGTTGAGGGCGAACTTAAAAATGTTTGCCAGGAACTTTCCAAGGTGCGAAAGGCTGGGGCGAAGGAGTTTGAGGCGCTTATTATGGCGGAACTTGGCGAGCTTGAAATGAAGGGAACGCATTTTAAGGTGAATTTTGAGGAGTGCGAGCCAAACAAAAGTGGTGCTGATGATGTGAAATTTATGTTTTCTGCCAACCTTGGGCAGGATGTGAAAGACCTTCACAAAACGGCGTCTGGCGGCGAACTGTCAAGGCTTTTGCTTGCGTTTAAGAATGTGATGAGCGGCAAAGACAGGGTTCAAACAATCATTTTTGACGAAATTGACTCTGGAATAAGCGGCCGCACCGCAGGAAAACTTGCCGAAAAACTGAGCAACATCTCAAAATTCACTCAAATCATCTGCATAACTCACACGCCGGTGGTTGCCTCACGCGCAAAAGAGTTCATTTTGGTGGAGAAAAAGGTGTCGGACGGCAACACAATTTCAACCGCAAGAGCGCTTGAGGGAGAGGAAATTGTTTTGGAGATTGCAAGGCTGATTGACGGGGCAAAAGAGGTGTCACAAACTGCAATTGACCACGCAAAAAAACTTTTAAATGAGGCTTAAAGAGGCAAAAAGCCTCTTTTTCTTTTTTTTCAGTGGCGGCTTAATATTCTTTAACAAAAATTTTTTCTAAGTCATAGCAAAAGTGCCTAAAACATATATTGTTTTTAGGGGTGAATTATGTTTGAATTTTTTGCTGACAACTTTTCTTCTTGCGTGGCCTTGGCGGTTTTGCTTGTGGCGCTTTGCCCGGCGGTTGAGAGCAAAATTGCAATTCCATTTGCTTTGTCCGTTCAAATTTGGGGCGAGAATGTTTTGTCGCCAGTAACTGCGTTTTTGGTCTCTTATGTTGGGTGTATGTTGCCAGTGGCGCTTGTAATTTGGCTTGCAAGAAAAATTAAGAACAAAACTTGCGGATTTGTCTGCGAAAAATATTCGCAAAAGGTCAGCGACAGATATCAAATGCGCGTCAAAAAGTTGGGCGAGAAGAATTCAACGCTTCAAAAATGCGTTTTTCTGGCAAGTTTTGTGGCTGTTCCGCTGCCAATGACCGGAATTTACACGGGCGGCTTGATTGGCGGGCTGTCAAATTTGAAGTTTTGGCAGGTTTTTGCGTCAATTGCGGTGGGCGAGTTCGTCTCTTGTCTTGTGGTGCTTTTGATTTGTGTGCTTTTTGAAAATTCCGCCTTCTACTTTTTGATTGCAACGCTTATAATCTGCGCGCTGGTTTTAATTTACAACATTCTGCTCAATTTGTTTGTAAAGTTGAAGTCGAAAAAGAAAAATCCCGAAAATATTTGAAATAAAAAATGAAAAGAGATTGTTATTTTGTTCCTCACGAACTAAATCATCTCTTTTCGTTTTTTAAGTCAACAAACATCCTGTGCCTGTCAACTTATTTCTATTATGTTTACATTTTTGTGCTTTATTCAAAATTTTTAAAATTTTTTATTTTCCAAAACGGTTGTAGAGGAATTTTCTTGCGTAGAAGTTTGCTGGGAGGGCAATGGCAAGCGAGAAAATTGGAACTAGAATTGCCGTGACAAAGTTTCTCATTGTTTCAAATTGCATTCCGCAAATGATGTCAATCACAAAAACAGCAACAACTGCCACCACAAAAACCGACCAAACGGCAATTTGTTTGTATTTTAAATTTGGTTTTTTGCTTGGCTCAACTTCAAAGCGAACAAACGCGTAGATGCAATACACAAAAAACAAAATTGGAACTGTGTAGAACAGGAAGTTTGAACTTGGCTGCAGGGCGTTGCAGGCGGAGATTATTCCAAACAAAATGGCAGAAGTGATTCCGCTTAAACACAGCATAAACAAAGAGTTTAGGAAGTTTAAGAAGTTTGTGTTGTGGCTGCGCTCCACAACAGATTTTTTGTATTCCTTAAATTCAATTCCGTGGCCGCTATAATATCTTTTAAGCGAGCTGTAGTCCACAAAACTGTCAACATCCGAATAGTTTTCGCTTTCCACAACAGGGCTTTCAGGTGCTTGTTTTGGCTCAGCCTTTTTAACCTCTTTTTTGCGCTCGAAAAGTTTTGCCATCATGTCTTTGTATGTTGGCTCTAAGTTGCTGTTGCGCTTTGGCGCTGGGAGGTTGTCGTCATAAACATTGACCTCAATATTTGGAGGCGTGATCCTCTTTTGAATTGGAATTTCATGCTCTTGAATGATTGGCGCGGTGATGTAAACGGCGTCGTCTTTGACCTCTTCAATGTCCTCTTTTTCGGCAATATGCTCTTTTGTGAAAGCCAAATCTTCGGCTTTTTGAGGCTGAGGAGTCTCTTGTTTTCTAAACTCCTCTTGGCTGCTTTTTTTGGAGGCGAGAAGCGCTCTTTTTAACTCTTCCAAACGCTCGCGCTCAAGGGCCTTGTCCTCTTCGGTTTCATACACAACAGACATTTCAATTTGGTTTTCAGAGAAACTTTTCTTCTTGCGAATTTTCTTCAGTTCCTCATACAATTTCTGGTTTTGAGCCTCTTGATCTTCCGTTAAAACAGGCACAAATTCCTTTGGCTCACTTTGCTCTTGCACTGGCGAAGGGGCAACTTCGCTTTCGTCAAGCACATGGGCGTCATCTTTGACCTCTTTTGTGTCTTGCTCCAAAATTGTTTGATAATATTGCATCTTTTCGCTGTCTTCGTCTTGCTGCTGCATGCTGAACATATCCATTTGATTTTCAATGGCAGTTGGCTCTTGCTCCTCTTTCACAGAGGCAGGTGCATCTTTTTTGGCAAGGTCAAAGAGGTTGTCTTGTTGCAAAACAACGGTTTGAGATGGCTGTTCCTTTGCTGGCTCGTCAGAAAAAAGGTCCTCAAAAGTGGAGTTCTCAAATTCGGCTGAAAGTTTTTGAAGTTCCTGCTTTCCCGAGGAGGTTATTGAATAATAATGGCGCTTTCCGCCAAGGTCACTTTCGCCCCAAAAAGACGAAGAAACATAGCCTTTCTTTTCCATTCTGGTGAGGCAAGAGTATAGGGTGGGCTTTTTCATAATATAGTGTCCGCCGGTTTTTTGGGAGATGTATTCAATGATCTCCAAGCCATATTTAGAGTCTTTTGACAGACTATCAAGAACAAGATAAGAAACTTCTCCACTTGAATTAAAAGCCATAGCATTCTCCTTAACTACTTTGATTATATAATCTTTAAGAAGAATTTGTCAAATAAAATTGGGTGTTTATTGAAAAATTTTTTCATTGCATACTACAACAAAATATATTGTATTATGCATTGCATACTACACAATATATTGTATCTTCTTAAATTTGTGCGAGGAGGGAAATTTAGTTGATTTTTTGCGCTTTAAGTGTTAAAATGGTGAAATGAAAATTGAAATCATCAAAGAAAAAAGAAGAACGCTTTGCCTAAAACTTCTTGACTCAAAGACGGCAATTCTCAAAGCGCCAAGAAGTTGCAGCGACAAAAAAATCCAAGAATTTTTGGAAAGCAAAAGGAATTGGCTGACAAAAACGGCGCAAAAACTTGAAGACGCCGAAAGTTTTGCCGGCTCTTTTGATTTTGACAAATACATATATCTAAACGGAAAGCAAGCTGGCACGCTTGAAGAGGCAGTGCTTGGAAAGGCGAGCAAGGCGGGTGCGAAAAAGTTTTATCTTTCCCTTTTTGGCACTTTGCGGCAGCGCGCTGAGGAACTTTCAAAACTTTCTGGGCTGAAATATAAACAAATTAAGCCAACAAATTCCACGCGAATTTGGGGAAGTTATAATGTGAAAGGCGAGATGAAGCTAAATTGGAGGCTTGTTATTTTGCCGGAAGAACTTGTGACTTATGTGATTTGTCATGAACTTTGCCACAGCATCCACTTTGACCATAAGCCCAAATTTTGGGCGGACTTAGAAAAAATTTGTCCAAACTGCAAAATTAAGCGAAAACAACTTGAAAATTATGGCTTTGTTTTGAAGGCTATTTGACGAATAATTGCAGGAATTTCGCAGACACTATGTTGTATGAAAAAATATAGTGTCTTTTTGTTTGTTTTTGTTTTGACTTTTGTTTTTTGCTCAATGGTTGTCACGCCGCTTCAAGAAATTTACAAACTTGAAAGCGGATTTTTGGTGGATTATGAGGATGTGGAAACCTCCAACAAAAATTGGCGTTTTGGCTTTATTTCAAGCGCTTTGGAGGAAAAGGAGAAGACGGTTGACGGCGTTAAAGTTAAGCAGGGCGAAATTGTCTTCAAACTTTTTGGCTTCATTCCCGTAAGAAAACTTGATGTCAAACTTGGCACGGGCGACGAATATTATGTTGGCGGCGTTCCAATTGGAATTGCCATCAACTCCGACGGCGCAATTGTGCTTGAGGGAAACAGTTTTAAAGAGGGCGACATAATCACAAAGGTCAATGGGCAGGAGGTGAAGTCGCTTGACAACCTCTCCGACCTTTTGCAGGAATGCCCAGAAGAGGCGGAAGTTGAGTTTTTAAGAAAGAACAAGCCTTTCAAAACTTTGGTCAAGACCGCTTATGATGACGAGGACGGCAGGCTGAAACTTGGCGTTTGGGTTAAGGACGACATAACAGGAATTGGGACTTTGACTTTTGTAAACAAGAAAACTTTGGAGTATGGCGCGCTTGGGCATCCAATTGTGGAGAGCAGCGGCGGAAATGTTGTGCCGGTGGCAAGTGGCGGAGTTTATGATTGCGACCTAATTGGAATTAACAAAGGCAAGAAAAACGCGCCGGGGGAACTGAAATGCGTTTTTGTTCCTAGCAGCCAAGAGAAAGGCTCAATAGAGACAAATTCCAAGTTTGGAATTAAGGGCGTTTTGAAAGACAAAGATGGGCTTGTGGACGAAAACTTAACCGCAAAACTTGGCGGAAGGCTCAGTGTGAGGATGGGGGATGCGAAAATAGTTTCCAGCATAAGCGGAATAAGGGAAGATTATGACATTGAAATTATCAAGGCCAACTACCAAAAGAAAGCGGATGACAAAAGCATTGTTTTTAGGGTGAAAGACAAACGACTTTTGGAGCTTTCAGGCGGAATTGTGCAGGGCATGAGCGGCTCACCAATCATGCAGGACGGAAAGATTGTCGGGGCGGTGACGCACGTCTTTTTGACAGACCCAACCAAGGGCTATGGGGTGTACACGGATTTTATGCTCTAATCGCGGGGGACACTAGAATTTCTTAACGCGGATACGAAAAACACGGCGAACGCTGTGTTTTTTAACCGCTAAAATCCGTTTCCCCCGCGGACCCTCTTCCGCACCTCGAAAAATTCCGCTGGACATTTTTCGTCGGTAGAAGTGAATTTCCAATTTTGTATGCCGGGCAAAGCCCTAT
>CANQRC010000027.1 GCA_947626155.1 uncultured Clostridia bacterium | reverse complement strand
ACGTCACCGCCGGCTATGACCCATCCTGGGCTGCCGCTTACAACATTCAAACAGACGCCTTTCTCGCCTGCGGAATTTCTTTCAACAAATACACAGGCCACCGCGGAAAGAGCGGCGCAAATGATGCTGCCCCAGAATATATTGCAAGCCTTAGAAAAATTTTGGAGGACAACAACATCTTCTTCCAATTCACCGAAATGGGAAAAGTTGACCAAGGTGGCGGCGGAACTATTGCCTACATTTTGGCAGAATATGGCATGAATGTAATTGATGCAGGGATTCCACTCCTTTCAATGCACGCCCCATTCGAGGTTGCGTCAAAACTTGATATCTATCACGCCTACCTCTTCTACAAAGCATTCTTAAAAGATATGAAATAATAAAAAAATAATAAAAATATCATAAAAATGACGTTTTTTTAATAAAAAATGGCAAATTTTTGCCATTTTTTGTTTTTTATAATGTTTTTGCATTTTGATTTTCTATGTCTCTGGCCTTGAAAATCACAGTTTTGCCTTTGCTTACAATGCTGCCATCTTTGTCATATCCATATTCACAAACGTCGCTGAGTTTGTCAACATTTCCGACGTGATCCAAAGTCCACCAAGTCAGCTCTTCGCCAGTGTGCGCACCATACAAATAAATTTTCCTTGTTGTGGAATTTTTATAAACGTCCGAAACTTTTATGTCTTCGCCAAGTTCTTCCAAAGAATATGTCTTCCCCTCAATATCCAAAGTAACTTTATGATATTTTTGTGAAGGTTTCTTTGTGTGGACAGTTATATTTGCACCGCGCAGCAAAACATCTTCATTTGTTTTAGAATTATTTGTTTTGGCGTTATCATAGGACAATTCAAAGTCGCAAGGAGTCATTTCCCCGTCCTTTGAAAGCAAATATTTCCCGGTTTGTCCAACAAGATATTTTCCTTTCTCATCCTCATGATCAACATAAAATAATTCAATAGAAGCTGGATTTTCATCTCTTTGAAGCATCCAAGAACTAGGTCTCTCTTCCAAAAGAATGCCAAGGGATGTGACTTTCATATCTCTAAAAATTGCTAGTGTAGGTCTGCCGTCTTCAAAAATTTGAAATGTGTTTTTTGCAACACGAACAAGCATGCTTCCATCTTTATAATTTTTTACTACTTTCCATTCTGCAAAGCCCTTGCTCCTTTTTCGTGTCTTAGCGTCATAAACGGTGTAGATTGTTCTCTTATTTGGCAAATGAACCTTATAAACGCTTTTATCTTTTGTCAATTTGTCCACAAGTTCTCCATCAAATGGCAATGGCAAAATTCTTTCGTCAAAAGTAACGCAACCTTTTCCACCTTTCATAAATTCCACCTGAGCCACACCTGTCTCCTCGTCAAAGTCAGAAACTTTCCAGAATCTATGTGGCATAACTTGACCTTTTAAATTTACAAAAGTGTAGCCGTCTGGCCTTTCAACAGCCCTCCATCCGCAGTGAAATTCCGCACGAATGAAATCTTCTTCAACCATAAAAACCTCCAATAAACTCAAACATGATAGCACATCACAAATAATTTGTCAATAGTAATCAATAAGATAACAAAAAAAGATGCCGAAAAAGACATCTTTTTTTCATTTCAAATGTTGAATTATTCAATAATAGAAGCAACAACGCCAGAACCAACTGTTCTTCCGCCTTCACGAATAGCGAAACGAAGTCCTTGCTCAATAGCAATTTCTTTTGAAAGTTCAATTGTCATTCTTACGTTATCACCAGGCATAACCATTTCAACGCCCTTTTCAAGTTCGATTGTTCCGGTTACGTCGGTTGTTCTGAAATAGAATTGTGGCCTGTAACCATTGAAGAATGGTGTATGACGACCGCCTTCTTCTTTCTTCAAAACGTAAACTTCAGCAGTGAACTTTGTGTGTGGGTGAATTGAGTTTGGTTTGCAAAGAACTTGACCTCTTTCGATTTCTGTTCTTTGAATACCACGAAGAAGAACGCCGATGTTGTCTCCTGCTCTTCCTTCGTCAAGAAGTTTTCTAAACATTTCAACGCCAGTAACAACTGTTTGTTTCTTAGCGCCCATACCAACGATTTCAACAACGTCGTTGATCTTTACAACACCTCTTTCAACTCTACCAGTTGCAACAGTTCCACGACCAGTGATTGTGAAAACGTCTTCAACAGGCATAAGGAAAGGCTTGTCGATATCTCTTTTTGGTTCTGGGATATAGTTGTCAAGAGCGTCAAGAAGTTCTTTAATAGGTTGGCAAGCAGGATCATCAGCCTTACCAGCTTGAGCTGCTTCCAAAGCCTTCAAAGCAGAACCCTTGATGATTGGAGTTTTGTCTCCTGGGAAACCATATTCAGTAAGCAAATCTCTGATTTCCATTTCAACAAGTTCCAAAAGTTCTGGATCATCAACTTGATCAGTTTTGTTCATGAAAACAACGATATAAGGAACGCCAACCTGTCTTGCAAGAAGGATGTGTGATCATGTTTTTAACGTAGTCTGCGTGTCCTGGGCAGTCAACGTGTGCATAGTGACGCTTGTCAGTCTCATATTCAACGTGAGCAGTGTTGATTGTGATTCCTCTAGCCTTTTCTTCTGGGGCTTTATCAATTTCGTCATATCTCATAGCCTGAGCTTTACCCATCAAAGCGCTGAGAGTTGTGATTGCAGCGGTGAGGGTTGTCTTACCATGGTCAACGTGACCAATAGTTCCAACGTTTACGTGTGGTTTTGTTCTATCAAATTTTCCGATAGCCATTGTAAAAATCTCCTTTTTATTTCTTTTTTATAGTTTACTAGATTATTCTAACATATTTTTTCCAAAAGTCCAAACATTTTATCATTATTTTTAAATTTTTTTTCAAACGCATGGTTTTGGAAGAAATCCAAAGCAAAATGGGCCGTTAAGCGTTCTTCTTGCGAGCGCCAACAATTCCCTCTGCAATGTTCTTTGGAACTTCGTTATATTTCAAGAATTCCATAGTGAAAGTTCCGCGTCCCTGCGTTTGAGAACGAAGGTCAGTTGCATAACCAAACATTTCTCCAAGAGGAACTTCCGCGTTGACAACCTGAACGCCTGGCTTTGTCTCGTTTCCGGTCAAAATTCCGCGGCGAGAAGTCAAGTTGCCCATAACGGTTCCAAGATAGTCGTCTGGCACTTCAACTTGCACCTTCATGATAGGTTCAAGAAGAACAGGGTTTGCCTTTGCGGCGCCGTCCTTAAATGCCATTGAGCCGGCAATCTTAAATGCCATTTCAGAAGAGTCCACCTCGTGATAAGAACCGTCAATAACGGTGACTTTGAAGTCAACAGTTTCATAGCCAGCAATCACGCCGGTTTTGCTTGCTTCAATAATTCCGTTGTTGATTGGCTGAATGTATTCTTTTGGAATAGAGCCGCCCACGGTTTTATCTTCAAACACATAGCCTGCGCCTGGTTCAAGAGGTTCCATATCAATGATACAGTGACCATATTGTCCCTTACCACCGCTCTGTCTGATGAATTTGCCTTCTGCCCTTGTTGCCTTTCTGATTGTCTCTTTGTAAGCAACCTGAGGTTTTCCGACATTTGCCTCAACCTTAAATTCACGAAGAAGTCTGTCAACAATGATTTCAAGGTGAAGTTCGCCCATTCCGGCAATGATGGTTTGTCCGGTTTCTTGGTCTGTGTAAGTTTTGAAAGTTGGGTCTTCCTCGGCAAGTTTTACAAGTGCAAGCACCATTTTTTCTTGCATAAGTTTTGTTTTAGGCTCAATTGCCACGCGAATAACAGGTTCTGGGAAATCCATGCTTTCAAGTTGGATAGGATATTTCTCATCACAAAGTGTTTCGCCCGTGATTGTGTCCTTAAGCCCAACAATAGCGGCGATGTCGCCTGCGCCAACCTCTTTGATTTCCTCTCTTTGGTTTGCGTGCATACGAATAAGACGGCCAACTCTTTCCTTTTCGCCCTTGTTTGAGTTGTAAACATAAGAGCCCGCAACAAGTTTTCCAGAGTAAACGCGGAAGAACGCAAGACGGCCGACAAATGGGTCTGTCATAATCTTAAACGCAAGGCCGGCAAATGGAGCGTCCTCACTTGGCGCTCTTGTTTCTTTTTCGCCAGTTTCTGGGTTTACGCCCTCGATGTGGTCGATGTCAAGTGGAGATGGAAGATATTCAACCATAGCATCCAAAAGCATCTGAACACCCTTATTTTTATATGAAGAGCCGCAAAGAACAGGAACTAATGCCCTTGAAATTGTTGCTTTTCTAAGCGCTTTTTTAAGTTCGTCAAGAGAAATCTCGTCGCCCTCAAAATATCTTTCAAGAAGAGCGTCATCAGTCTCAACAATCTTTTCAATCATTTCGTCATGAAGTTGTTGAGCCTTTGCCTTGTATTCGGCAGGAATTTCAACAATGTCAATCTTTGTTCCAAGGTCGTCTTCATAAACTTCTGCCTTCATTGTGAGAAGGTCAATAATTCCGCTGAACGTGTCAGCCTCACCTATTGGCATTTGAATGGCAATAGGATTTGTTTTCAATCTTTCTTTGATTGAATTTACGCAACCATAAAAATCAGCCGCATCTCTGTCCATTTTGTTTACATAAATTATGGTTGGCACTTTGTATTTTGTAGATTGACGCCAAACAGTTTCTGTTTGAGGTTGCACTTTGTCACGAGCAGACAAAATCAAAACCGCACCGTCAAGCACTTTCAAAGAACGCTCAACTTCAACAGTGAAATCAACGTGTCCTGGAGTGTCGATGATGTTGATTTTGTGGCCTTTCCAATGACAAGTTGTGCAGGCGGAAGTGATGGTGATGCCTCTTTCTTGCTCCTGAGCCATCCAGTCCATGGTGGCCTCGCCGTCGTGAACTTCGCCAATCTTATGATTTTTACCAGTGTAGAACAAAATTCTCTCAGTGGTGGTGGTTTTACCAGCATCAATGTGAGCCATAATTCCAACATTTCTGGTCATTTCAAGATTTGTAGCCATTTTTTCTTAATCCTTTTTCTAAATTTGCCTATTTTTTAAGGAAATAAACATAAAAACCTAATTTATTTCGTCTTTGTTTGAGGCTTTTGCCGAATGATCCCATTTCCTCTTTGTCATCCTGAGCAACGCAAAGGATCTCAAACCAATCAAGAGATTCTTCGGCTTCGCCTCAGAATGACAGCAGAGCAGTGTTCCTGAATGACAGCAAAGCAGACTTCGAAGCACCGACTCTCACAAGCCCCAACGCCCCACTTCGCAAGAGAGTCGCGACCAAGTCGCCAAGCTTTGCTGCGACTTGCGTTTGGTCGCGAAGTGGTAAGGCAAGCGTCAAGGCGATACTTTTGCCCGCAGGGCAAAACGAGCACTCAGCGCAGCCTTACCACTTGTAGTGTGCAAACGCCTTGTTAGCCTCAGCCATTCTGTGCATTTCGTCACGTTTTTTGATGGATGCACCAGTGTTGTTGTATGCATCTATAAGTTCGCTGGCAAGTTTTTCGTCCATGTTTCTTTCGCCGCTTCTCTTTCTAGCGTTGTTTACAATCCAACGAATAGCAAGGGTTTGGCGTCTTTCTGGACGGATTTCCATAGGAACTTGATAGGTTGCACCTCCAACACGTCTACCTTTTGTTTCAAGCATAGGTTTAACATTTTCTATTGCTGTAAGGCAAACATCAAGAGGTTCTAAGCTTGTCTTTTCTTTTACGATATTAAATGCTCCATAAACAATTCTTTGAGCAAGTCCTTTCTTACCACTGAGCATAACCTGGTTGATAAGTTTTGTAACAACTTTGCTATTATAAATTGGATCTGGTAAAACATCTCTTTTAACCGCACTATTTCTTCTTGGCATAGTTTTACTCCTTTTAACACACAATGTGTGAATTTAATTTGTTTCTTTTAAAATTTTGCAAATAAGCATTTTGCCTTTTTCTTTGCGATGTGCCTCTTTGTCATCCTGAGCAACGCGAAGGATCTCATCCAATTAAGAAGAGATTCTTTCTCTCCGTTTCACTCCGCGTCAGAATGACAGCAAAGCAGACTTCCGCAGTTGCGCACTCCCTCAAGACGGGCTTTCACTCTTCGAAGACCCACTTCGCAAGAGAGTCGCCCGCATAGATGCGCTTTCGCACTCTCAAATCCGTTTTCCAATTTTGTCTTGCGTAGGGCTTTGCCCGGCATACAAAATTGGAAATTCACTTCTACCGATGAAAAATGTCCAGCGGAATTTTTCGAGGTGCGGAAAGGGGCTTGCGGGGAAAACGAATTTTAGCGGCCACGCCCGAGATTCTTCGACTCCACTTCGTTCCGCTCAGAATGACAGCTCTAAGGCAGAACGACAGCGGACGGGCTTGTCCGCGTTAAGAAATTCTAGTTGTCCCCGCACTATTTACCCGCCTTTGGCCTCTTAGCGCCATACTTAGAACGGCTTTGTTTTCTGTTTGCAACGCCGGCAGTATCCAAAGTGCCTCTGATGATGTGATAACGAACACCAATAAGGTCCTTAACACGTCCGCCGCGAACTAAAACAACGCTGTGTTCTTGCAAGTTGTGTCCAATACCAGGAATGTAGCAAGTTGCTTCTTGGCCATTTGAAAGTTTAACTCTGGCAATTTTACGAAGAGCCGAGTTAGGCTTTTTAGGTGTGGCAGTTCTCACAGACAAGCAAACGCCTCTTTTTTGAGGGCATTCGTTGAGAAGTGGAGCTTTTTTCTTCTTTTCAAACTCTTTTCTTCCATTTCTGATAAGTTGGTTAAATGTTGGCATACCTTTCTCCTTTTGTTTAGATTTTCTAGTTTTAAATCTTGAATAGATTTGTCATAAAAAATGACGCGAGATTTCGCGTCAATGAAAAATGCTTGTTTTTAAACACGAACAACACAATCATCTTCTCAATGACTTTGAGCAAATCTGCACAAATCGGTGAAACGAAGGCTCGCCACCTGTTGTTTGTTTATGCTTATTTTTTAAGCAAGGTTTCCGACAACGAAACACTATGCTCATTATACTTATATAGAAAACAAAAGTCAAGCATTTTTAACATTTAATTTAAGATTTTTCGGCTGTTTTTGGGGCGCCCTGAGTTCTACGCGAGCCTTTTTGGTCTTTTTCGAAGTTAAAATCTTCCAATTTTGCCCTAATAGAATTTTCCGTTGCCTTAAAAGAGCCCGCCTCCCAGCCTTGTTGTTTCTCATAATCCTCGTCCCTTATATAAATAGGAAAGAGGTAAAAGTCTTCCAGCAGTTTTTTCTCTTTATCAACAAGCGTTGGCTTAAACTGCTTGATGATGTCCGTTTTTGCACCATGCCTCTGCAAAAATTGTTTCCTTTCCTTCACCTTGTCGAGGTCAATATCAAATTCATAATTCCTTTGCAAAGAGTTGTCAATAAGTTCGTTTAAAAGTTCAAAATCCATATTTTCCATCTTGTCAACAAGCCTCAGCGTGTTTTTCCTGAATGATTTAGGAGTCATTTCCAGAGACTTGGCAATTTCGCTGTCAGACAAACTTCCGTCATAGTTTAAAATTCTTGTAATAAATAATTTTTTGTCGTCTTTTTTAAGAATTGGAACAAAATATTTCCACAAAAACGCCTTTCCGCCGTGTTTTTCCACAAGCATTTGTGCCATTCGAACATTCTTGGACGGCTCTTTTAAAATTGGAAGTTTGTCAAATTCTTCTTTTTCCTTTAAAAGCTCTTTTTCCGTCTCCTGCAAAATTTTATAAATTTTTTCACTTTCTTTTTCAATATAGTTTGTTCTATAGCCCGTTTCAATAGAAATTAGTTTTTTTTGCTGTCCATAAAAATTCAAGAACGCACTTTTAAATATGGTCGCCTGCGCAGGTGTTAACTTATACAAAAAACGCTTTCGCAAAAAGTCCTCGCCATATTTTTTTAAAATTGCTCTTTTTCTTTCAAACTCGCCCATGCAACCACTTCCAAGAGAAATTTTTCTCAAAGCCAAATCCTCTTCAGAAATGCCATGTTCCGCCATCCTCTTAACTTTTTGCATGGCTTTTTTCAAATATCTTGTCACATTTGTTCTTACCATATTGTTTTTTATGGCAATCTCTTCTCTTGACTTCTCGTTTTTATAATAATCAATAAAAATCTCCCTCTCCATCCTAGAGAGAAGAGGTATTACTTTTGTATTTATAAAAAGGCTGTCAAGAATATCCTCAAATTTGTCATTTGTAAAGTCTGCATCAGAAAGGGTTTCGCAAACAGCAACGCCGTCTTCGTCTCGCCTGCCACTTCCCTTAATTTTATCATCCAAACTTATGGATTTTGGCCTGCTGTTCTGCCTGCGATATTCCATTGCCAAAATGTTTAATATCCCGTGTGAGACAAAGGTTGAAAAAGCGATGCCTCTGTCGGGGTCAAAACACCTAACACATTTCATCAAAACAAAAACACACTCTTCTTCAAGGTCCTCTTGAGATGCAATTGATATGTCGCCTTGCTGCAAATTTTCAACTCTTCGCGACACAATTGCCCGAACAAGCCTCAAATTGCCCAAAACCGCTTTTTCAAGTGATTCTTCGCTGCCCTCCCTAATCAAGGCGCAAGTTTCTGCGCTTGACAAAGCAGGCGGCAAGTCCTCCCACAAATTTATTTGATTGTTTTTTGTCATAAAACCCCTTTGGCTTTATTTATGCCAAAAGGATGTTTTAAGTTTTAATCTTCTTCAAGCATTTTCAAGATTTCCGCTTCCGAAATAATTTTCACGCCAAGGGCTTTGGCTTTGTCAAGTTTGCTGCCCGCCTCCGCACCCGCAAGCACAAAATTGGTGTTTTTTGAAACTGAGGAAGAGGTCTTTCCACCATTTTCTTCAATGATTTTTGTCATTTCGCTTCGGCTATAATTTTCAAGTGTGCCCGTCAAAACAAAATTAAGCCCCTTAAATTTTTCCGACTGCGGACCGCTTTCGCTTAAAATCTCAACGCCCACATCAAACAGCCTTTCAATCTCTTTTAAGTTGTCTTCATTTTTGAAAAAGTCAAAAATATTTTGGGCAATAATCTCGCCAATGTCCTCAATTTCATCAATCTGCTCAAAAGTGGCATTTTGAAGATTTTCCAATGTTTTAAAGTTTTTGGCAAGGTCACGGGCGGTTTTAATTCCCACTTCGCTTATGCCAATTCCATACAAAAAGCGTGAAAATTCAATTTTTTTGCTTTTTTCAAGGCTTTTTAACAGATTTTCCGCCTTTTTTTCTTGAAATTTTTCCAAATTGATAAGTTCCTCTTTGGTCAATTTGTAAAGATCGGAAAAGTGGCGAAGAGACAAATCTTCATAAAGTTGAATTATTGTCTTTTCCGAGACGCCCTCAATGTTAAACGCCTCGCGGCTAACAAAGTGGGTGAGCCTGCTGACAATTTGCTCTTTGCAGCCGTCGTGATTTGGGCAAAAAATAAGTGGCCCTTTTTTGACAAGTTCGCTGCCGCAACAAGGGCAAGTTTTTGGCTCTTCAATTTTTTTAGAGTTGTCATATTTTTCCGCCAAGCCCAAAACTTCTGGAATGACCTCGTTGCTTCGCCTGATGAAAACGCGGCTGTTCACATAAACATCTTTTTTTCTTATATCTTCAATGTTGTTTAGCGTTGCGCGCGAGATTGTTGCGCCGGCTAGTTCAACCGGCTCTAAAATTGCAGTTGGAGACACCTTTCCGCTTCTTCCAACCTGCCAAATCACATCTTTCAACATGGTTGAAACCTCTTCCGCCTCAAACTTAAACGCCATTGCCCACTTTGGGAACTTGTTTGTCCAGCCAATTTCCTCACGCACGGAGACATTATTCACCTTAATCACCATTCCGTCAATGTCAATTTCAAGGCGAGATTTCTTTTCTCCAACTTCCAATATAAATTTCTCAATCTCCTCGGCAGTTTTGCAAATATGGAAAAAATTCCCCACGTTAAACTTGTTTTCAATCAAAAATTCGTGCATTTCCTCTTGGGTTTTAAACTTTTTCTCGCAAAAAATTATGGAATAGCAAAAGAAGTCAAGTTTTCTTTTTGCCGTCTCTTTGGGGTCGAGGTTTCTTATTGCGCCGGCAACACCATTTCGAGCGTTTTTCAGCGGAATTTCGGCGGTTTTGTTGTATTGTTTAAGCGCAGATTTTGTCATCATACCCTCGCCCTGAACAATCAGCCTGCCCGTGTAGCTGATTTTCAGTGGAACGGCCTGAATTGTTTTAACTTGAAGCGAAACATCCTCGCCAATATTGCCGTCGCCGCGTGTCGTCGCCCTGACAAAAAGCCCGTTTTCATATTCCAAAACAAGTTGAAGCCCGTCATATTTATATTCCAGCGCAAAATTGGTGGACGGGTCGAACTTTCTCATGTCCGCCACCCACTTTTCAAGGTCGTCAAAATCCCTCACCTTCGAAAGGCTGTAAAGCCTAAATTCGTGCTTGTGTTTTGTAAAATTTTTAAGCACAACATCCCCCACTCGCTGCGTTGGAGAGTTTGGAAAAACAAAGTTGTATTGGTTTTCAAGGTCAACCAATCTATAATACAACTCGTCATATTCTTTGTCGGACACAATAGGGTTGTCCAAAGTGTAATAGTGATAGTTATAAAGATTTATCTTGTCAATAAGCTGCCTCATCTCATCTTTCACTTTCTCGTCAATCATCCTCGTCCTCCTTTTCAAGTTTTGCCATATTCAGCATCAAGCTTTTCACTCCAAAATCCTCAAAATTTATGTCTGCCACAAGCCCGTCGTCAGAAATATTGACAATAATTCCTCTTCCAAAACGCAGGTGCGTGACGTGGTCGCCAATGCAAAATCCGCTATCAAAAACATCCTGTTTTTCCGCCTCCACAAAGTCGTTTGAGATGACTTTTGTCTTCTTTTTGTCAACAATGCCAAGTTCAGATAAAAACTTGCTTGGCGTGCGATAGTCTGACTTTCCATACATATATCTTTTGGCGGTGTAAGTCAAAAAAATCCTCTCTTCAGCGCGCGTGATTGCCACATACATAAGCCGCCTCTCTTCTTCCATTTCGCTTGCGTTAAAAGAGGCCCTTGCAAGCGGAAAAATCCCCTCTTCAAGGCCAATCACAAACACAACTTTAAATTCCAGCCCCTTCACAGAGTGAATTGTGGAAACCGTTACCACTCCGCCCTCTTGAATGTTGTCGCTGTCAGATTTCAGCATGACAAAAGCCAAAAAGTCTTCAAGCGTTGCGCCTTCGGTCTCGTCAGAAAATTCCTTGACACTTGAAAGAAGGCTGTCAATGTTTGCAAGTTTGTTTAGGCTCTCGTCGTCCTTGCCAGCATATGCCCTCAAAATGTCGAATTTTTTGACCACTTCGCCCACAAAATCTGGCAGAGAAAGCGTGTTTTTCAACTTTTTAAGTTCTTTTATTGCCGCGACAAATTTAAAAAGTTTTGTGTGATATTTAGAAAACTCAAACTTGTCCGAAAGCAGGTATTCTAGAAGCGTCTGCTCCCCTGCCTCTTGCCTCAAGCCGGCAATTGCGGCCTCGCCAATTCCGCGCTTAGGGAAGTTTATAGCCTTCAAAAGTGAGATTTCGTCTTTTTCATTTGTAAAAATGGAAAGATAAGCCAAAATCATCTTGATTTCGGCGCGCTCGTAAAACTTAAAGCCGCCGTAAATTTTGTAAGGGATTTGAAAGGACATAAGCCCCTCTTCAATGTTCCTTGAAAGCGCGTTGACGCGCATCAAAACGGCAAAATCCTCATAGCGGTAGCCCTCGCTGACAAGGTCCTCAATAGTCTTTGCCACAAACATTGCCTCGTCGCGCTCGTCAAAGGCGTTATACACCACCGGCCCTGCGCCCTCTTCCTTTTTTGTCCAAAGGTTTTTGTTGAGGCGCTCTCGGTTGTTCCTGATCACGTTGTTTGCAAGGTTCAAAATGTTCTTCGTGGAGCGATAATTGCGTTCAAGTTTAAAAATTTTCAGGTCTGGAAAGTCCTTTTTAAGGTTGAAGATGTTCTCAAAATTCGCCCCGCGCCAAGAATAAATGCACTGGTCCTCATCCCCCACAACAAACAGGTTTCCGTGAACGGATGAGAGCAGTTTTACAAGTTTATATTGAACAAGGTTTGTGTCCTGAAATTCGTCCACCAAAATGTATTGAAAGCGGTTTGAATAATAAAACAAAACATCTTTGTAGTTGTGAAAGAGAAAAAGCGTTTTGTTTAAAAGGTCGTCAAAATCCAGCGCGTTGTTTTTGTGCAAAAAGTCTTCATATTCAAAGCAAATTTTTTCATAATATTTTATGTTTGGATTTCGGTCAAACTTTTTTAGCTCCTCAAAATATTCGTCAATGTCAAGCCCCTTGTTTTTTATGTTTTCAAGGTGCTTTGCCACCTTAGAACACTCCTCTTCGTCAAGTTCATATTTTTTGAGGCGCTCTTTCAAAATTTTGTCCCTGTCCGCCTCGTCAATTATGGTGAAATTTCTTGTGTAGCCATCAAGTCTTTCTATGTTCTCCCTCAAAATCCTCACGCACATAGAGTGAAACGTGGAAATCCACATTGTGCAGTCGCACATCCGCGAAATTCGCTCTCTCATCTCGTTTGTGGCCTTGTTTGTAAAGGTTATGGCAAGAATATTATAGGGCGAAATACCCTTTTCTTTTATTAAATAACAAATCCTGTGGGTCAAAAGGCACGTTTTTCCGCTTCCTGCCCCGGCAGTGACCAAAACAACCCCGTCTGTTTCGACGAGGGCTTTTTGTTGTTCTTCGTTCAGTGATGAGAGGTCATAGTCTTTCATATTTTCTATTTTAACACACAAAAAAATATTTTCCAAGCACTTCAAAAAAGTTTTAATTTTTGCTATTGACATATGCGTTTTTATGTGCTAAAATTTGTTAGATTTTAGGAGGGAATATGTTAAAAAGACTTGACAATCAACTGACCGAAGAAAATTTCAAACAGGGCAAAACGCTTGTCAGCGTAAGCGACATCCCAATTGTCGCCACCGGCACAGCAGGATTTCTACCAAACATGAGCAAAATCCTAACATTTAAAGCCTTCGACAAAGCGCCAATAAATTTTTATGTCAGCAATGAAGAGTTTTTAAAACTGCTTACAACAGACTTCTATGAAATAACAAAAGATATGGCTCTTAAGGCGCAAAAGAACACAGTTTCCGCCGCAATGGAAGATAAAAGAACATCAATGTCTGACTATTTGTTTTGGGTAAACGCCACCGCCCTTTTGGACGATGCCATAACCGACGAAAAGAAAGCAGTAGAAACCTTTTTGGGCAAGTAACTCCGCTGTCATTCTGCCGCCTCTCTGCTGTCATTCTGAACGAATCGAAGAATCTCACCCTGAAACACCTCCCCGCTGTTCTCCCCTTGCTGTCATTCTGAATGGAGCGTAAGCGCAATGAAGAATCTCAACCACTTTGAGATGTTTCGCCTTGCTCAACATGACAGC
>CANQRC010000026.1 GCA_947626155.1 uncultured Clostridia bacterium | reverse complement strand
CATAACAAGGTAGCGGTATCGGAAGGTGCCGCTGGATCACCTCCTTTTAAAGAGTGACAAGTCGATTGAGAGAGCGAGAGTTCTCAAGAAATATTAAGACCAAAACAAATAACTAAACTTTAAACTATTTATTGTAAAAAAAAGCAGGGATGTAACGTCTCTGCTTTTTTATTTTTTTCGCAAAAAGTATTGACAAATCCCCCCCCCGTGTTACAATGAGGTCAATTAAAAGGAGAGGAAAAGATGGATGAAAAATTAGTACAAGAATTTAAACAAGAAATTCAACAAAGATTGAAAGACCCTAAAGTGGCAGAGGCAATGCTAGAAATCATACAAAAAGCGGGAGAACTTAAAGACGATCCTGAAGCGTTTGGAAAGTGGTTTAGGCAATATTTGCTGAACAATAATAAATGGTCTGACACTGCAAAAGACTCGATATTGTATCTCTCCAGGCTCACGTTAGGACCGGAATCACTTTTAAGAAATTTAGAAGTCGAGAAAATATTTCTAGCGTCTGATATTGAACATGGAAGAATAAAAATTGACACAGTCCCACAAGAATATGTAGAGTCTTTTGCTAGGAAATTCTTGCATCAAGGAGATGTTTTAAACCGTATTGATGTTCCTAAAGAGAAAAGCTTAAGAGATAATGGATGCCTTTTATTAGATCTTGATTACGGCAACAAGTTGCTGGTCGCTCCGATTATAAAGAGTGGGATCCTATCAGGCTACTCGATTATTCCAATTAAGTCGTCTGATAATTATGAGGTTTTTGATAATTTGTTAGTTGTTACTAGAAATGGTTCTTTGGGGTGTGCAAAGGTTGATAATCCTTTAAAGTATAACGATAAAACTCTTGAGCTTGAAAAGTTTGGCGATAGTTTTTGTCTTGTTGGAGTAGGAAAAAATGGTGCTATTAGTGTTGATTTTTATGGAAAGGAATCAAGTGTAGAGGATATTCATTTCATAGGAGCTCCTTATAAAACTTATGCCGACGGCTCTATATATCTTTGTTCGGCTTTATGTAAGATTGACAAAATTCCAGAGCTTCAACAAAAACTTTTTGATGATCCAAAATGGTTTTTGGAATTACCTACACGACTTTTTGAAAAAGAATATAAGACTGGCCTCAAAAAGTGCCTTGCAATTGTGAGAAGCGGTTTGAAAGAAAAAGCAAAGGCTTGCACGACAGAGACTGAGCGCGAAGAGGTTCAGGGTGATGTGGTGAAAGTTATGACAAGATGCAAAGAAGCAAAAGTTCAAGCAAGAAAAGATGTGAAAGAACGCAGAGAGGCAGCAAGAGAGCAGAAGGCTGCAAGTAGAAAAATGAATAAATCAATTGATAGGATAAGATAAGGAGGAGTTATGACAAATAAAGAATTATGTGATTGGATTGATGAAGCATTTGATGAACTGGAAGCCGTGCTTTTCGGCGACAATAAGAAGGATTAACAGACAAAGACAAACAGAACAGTGAAGAAGACAGGCCAAACAGCCTGTCTTTTTGTTTTTTCAAGAGGTTGAGATTCTTCGGCACGCAGCGCCAACGCCCGTAAGCCCGTCAGCGAGATTGCTACGCAATGCAGAATGACAGCATAGAGGCAGGATGAAAGCATGAGATTCTTCACTTCACTGCGTTCCGTAGCGCCAACGCCCGTAAGCCCGTCAGCGAGATTGCTTCGCAATGCAGAATGACCGCGGAGGCTGGAAAGGCAGAATGACAGCGGAGGGACAGAATGTTTGTGTTCCTACATTAATTCTCAACATATTTGTGGAATGTTTAAAAAGGCAATTTGGTGAAATTGCTTGGTGGGAAGGTGTGCATTCCAAACAGGGCAGAGATCAGGGTTGGATGATATGGCAAAAATGTGCCGTCTTTTATCATTTTAAGTATTTGTTTCTCTGACGCCCACTTGACTTTTTGGACTTCTCGGTCACCAAATTTTACATCTTTCAGCGGAACATCCTGAATAAAGGTAAAATAGTCGTCAAAGCCACCATCAAAATTTATGGTCAGGTGAGGGATTTCATTTGAAAAGTCATGCTTGATGCTGAGTTCTTCAAAAAGTTCTCGGCTTGCCGCGGTGCGAGCGTCTTCACCGGCAATTACGCAGCCACCAACGGATACATCCCACTTGTTTGGGTTGACTTTTTTGGTTTGTGACCTTTGCTGAATTAACATTTGGCCTTTTGAATTGAAAAGGCACACATGAATAACAACTCGGCATTTGCCTTTTGGGGGCTGATATTTTCGTTCCAATTTTTCGTTTAGTTTTTGACGGTTTTTATCATATAAATCATACTCTTCCATAATTCCTCCCTATACTTTTTATAGTATAGCACAGAGGAAAGGCGTTTTACAAATAAATTTTAACAGAAACTCATATTCAATATTTGGTGTGGTATGCATTGCATAATACCACAATATATGGTGTATTATGCCATAGGAAGTGGGGTTTTTGAGGCTTTGGAAATTGCTTTTTGATGATGATAATCTTTCTCATTTGTGCCGTCAGTTTTTGAGCCTTTGAAGTGCAAACACAAGTGGCCGCTCATGTTGTTTGTGGAGGAGTAGCCATGCGGATAATAGACGAGGCTTGCCGGCAAATAAGCGGTGTCGGTGAGGATGACAAGCACGCTTCGCCTTTGCATTGACCAATTTTGCGCGCAGTCACTTATGATTTGGGCGTTCATCTTGTCTATTGGCTCAACATCTGCGTGATTTTTTCCGCCTGTTCGAACGGTTTGAAAGGTTGTTTTTGTTTCTATGTCATAAATTTCAACCAGCGAGCCAATTGGAAGAATTTTGTCAATGTCTTTGAATGTCAGTTTCAGCATGGCAGGTTCGCTTTTGGGCTGCGGCGAGAGTTCTATTTCGCTTAGATTGTTTATTTTAAGCGCGTCTTTTTCGGTGATGTTTGTGTGGCTGCAAAAAATTGGGTAGGGCAGAAGTGCTGAAAATACCGACGAAATAATAAAAAACAGGAGGCAAAAGGCTACAATTTTTTTCATGAGAATAGTTTGTTTTTTATTGGTCTTTTTAATGCATCATTTTGTTGAATTTGCCGCCTTTATTTTTCATATATTTTAATATGCTTCAAGTTTTTGCAGTGGTTTTTCTTATTTTTGGGACGGTTGTAGGCTCCGGTTTTGCAAGTGGAAAGGAAATTTTTGTCTATTTTAGCAGGTTTGGGACAATTTCTTTTCTCTATGTTTTTATTGCTTGCACTCTGTTTTTCTTTATCTTCTACTTTTTTCTCACACGCGGCGAGAGGGTGCTTAAAAAAGTTGAAAAAACGCCGTTTTTAACGCCGCTTATGCTTTTTGTGGCGCTCACTTTTTGCTCGTCAATGTTTGCTGGCATTAAAAATTTGTTTTCATATTTTCCAAGTTGGCTCTACTTTTTGCTTTTGGGCGTTTTGGTTTTGTGCTGCGTTTTTGTAACGCTGAAAGGCATCAGGGGCCTTGAAAAAATAAACCTATTTTTAATGCCAATAACCGTGATTGTTTTTATTGTTGTTTTGGGCTTTGGACTTGCCTCTTCATCAGTTATTTCCTATCAGACAACCTCTTTGGCGGGCGCGCTTTATTGCCCTCTTTATGTGGCGCTGAACACCTGCATGGAGGCAATTATCATCTCGAAAGTTGGGCTGAAAATGTCAAAAAAACAGGCGCTTTGGGCAAGCCTGCTTTCTTCTGGACTGATTTTTGTTTTTCTTTTTATTGGCAACTTGGTGCTAATAAGAAACGGAAATGTGCTTGAAAGCGCTATGCCTTTTCTTTCGCTTGCAAGCAAAAACGCAGTGGTGTTTGTGATGTGCTATGCCGTGATTTTGGTGGGGTGTTTTACCACGCTGATTTCGCTTTGCTACACGCTTAAAATCGCGTTTGAAAAGGTGCTTAAAAACAACCTTGCGGCATCGCTTGTGGCGGTTTTGCTGCCTTTGTGCATAAGCGCTTTGGGATTTTCGCAGATTGTTTCTTTTCTTTACCCTATTGCCAGTGTTCTTGGCGTGTTTATGCTTGTGTTTTTGTTGTGAGTGAGGGGGGGGGAGTGGTTGAGATTCTTCACTACACTGCGTTTCGTTCAGAATGACAGCATGGGCAAGTGACAGCGAAAAGAGAGAAAATGAGATCCTTCGACTGCGTTTCACTCCGCTCAGGATGACAGCAAAGAGGCAGGGTGACAGCAAGAGGAAAGAGGATGAGATTCTTCACTACACTGCGTTCCGTTCAGAATGACAGCAGGAAAGGTGGAATGACAGCGCAGAGGCAGGATGATAGCGGGCTGGGAGAATGACGGCGAGGGGTTACTTTCTGCCGTATTTCTTCTCTATTAGGCTGACAAGGAAATACATCAAATAGGCGAGAACGCACAAGATTACTGTTGAAGCCATAACTAAGTCTATTTTGAACACTTGGCCGCCATACACAATCAAATAGCCTAGGCCGGCCTTGCTTGTGAGGTATTCGCCCATTATGCTTCCAACCCAACTCATCCCTACATTTATTTTAAGCACCGACACAAGGTCTGGCATGGTGTTTGGAATGATTAGTTTTCTGAAAATTTGAAATTTGTTGGCGTGCATGGATTTTAAAAGCAAAATTTTGCCCTCATCAACCGACATAAAGGCGTTCATCATGGTCATTGTGGTGATGACTATGCAGATGAGGATGCACATCAAAACTATTGCTTTTGTTCCGGCGCCGACCCACAGGATTATGATTGGTCCAAGCGCTATTTTTGGCAGTGAATTCAGCACAACAATGTAAGGCTCGAAGACCTTTCTTACTTTTTCGTTCCACCAAAGAAGAACGGCAATAATGTAGCCCAAAACTGTGGCTATTGCAAAGCCCAAAAGCGTTTCATACAAGGTGACCCAAGTGTGAGTTAGAAGCGTTCCTGCCTGCGCCATGTGGATGATTTGTTTTACAATTCTTGACGGGCAACTGAAAAAGAATGGGTCAATTGTGTGGGTTTGCGCAAGAAGTTCCCATAGGCCAACAAATGCCACCAAAACAAATATTCTAAAAAATATGATGAGGCCTTTTGTTGTCCTCAATCTTCGCACATATTGTTTGTGTGTCTTTGAAAAATCAATTCTCTTTTTGCTCATTTGTAAGTTCTCTCCATATTTTGTCAAAGAGCGACGAAAAGTTTTTGTCTTCGCGCTTTTTTAGTGGGGTTTCGCCGCTTAAATTTAGGTTGATTTCGTCCTTAACGCTGGCGGGGCGGTGTGACAAAACAAGAATTTTGTCCGACATCGAAATTGCCTCGGAAATGTCGTGGGTGACAAGCAAAGCCGTCTTCTTTTCGGTTTTTATAATCTCATAAACGTCGTCACAAACTGATAGGCGCGTTTGGAAGTCGAGCGCGGAAAATGGCTCATCTAAAAGAAGCAGGTCAGGCTCTAAGGTCAGTGTTCGAATAAGCGCGACCCTTTGCCTCATTCCGCCTGAAAGCGAATTTGGCTTTTGATTTATAAAGCCGAATAAATCATACTTTTTTAAAAGTTCTTCGGCAAGCTTCAGCTTTTCCTCTTTATCCTTAGGCTTTTGGATTTCTATTCCAAGCGTGATGTTTTTCCAGACTGTTCGCCACTCAAATAGGTGGTCTTTTTGAAACATATATCCAATTTTTTTGGTGTCAATTTTGTTTTGACCGTTTAGGAGGATTTGCCCTGAACTTGGCTTTAAAAGCCCTGCCGTCAAAGACAAAATTGTGGTTTTGCCGCAGCCGCTTGGCCCAACAAGTGAGGCAAACTGCTGCTTTTCTACATTGAAATTTATGTTGTTTAGCGCAAAGATTTCGTCCTTTGGCGTTTGATAATAATAATTTACATTTTTAAACTCTAGTGTGTTTTCCATTTTGTCCTCATACATTTACATTTTATTTTTTGTCAGACTTTTTGTGAATTTTTGGCACACTTTATTGATTTTTTCTTGCGCCAGATTTACCATTTGGGCAGTAAAAGTTGAAAGGGGCTTATGGACAGAGAAGAGATTAAAAAAGCACTACTAAAAAAGGCTTTGGGCTATGAGAGTGACGAAATTGTTGAGGAATACACCGCTGACGAAAACGGAAAGCCTGTTTTGTGTAAGCGGAAAATCACCAAAAAGAGCAATCCGCCTGACCTAAATGCGCTGAGATTTTTGATTGAGGAGTCTCACCTAAGCGATGACGAGATATCAAAAATGACGGACAAGCAACTTCTTGCAGAAAAAGAGCGCCTTTTGAAACTTTTAAAAGAAAAGGAGAAAGAAAATGAGAATGGAGATTTGTAAAAATCAACTGAAATGCGACTTCTACGGCTGCAAAAACCTGGCAAAATACAGTTTCAGCACAAAGGGCTTTGTGAGAAGAGAACTTGTTTTTTGCGAAGATTGCATGAAGAAGATGTATGAGTGTTTTTCCAAAACGCTTGTGCCAAAAGCGGTGGACAGTCCGTTTAAAAACAAAAGAAAGAAGGAGAGGGTATGAAAAAAGAAAACAGTTTGGTAGAAGAGACCTTAAAAGACTTTGAAAGGCGCGCGCAAGAGAGGAAAAGTTATGACAGCCAGTGGCAACTGAACATGAACTTTTATATGGGCAACCAATATTGTGATGTTGGATATGGCGGATTTGTGCAAGAGGTGGACAAGCAATATTTTTGGCAGGAAAGAGAGGTGTTCAACCACATTGCGCCAATAATAGACATTAGGCTTTCAAAACTTAAATGAAAAGGAAAAGGATATCATTAGACGCGCTAGAAACTGCAAGCCAAAACATCAAGCCAAAAATGCACGTTGTGCCAGCCACAAACGACGAAGAGGACATCTACACTGCAAAAGTTGGGAAGAAAATTTTAAGTTCCGTTTCAAACAAAATGGACCTGACTTCTAAAATCAACCAAGCCACCATGTGGAGCGAAATTTGCGGAACAAGTTTTTATAAAATTTCGTGGAACTCAAATCTTGGGCAGGTTGTGGCAGTTGAGGAAGACGGAAGAAAGATTAAGACGGGAGACGTGGACATTTCGGTTTGCTCGCCTTTTGAGATTTATCCCGACAGTTGCACTCATCAGAGTTTGGAGGACTGCGAAAGCATAATTCACGCAAGGGTTTATTCGGCAGAGCAGATTAAGCACGACTTTGGAGTTGAGGTTGAGGGGAAAGACATAAACGTTTATTCTCTTGACGGGGCAAAGGCGTCTTTGGGCGGGCTTGGATATTATGGGCTTGCCACAAAACTTGTTGAGACAACCAAGAAAGACAGCGCAATTGTGCTTGAAAAATACATAAAACCAAATGAGGAGCTTCCAAATGGCAGATTGATTATCATAGCGGGCGACAAACTTGTGTATGACGGCGAAATGCCTTACATAAACGGAGTTGACGGCAAGAGAGAATTTCCATTCGTCAAGCAAATTTGCAACGAGGAAATTGGAAGTTTTTGGGGCGTGAGCATGATTGACAGGCTTATTCCTGTTCAGCGCGCATTTAACGCCGTTAAAAACCGCAAGCACGAATATTTAAACAGGCTCACCATGGGCGTGCTAGCCGTTGAGGACGGAAGCGTGGACATTGACAACCTTGAAGAAGAGGGCTTGGCGCCGGGGAAGATTTTGGTTTATAGGCAGGGCGCAACTGCGCCAGAATTCTTGGGCGGCGAGCAAGTGCCTACCGACTTTGAGAAAGAGGAAGAGAGGCTTTTAAAAGAATTCTTCTCTCTGAGCGGCACAAGTGATATTGGAACTATGGAAAGCGTGTCGGCAATGAGCGGCGTTGCGCTTGAACTTTTGATTGACGAAAATGAAACAAGGCTGAAATTTACAACCGACAGCATGAAAAACGCCATTAAGAGCATGGCAAAGCATATTTTGAGGCTTTACAAACAATACGCCACCTTCCCAAGGCTTATTAAAATTGTGGGCGAAAACGGAAATTTGGACATCTCTTATTTTAGAGGCAGCGACATTTCAAGCGACGATGTTCAGTTTGACACAAACAGCGAGACCAACGACACTTTGCCTCAAAGAAGAAATATGCTCTTCTCACTTTTGGACAGAGGCCTTCTTGCGGACGAGAACGGCAAGATTTCAAATTCTATGAAGTCGAAGATTTTGGAGAATTTGGGCTTTGGCATTTGGGAGTCATCCGTTGACCTCAACGACCTGCACATCAAAAATGCGGATGCGGAAAATGTTGCCATGAGCGGAGGCAAAGAAGTCTCCGTTAAAGAGATTGACCAGCACGATTTGCATATAAATCAACACATTGCATATATGCTCAAAAATTTATACTCCGCAGATGTTGACAAAAAGATTGAAGAAAACTTTTTAAAGCACATAAGAGAACACAAAAAATTCAAAGGAGAATAATATGGAAGAAGATTTTATTGGAGAACAACCACAAAGCGTTGAAACTTCCTTGGAAGAAAACGAAGCGGGCTCTCCAGAGGCAGAAGAGGCTTGTGAGGACGTCACGAGTGAAGCAGAAAAGGGCGGACCTTTAGGGAAATTTAAGAGTGTAAGTGACTTGTATGACGCCTACAACAATCTTCAAGCCGAATTTACAAGAAAAAGCCAAAGATTATCAGAACTTGAAAAAGACAAAACGAATAAAGAAACCGATTTGTTTGAAGAGGGCTTTAAGTCGTTCCTTTCTAGAAATTCTGAGGCGGCTTTATATGCAGACGAAATTCGTCAGCGTGTTGAGAGTGACGAGGCTCTCAAAAAAGATGTGGCTGGCTTTGACAAGGCTTGGGCGGGGCTTTTGTATGAAAAACTGACAAGCTCAAACCGTGCCAAAGAGCCAATTGTTCAAAACTTAATATTAAATGACAATGAATTACAAAAGATGGTTGTTGAAAATTATATGAAACAACTTGCGTATAAAGGCACGCCTATTGTCATCTCTTCAAAAGGTGGAGAGCGGGTGACTAAACCAACCATAAAAAAGCCCGACACCTTTGAAGAGGCAAAAAAGGTGGTGCTGAATCTTTTAGATTAAGGAGAAAATTATGATTACATTAAAAAGCGCTGAAAACGTGCTTAAAGATGTTTACTTGGGAGTTATTGCTGACCAAATAAACACAAAAACAAACCCACTGTACGGCAGAATTAGAAGAAGCACAAGAAACATTGTGGGAAAAGAAGTTCGCGTTGTTGCTCCAATTGGAATCAACGGCGGAATTATGGCAGGAGAGGAAACAAGTGACCTTCCAGAAGGCGTAAACACACCTTATCTTTCCTTTGTTGCTCCACTTAAAAACTTGTTTGGAAGATTTGAAATAAGCGACAAGGCTATTCGCTGCTCTTCAACAGATGTTAACTCTTTTGTAAACCTTCTGCAAGACGGAATGGACAGCCTTTTGAAAGCAAGCATTTTCAACCTTTCAAGAATGCTTTACGGCGACGGAAGCGGCCTTCTTGCAACAGTTAAAACCTCTGACGGGGCAGTGACTGTTGACAACGCAGGCAGCATTGCAGCAGGAATGTATGTTGACATCACCGGCTCTAAGACAACAAACCATGTTTATGTTAAGAGCGTTGATTATGCAACAAACAAAATTGTGCTTGACACACAGGAAAGCATAACTGAGGGCGACAAGATTTACCTTTCTGGCTCGAAAGACTGCGAAATAACAGGCCTTAAAGCCATTGTTGGCACAGGAGACCTCTATGGCGTTAACAGAACAAATTTCCCTGTTATGAATGCCAAGAATTACACTGCAAGCGACGAGGCTTTTGATGAGGACTTTGTTCAAAGCATCATTGACGACCTTGAAATGGACGGAACGGCTGTAAACTTTATCAACTGCTCTTACAAACTTAAAAGGCTTTATCAAAACTATTTGAAAGTTTACAACAAGAACGTTGAATACACAACTTTGGAAGACGGCGCAAAAGTTATCACTCACTTTGGAACCCCTATTGTTCCAACAAGAAGTGTTGACGACGGCGAGTGCTATTTCCTTAACACTGACGACTTTATGTTCTATGAACTTGGCGATTGGAAGTGGCTTGAAGACGAGGGCGGCAGAATTTTGAAACAAAGCCCAACAAAGGCTTCTTTTGGCGCTACGCTTGTTAAATACACCGAGCTTCTTTGCCATAAGCCATCTGGAGTTGGTCATGTTACAAACCTCAAAACTACATTGGGCGAATAAAGAGGCAAAAATATGAGAAAGTTGTTTGAAATTGAAAGTGACTGCCTGGGCATTATTGAACGGCTGAAATCAATTGATAAAAGTTATTTTGTTGTGAGAAACCTTGACAAAAACACCTTTGAACTTCACAGTCACGACCAGCCAAAGAAGACCTATTGTTTGACAATTCCATATGATACGCTGGACGAGAGAACTGTGACGCTGGCGCTTAAAACAAGGGTTCAAAACAGTGACGAAATTTTTAGGATGATTGATGAAGAGAATTCAAGACGCGAAGTGGCGGCCGCAAAAGAAGTTTTAAACAACTTTAAGGAGAAACTCTATGACAGTTAAAGATATCTTAAAATTGGTTTGTGAATTTGTTGGAGAAAAGGAACTTTTTGCATCCCTTAACGCGGGCGAGGGCAGTTTTACAAAGCGCGAGCAAGAGAAACTGGACACGATGGTCAGGTGCTTCAACCTTGTGAACGAGGAAATTGCAAGCGACTATTTGCCTTATCTTACAAAAGAGGAAGTTGAAGCAAAAGGGGAGATTTTAAGTTATTCAAGTTTATCTAAAAAGGTTGTTCACATTTATGAAATTAAAAACCGCTTTGGAATGAATTTGAAGTTTAAACTCTTCCCTGATTTTGTGGAAGTTTTTGGAAAGGCAAAGAGCGTTGTTTACAGTTTTCTGCCCCAGCCTCTTTCGCTTGAAGACACAGTTGAGGCATTTTCCGGTCTTACGGCAAGAATTTTTGCCTACGGCGTTGCAAGCGAATATCTTTTGATTGACGGGCTTGACTGCGAAGTTTGGGAAGAGAGATTTAAACAAAGTTTGTTTATGCTCTCAAGAAAAATGGGCGAGCATACTCTTCCAAAGAGGAGATGGCTTTGATTTTTTACAAAAATCTTAAAAAGCACAGAAAAATCACCGAAAAAAATCTTGTTTTTTCGATTTTTGACCAGGGCGTGACATCAAATAAAGATGATCAAGTTTGTGACGCGAGGCAGTGTAAGTCTTTTCACAACTTGACCTATCTTGATGGCGCGCTTAAAACCGGGCTGGGCTTTAAGGACTTTGAAGTTCCCGCAAGTTTGGATAAGCCAAACGAGAGGCACAAAATTGACTTCTCTAAAAAGGTGGACAAAGTTTGCGGAATTTGGACAAACCGCTGGTTCTATGAGGACGAAAACGCCTTTTCATACAATCTTTATGCCATTGACACTCAAAACAGGCTGTGGGGCGTTGTGCTTATTGATGAACTTGACGGAATGCTTTTTCAGCAATACACTTTGCCGTCCTATCCAACTTTGCAGTGCTCTTACAGGATAAACAACAAGGATGCAAGCCTTTTCTTTACCACGGGAGGCATGGTGGCTTTTTTGACCGATGTAAACGGGATTTACAAAAATGTGCCACCTATGATTTCCTGCGCTGTTCACTATGACAGCTTTTTTGGAATAACAAATACAAACCGAAACACTCTTGTTTACACTAAAAACAAAGATTTGCTGAAATGGGACGATAGCGCCAATTCTACAATAGAATTTTTGGACAATATTGGCTCTTTCAACAAAGTTGTTGCTTTTAATGATTATGTATATTTATTCAGAGATTTTGGCATTACAAAACTTTCAATCTACACCACAAAAGACGACTTTTCTTTCACTCATTTATACAACTGTCCATCAAAAATTTTTGAAAATACAGTGTGTGTTTGTGGAGATAGAATTTTCTTTATGACGCGTGACGGGCTTTATGCCTTTAACGGAAACTCTGTTAGGAAAATCTGCCAGGAGTATGACGTTTATTTAAAAGAACTTGACAACGAGCATGCAACTTGCGCGTGTTTAAATGGGAAATTCTATCTTGCAAGCAGATGCAATTTTGATGATGGCTTGAAGGTGGGTTGCGAGAGTGGAGACTATGTGAACAATGTCCTTTTTGAGATTGACATTGACACTTTGGCGCTCAACTTGTGTCGAGGAGTGGACGTTTTGAAACTCCTGCCAATTGACACGCCTTTTATGAACGAACTTTGCGCTTGCTTCAATACAGTTTACACCCAAAAAGTTGGATTTTTAACAAATTCTGGCTCTGTTTTTGGCAGTGCAACGCAAAAAAGTTGGACTTCCTTTGAAACCGATTTGGGGGTTAAGTCAAAAAGAAAAAGAATAAAAGAAATTGTTTTGACAACCCATTTTCCTTGCAAAGTTAGAATTTCTTCTGATGAAGAAGAAAAGGTTTTTGATTTTGACGGCAAGGAAGACGAGCAGAGGCTGAGCGTCAGTGTTTATGGGAAGAATTTCCAATTTGAATTTTTCACAGATAGGCAGGAGTGCTTCATTCAAAAGCCACTGATTTTGTTTGATGTGATGTCATGAAAGTAAAATTTTTTGACAAGTCAAAACGCCTTGTGAGGGCGGCAAACACAGGGGACTTGCACACTATAAAATATTATCTTTCAAGGCAAGATTGTGGAAATTTGGAATGAGATTATAAGCATTGTTGTCAGCAATGGAATTTTTGCGACACTGTTTGTGTTTTTGTTTTTCTACCAACTGAAAGACAGTTCAAAAAGGGAAAATAAATACCTAAAAACAATTGAAACGCTGACTGACAGCCTTCAAACTTTGGATGATGTTAAGCAAGATATTTCCGACATAAAAGAGCAACTTAAAATGGAGGACGAAATTGAAGAACTTCTTTAAAAGAATAAAATCTTACGGCTTCTGGCTAAGTTTGTCGTCTGCACTTGTCATGCTTTTGACTTCGCTTGGAAAGGCGTTTGGATTTCAAGTTCAAAATGAGGTTGTTGAAGATTGCGTGATGTCAATTGCCGGCTTTTTGGCGGTGTTTGGCATAGTTTCGCTTCAAAACAACAAGCCAAATTCTGGTGACGACATTGACGAAATTGATGACAACGAACAAGGTGAAGATGACGGCTCTGAAGAACAGAATGAAGACGAATAAAAATGCAACAAAATGAATAACTATACAAAAATTGAACCGCTTAAAATTTCTAGGCGGTTCTTTTTTTGTGTTTTATTTGAATTTTTCTTGAATTTATATGGCTTTTATGTTATTATATCCTATGGGGGACTTATGAAGAAGATTTTGTATACAGTTTTGTCAGTTTTGTCTATTGTTTACATTTGCTTTTTGATTGTAAATATTGTTGACCTCAAAACGGCCTGGGAGCCAAACATGGGCGCTTTTAAAGATTATTTTGACATCATTGTCAACTTTGGCGGAATTGCAATCATCTTTTGCTTTGCGCTTGTCAATTTTGCGGGAAGCCCACTTAAAACTGCGTTCTTCATTGCGCTGATTTTAGCAATTGTAATTTATGCAATTGTGCTTTGCGCGCCAGATTTTGTTTATAAGATGTTTGGTGGAAAGGCATTTGTTAATCCTTTGTTGTAACAAGAGAGGAAAATGGAAAAGTTTATTATTATTGACGGAAATAGTTTGGCAAATAGGGCATATTACGCAATGCCCTATTTATCTAATCGCGAAAAGCAGCCTTCCGGGGCGGTGTTTGGCTTTGCAAATTTGATTGTAAAACTTATTGTTGAGCAAAAGCCAAAATATTTGGCGGTTGCCTTTGACCATGCGCGCAAAACTTTTAGAAACAACCTCTATGAGGGCTACAAGGCCAAGCGAAAAGAGACGCCGGAGGATTTGCTGGCGCAGTTTCCTGTTATAAAATCCATGATTGGAAAAATGGGAATAAAAATTTTTGAAATTGCCGGCATTGAGGCCGACGACATCATTGGCACGCTGGCGCAAAACAAGACCACACAAAACATTTTGGTTTCGGGGGACAGAGACCTTTTGCAACTTATAAATGACAACACCGAAGTTTGGCTGACGAAAAAG
>CANQRC010000025.1 GCA_947626155.1 uncultured Clostridia bacterium | reverse complement strand
CCCGTTCATGTCCTCCCGCGTCTGCACCACCTTAAAGCCATACTCCTTGCAAATTTTCTCCAAAGTTTTGGCGTACTCCAAATTCAACTCGCTTTCAATGGAACTTTTTCCAACCGCGCCCCCATCTTTTCCGCCATGCCCGGCATCAATCACAATTGTATGCTCCGCCTTGGGCAAAAATGTCGGCCTTATCGCCGTAAAATACACAATAAAACTTCCCAAAACTAATAAACAACATAAGACGGCAATAATTGCCTTCTTTTTTAAAACAAAAAATTTGTGTTTTTTGAGAAACATACAATATCTTATTTTTCAAAAATTTCAGTTATAACAAAAAGCAAAGAAACCTTTACAGTTTTTTTAATACACAATGAATTCCACCGCCAGAAATCACAAGTGGTCTCGCGTTGAATTTGATAATCTTTTTATTTGTAAAAAGTTTTTTATATGTTTCTACAGCCTCATCATCAACTTTACTACCAAATTGAGGAACAACAATATATTTATCTGAGATAAAAGCATTTATATAACTTCCAACAACTTCATCCCCTTCTAAACGGGTTTTTACATCTTTGTTGCTAACAATTTGTGAAGCCTCTGTTTTTGTAATTGGGGCACAATGCGGCTGATGAATTTTAACAATTTTTAAAGGTTTCCCGTCATATGTTGTTTCGCTATTAAGTTTTTTATAAATTTTATGCAAAATATCATATTGAGCATCTTTTTTATTTGATTCACAAGCAACAGCAACTGTATTTTCGTTGATAAAACTGCAGACGTTATCAATGTGCCCACCAGTTTCGTCAAATTTTAATCCTTCTTCAATCCAAATCACCTTTTTTGTTCCAAAATAATCTGCAAAGATATTTTCCGCTTGTTTTTTTGAGAACTTTGGGTTACGATTAGGATTTAAAACGCATTTTTCTATTGCAATCACTGTCCCTTTTCCATTTGAACAAATTGAGCCGCCTTCAAGAATAAAATTTGGCACAGGATAAAAAGAAACATTGTGTTTTTCACAAAGTCTTTCAGCAAGTTTTAAGTCCAAATCAAATGGAAAATACAAACCTTCAAGTTTTCCACCATAACCGTTAAAACCAAAATTGACAGCGCGAAATTGTCTCTTTTCATTTGAAATGATGGTTGGCCCCGTATCACGAATCCAAGCATCATTATAAGAAATTTGCTCAATTTGAATATTCTTATTAATGTTAAAATTTTGCTCTTTAAACTTTTTTATGTCATTTACACCAATAATAACTTTATCATATTTAATAATTTGGTTAAGTACTCCAGTCACAACATCTTGGGCATCTTTTCCACCATTTAACCAAACGTCGCTTCTTTCTGGCCAAAGATAATAAACACAATCCCCGTGATCAAAATTTGAAAGCAAAGAAAATCCGTCTTTCTTTGGGGTTGACTTCAATTCCAAGACAGGGTCTGTTTGTTTATTTAAAAAATTATTATGTTTTATTCCCCTGATGCTAACTTTATAATCAACAACACTCCCCACCGAATTTAAAAGCTCTAATATAATCTTTTCATCAAAGTTTTTGCATGAAAAAATGTCTAGATTTAATATCTTACCTTTTATATCATAAATAAAGCCAATGTGGCTTTCTGCAATCAGTGACAACATACAAATGGATCTTTCATTTTTTTCTAGCACGGGGCTGAAAATTTGTGTCATTTCAAGTTTTTCAACAATTTTGGCGTTTAGATCATAAAACTGCTCGATGCAAAAAGCCCCTTTCATTTCAAGTCGAATTTGTTTGCCAAAGAAAATCTGTGATTGGTTTACTTTTGAAGGTTTCAAAACCTCCTCTGATAAAAGTTTTTCTTTTAGGAAGTCCTCAAATCCCCCCCCCGCTTTTTTGATTTCCGCGTTGCTGAAACTATCAAAGTAAGCAATTTTTCTTTGAGAAAAAGTGTGTAATGTAAAAAAGCCCAAGAAGCCATTTCTATCTTCAAAAATATTTAAACAGGAAATTCCTTCGTCTTCCTTAACTTTTCCATAAAAATATGGGACAATAATTGGCTTGTAAACAGGTTTAATCTCGAGTTCTTTCGCTATATCTTCATTAAGTGAATACACTTGCAAACAATTATCTAAATTATTGTTTTTACAATTATATAAATCATAGGCCGTTTTTTTCATACTATATCCCCTTTTTTGATTATTATAAACTAAAAGAGATTAAAAATCAATCTTTTTCATATAAGATTGGCGGGATGTTGCTTGACTTTTGGGGGCGGAAAGTGATTTAATTGTGTTATGAAAAGAATTGTGGGGCTTATTTTTGTTTTGTTTTTGTGCTTGGGATTCCCTTGCGGAAATGTTGCGCTTGCAGAGGAGTCCCCCGTTTTTGTTGTTTCGGCAAATATTGCCCCTATTTATGCTGATGCAAATTTAGGCGCGGAAGTTTTGGTGACGCTTGCCCACGGAACGGAACTTTCTGGCGAGTATCAATTGGAATTTTCTTCTTCCTCCCCCGCCGTCTATGAAAACGCAGGGCTTGTTTTCTACAAAATTTTGTTCGACGAAACTGAGGGCTACATTCTCTCGGATTTTGTTGTGCAAAAAAGTGAAGTTGTTGAGTCAATTCCAAATTTCAACGCAAAGACCAATTCAAGTTGCACGGTCTATTGTGCCGACGGGGAAGAGTTGACGCTTGAAAAGGGCCACAGGATTTATTTGTATGAAAAATACAACAGCCACGCCCCTCGCACGAACATAATGTTTTTGTATGAAAACAAAATTCTCTACGGGCAGATTGAAACCAAGTTTGTTGACCCCGACGGCGTGAATCCAGTTTTGATTTCTGCCATCATAATTATTGTGGCAATTTTGGGAATAATTTTTGCTTGGCTTTTTATGAAAAACAAGAAGAAAAAGGTAAAAATTAACAAAAAATGACATATTTTGTTGAAAAAACGCCCCTTTTGCAATATATTTTCTGCAAAAGGAGATTTTTTATGAGCACAAAAGATGAAGATACACAAGATGAGTTGGAGCAGTGGTCTGTAAAGATAGAAGACTTGAACAAAACCCTCGCAAAACTTAAAAAACTTTTTAATGTTGAAGCGCAGGTGGAAAGTTTGACGGCGCTTACAGAGCAAATTCCATCTTTGAAAGAAACTGCCGACAACCTCAATGGCCTTGTGCCAGAACTAGAGCAAAAATTGGAAGAAATGGAATTGCTTCTTCCAACTTTGGAGAAGCAGTTTGCCGGCTACAAAGAAATTGGCGAGCAGTTTCCCGCTTTGAAGCAGAGCATAGAGGACCTTAAAGCGCTTGCGGACGAATTGCCATCTCTTCAAAGTTCAATGGATGTTTTAAACGAACTTGTTCCAACTTTGCAAGAAAAGGTGGATTCAATCAACGAAATTCTTCCAACTCTTCAAGAGCAATACAAAGGGCTTGAGAGCATTGGACAAGAATTTCCCGAATTAAAACAAAAAATTGACGACTTGAAAACGCTTGCAGACAGTTTGCCTGAAATACAAACTTCTGTTGATTCTCTCAACAAAATTGTTCCATCCCTGCAAGAGAAAGTTGACACCATAAACAAAATTTTGCCCTCGCTTCAAGAACAATATCAAGAACTTGACACAATTGCAAAAGAATTTCCAGATTTAAAACAAAAGATTGACGACTTGAAAACGCTTGCAGACAGTTTGCCAGATTTGAAAAATTCTGTTGACAATTTAAACAGCGTTGTTCCCTCGCTTCAGCAACAATTGGGCGACATTAACAGCGCGCTTCCTGCTCTTCAAAAAGATTTTGATGACCTTAAAAAGGTTAGCCAAGATTTCCCCGCTCTTAAACAAAGCCTTGAGGATGTAAAGGCGGAAATTGAGAACTTGAAAGAACAAGTTGGAGGAATTGGCGGCGGCTCTTCTGAAAATTGGACAGTTCTTTATGACATGAATGACCCAGATGATGCCATCAACCTTGGATACAAAAAAGGCATTCAAGGTGGTGTAGACACAATAAAAAATCTTCCAAATTTGTATAATTTTAAGAAGGTCAAAATTGTGTTTTACTACTACTATAGTTATCAGGTCTTTACTATTGAAATTCGAGATCTTGTCAACAATAATATGTTTAGCTTTGTGTGCGGAGATTCGACAGGCTCATGTTTTGTGACGCTGTCTTGCCATATCTATCACCCAACGAGCAATAATGACTTATCCTTAGCCGTGACAAATATTTGCGAAGTGCAACTTTATAAATCAAAGTATCCCACAATAACTTCAAGAAATAGCAACAGCCTTTATTATATTTCGAGAATCGAAGCAACAACTTAATCTAACTTTGTGCGACTTTTTAGAAAGTCGCATATTTTTTTCTCATACAAAACGCCGGAAACGGGATAGGCCATAATGTGGTCGGCCTCGGGAACGGAAAATTTGTCGCGCAAAGATGACGGCGCACTTTCAAACAAAATTTCCAAGTTTTTGTAAGGCACAAATTCGTCCGCCATGCCGTGGATGAACAAAATTGGCACTTTTGTGCTTGGCACGCTTTTTGCGGCGTCAATCTTTTCTATGTCCAGCCCGTAAAGCCGCCTTGCAAAACTGTAAAGATGCTTTTTGAGAAGTTTGAAAGAAAGTTTATATTTTTTTAAAATGCTGTCAATTTGAGCGCTTGCGCTTGAAAAGGCGCTGTCGGAAATTATTGCCACAACATTTTTTAAATTTTTGCTTCCACTTGCAAGGCAAACCGAAGTTCCGCCCATGGAAAGCCCAAAAAGGACAATATTGTTCTCGGGGCTCCTTTCATTTAAAAACTGCACCCAACTTTCTATGTCTTTGCTCTCAAAACTGCCAAAGCCAACACAACTTCCCTCGCTTTCCCCGTGGGCGCGGCCGTCAATTGCAAGCACACTGAAATTTTTCTCGAAGAAAAACTTGGCATATTGCTGCATATGCCAATGGCTTCCGCCAAAGCCGTGGCAAAGAAGAACCGTTTTGTTGGAATTTGCCGCCAAAAAATAACCCACAAGATTGTAGCCGTCAAAACTTTGAATTTTAAATCTTTTTGGCTTTTGTTTTTCCCACCAACACAGGTCAACATTATATTCTTTAAGTTTTTTCTCTATGTTTTTCTTTAGGCCCTTTTCAACAAAACTTCTTCGCGAAAAGCCAATCTTGAAAAGCAGCGCTCCAACCAAAAGATAATACAAAAAGCCAAAAATAATCAGCAGAATGATGACAAGAGATATGATTGCAACAATCTTCATTGCCACCTGCCTAGTCAATAAGCGCCCTGACAGGCTCGCCGGAACTTGCGTCTTGATAAGTCAGCCAATAGCCAAAGCCGCGCGCGTTGTTTTTGTCTAGCGCAAGCCAAATTGGATAGCCCGAAAGTTCTTTTGGCGGCTCATTTTCAAACACGGCAGGCACGCCATAGCAAACATATTTCACATTTCCCTCTTCGTCATACAAAAGCCCAAAAACATAAAAGTCGCCGTCGTCCTCATATTCCACTTTCACCCATTTTGACGACGGAATCAAGCTTTGCAAGTTCTCTTCGGCAGGATTGTTTTCAAACAACTTGTCAATTTGAGGCTTCAAGCGGTCAAAAAACAACTCTTCTTGCTCGGTCTCTTGCTCCGCCTCTTCCAATTTGTCCTCTTTTAACTCCTCTTGAACCGCACTTGCCTGCGCCAAATTCTCACTTTCCTGAGAATGCTCAAAAAAGTATTTTTTATAGACACAATCTGCGCAATTTTCCTGGCAAAATTCCCTGTCAAGGCTGCTTTGAATTGCAGTTTTTTCTTCCTCGTCAAAGTCAACATCATATTTGTCCAGCACATTTTTAACATTTTGCGCCGATTTGTCCGCCGAAATTTCGTTTATTATGCTGGCATAAATTTCGTCATTCGCGCCCTCGCTTGAGCCGAACAAAATTGGCGACGGCTCGGCGTTTTGAAAGTTGACCACCGCGCAAGAAAACTTGTTTGGAATGCTTTTCAGCGAAAGAAAAAATTCATAAAGCATCCTGCCCTTAAAAGACAAGCCCGCTTTATAAACCTTTTTGTCAACGCAAAGCCCAAGCGAAGAAATGCCGCTTGGCTCTCGCGAAAAATTATAGAGGCGCAGCGTGCCGTTTAAGCCCACGCCGTCCTCTTCAAGTGTTAAGACCGCTTTTTGAAATTGGTCGTTTGTGCCAGAAAGCACAATGCTTTTTTTTCTAAACATAAAACCTCACTTATAATATTTTATAAATGAGGTTTTTTTGTTGGAATGCTTTTTATTGGTTCTCTTGTCGAATTTTGACTATTTATGCGTTTTCATCTGGGCGTCGACAAATTTTGCCACCGCTTTTGGCGTGAAGCCAACGCTTTCAATCACTTCTTCAGGCGTTCCGCTTCCCGCGTAATCAAAAACGCCATACAAAACTGCCCTTTCGCCCAAAACTTTCAGCCACTTGTAGTCATTGCTTGCCTCAATGCAAACAATAAGTTTTGCATCTTTGCTTAAAACCTTGTTTTTGTAAGCAGTGGTTTGTTTTTCAAAAACTTCAAGGGATGGCATGGACACAACGCTTACATGATATTTCTTTTTGAGTTCTTTCTTAACATTTAGGGCAAGTTCCACTTCCGAGCCGCTTGCCACCAAAATTAAATCTGGCTTTTGAACACCGTCAAGAAGATATCCGCCCATCAGCGCCCCCTCATAAGATGTTCCGTCAATGTGTGAAACCGCCTGCCTTGAAAGGGCAAAGGTGGTTGGAAGATAATTTTTGATGCAGTTTGCATAGCCCGCAACAAGTTCTTTATAGTCGCATGGGCGATAAACTGTGTTTCCAATAATTGAACGCAGTTGACCAAGTTGTTCAATTGGTTGGTGCGAAGGCCCGTCTTGCCCAACGGCAACGCTGTCATGGGTGTAGAAAGACATTGCAGGCACTTTCATCATGCACCTCATCTTCATGGCAGGCAGCGCGTAGTTTGAAAAGGCAAGAAAAGTTGAGTCAAAAGCAATAAAGTCTTCATAAAGCGCAATCCCATTTACAATTGCCGTCATGGCGTGTTCCCTGACGCCAAAGTGAATGTTTTTGCCGCGCCTGTAGCCATAGGAGAAGTTTCCTGCGTTGTCAATAACTGCAAGCGAAGATGGCCCAACATCCGCCGTGCCGCCAATCACTTGTGGGCATTGATAAGCAAGTTCGCTGAGCGCGTGTTTGTTGATTTCCCTCAGGCTCTTGCCGTCAAATTTGGAGATGTTTTTCAAAATTCGGTCAAGATTTATCTTCTTCCTATCAAAGAAAGCCATAAGAGATTTGTAAAGTTCTGGATGTGTGCTTGAATACATTGCCAAATTTTGATTCCACTTTTCATGGTTCAGTTTGCCGCGCCTTGTGGACGCCATGCAAAGTTCTCTCACATCACTTGGAATGAAGAAACTCTCTTTCACCGACAAACTTTCTTTAAATGTGGCAAGTTCCTTTTCCGACATAACGCCCGAATGCACAGCCGAAGTGCCTTCTTTTTCCGTTCCAATCCCAATTGTGGTTGTAAAGATTATAATGGTTGGCTTTTTGCTCTTTTTGGCGCGGCCAATTGCGTGAGAGCAAAAATAATAGTTGTTTCCCCTTGAAACTTTGATGACATTCCAGCCCATTGCCGCAAATTTTCTTGCAACATTTTCGCGGTTTGCAATGTTCAGTGAGCCGTCAATTGTGACGTCGTTGCTGTCATAAAGCAGAATAAGTTTGTTAAGTTTCAGCGTTCCGGCAAGGCTTATTGCCTCCTGCGCAACGCCCTCCATCAGGCAGCCGTCACCCACAAAACAATAGGTGTAGTTGTTTATTATATCAAAGCCAACGGTGTTGAAGCGCTCTTCCATCACCGCCTCGGCAATTGCCATTCCAACCGCGTTTGCAACGCCCTGCCCAAGCGGCCCGGTTGAAACCTCAACGCCCTCAGTTGTGTTGAGTTCAGGATGCCCCGGCGTCTTTGAGCCCAAGCGCCTAAAATTTTTTAGGTCTTGAAGGGAAACATCATAGCCAAACATTGTCAGCAGGCTGTAATAAAGCGCGCTTGAATGCCCCGCCGACATAACAAGCCTGTCGCGGTTTAAATAGTCCGTGTCAGAGACGTCAAAATTCAAGTGGTCCTTAAAAAGCGCAAACAAAATTGACGAGGCGCCAAGGGAAATTCCCAAATGCCCCGAGCCAGCGTTTGTGATTGTTTCAGCCGACAAGGCTTTAAGATAGTTTATTGATTTTTGAATTATGTTCATAAAATCCCCCTAATGGCGTCAATAATTTTTTCGCACGCAAATTTTGTGTCAGTTTTTCTCAAATTTACGGTCAAAGAAGAAATCTCTTCAAGTTTTTTTGTTCGGTTTTCATATGAGAGCGCCTCAACAGAGGTTGCATTTTGCACCACATAAGACTTTGTAAGTTTTAGAAAAACTAGCGCACTATTCTTTTTTATTATATTTAAGTTGTGGGTTAAATAGTCGAAATTTATCGAAACAACAACATTCTCAAAAGAAGAGATGTGCTGGAGCACCTTTCTTTCGCGCTCTTTTAAATACTCTTTGGAGCAGAGGTTTTCAATGGCGTTTTTGTCAATAAGTTCATATTCCACAAGGTCTTTAGTGTCACAAAACATCATTCCCAAGGTTTGAGATAGTGCGCTTGCCACTTCCTTGGTCAAGAGGTCACAAAGTGAAACAATTACTATTTTATTGAAAACTCTTTCCATAGACTTATTTTAGCACAAACTTATTGTTTTACAAAATTTTTATAGAAATTTTTTCGTCTTAAAAACAAATCGTCATATTTTTGCCTAAACTTTGAAAAGTCAGCTCCCAAAAACACGAACGCAAAAAGCGAGATTGTCACCACAAAAAGCGGAATATCCAGCCCATTTTTTGAGGTTGCAACAAAAATTTTGTTTGAAATTCCAAGCCCCAAAAGCCCGGTGTCATAGGAGACATAAATTTTCTCAACGCCCACGCTGTTCAGCCTTGCAAGAACATCCTTGTGAGGATAATCTTTCTCTTTGGCGCTGACAAGGGCAACTTTTGGCTTAATTTTTTCTAAGAACTTTTGGCTTGAAGAGGAATTTGAGCCGTGATGAGCCACCTGCAAAAAGTCAACCGTCAAATTTGTCTCTCCCAAATCTCTTAAAAATTCGTTTTCTCGCGTTTGAGTTGCATCACCTGTGAAAAGAAAATTTCTTCCAGCGTAGGAGAACAAAACGAATGGGCAATAGGAATTGGAATCCTTCCTTGTTGTGTTTTCAGTGGCAAAAATTTGTATGTAAAAATCTTCAAAAGTCAACTTCTCATCCTCAATTGCACTCACAACACAGTTTGGCTCTTTATAAACATATTTTATTGCTTCGTCATAAACTTCCGTCTCCTCAGTTGTGCCCCAGCCTTGGGTTTTTGGTTCTGATTTGGAGTAAATTTTGGGCCTGTAAATTTGATTTACCTGCCTCTGCTTCAAAAGCGCAGCAGCACCGCCTACGTGGTCCTCGTCGCTGTGGCTTAAAAGCAAATGGTCAATGTGATTTAGATTGTTCTTTCTTAAAATAATGTCAATTTCTAAAAGAAATTCGTTAGAAGCCTTTTCGCTGCCTGTGTCCAGCACCCAAACATTTTTGTCTGGCGTGACAACACAAAAACTTGTCGCCTGCCCAACATCCAACATATAAATTTGCATTTGACAGTCCGAAACGGAATAAAATCCGTTTACAAAAAATATTAAGTCATATTGATTAAAAAACACAAAAATATAAAAAATCAGCAAAAATATGCACAAAAACGCTTTAAAAATGAAAATTTTTGTGAATTTTGCTGATTTTATTTTATAAATCCATTTTTCCATTATATAAACTCAATTTCATCCTTATCAAAATCTTTCAGTTTTTTCTTCTTGTATCTGCCCTCAAAAATTTGCATGATTTGTGGCATGAGGTCAATGGCGTTGTGATAGCCCTGCTGAACCATTTCGTCAATCCCCTCCAAACTTGTGGATTTGAAACGCTTGTTGTCTGTGCCAATCACAAGGTCGGCGCTTAAATATCCTTTCACGGCGTTACTTTTCATAAGCACCCTGATTGCGCAGCCCAAAACATCAAGAACTTTCACGCTGATGATTGCGCAGCCCAAAACATCAAGAACTTTCACGCTGTCTGTGCCATAAGTTCTTGTGCTGTTGCAGTCCACCGCAATCACATAGTCGCAGCCAAAATATCTTGGCACATTTGCAGGGATTGTGTTTTGAAGTCCACCATCGCAAAGCAGCCTGTCGCCAAATTCAACCGGCTGAAAAATCCCCGGAACGCAACAACTCCCAGCCACAGCTTTTGCAAGGTTTCCATGGCTTATGCACACCTCTTTTGTGCTTTTTATGTCCACCGCAACCGCGGAAAACGGCTTTTTCAAATCCTCAATATTTATGTCGCCAAAAGTGTCCACCATAAGTTTTTCAAGGCCGTCCGTTTTTGAGGGCATAAAAATCACCTTGTTTGTGCGGATGTCTTTTACGCTTAAATCTTTTGCAATTTCAAGCATATCTTTTGACGTCAGGCCGTTTGCATATGCCGAGCCAATAATGCTTCCAACGCTTGTGCCGGCAAAATAGTCAAAGTGAAGCCCAAACTCTTCAAACGCCTTAATCACACCAATATGAGACATTCCACGCGCTCCGCCACCGCCAAAAGCAACTCCTATTTTGGGCGTTTTAGAGCCAAAAAAGTTAAATTTCATAGACTTATTATAACAAAAATTGTCTCCTTTTAAAAGATTTTTCTTTATTTAAAATCACAAATTCTCACTTTCATGTTTTTGTCAGCAAGCACTCTTCCCGTTTTGTTGTTTTTGATGGCCTTAATTGTCTCTGCTGCAAATTTGTCTGCCATTTCAAGTTCATCCTTTGTTGGCGTTCCGCCGCGCTGAGTTCTTCCCACAATGTGATATTTCACAATGTCAAGCCCAAGCATTTTGTTGAGTTTTCTTGCAATTTTTTCAATGTCTTCAAGATTTTCTCTTATCAAAATTTTTGCGCTTTGACCTTTTTCATATTTTTTCAAAATAACATCCGTCATTTTTTCATAGTCAATTTGGTCCTTTGCAACATAGTCGGCACCCACAAGTTTTCCCGCTTTCACACAAATTGCGTCACACTCCCTGCCCATAACCTCAAAAAGGCAAGAACGCGTCATGCTTTCCATGCTTGGCATAACATTCTCCACGGCATAAACACACTCTTTCACCGCCGTAGAAAAGCCAATGCTGTAAAAATTGTCTTCAACATCGTTGTCAATTGTGCCGGGAACAAATAGTGTGTTTGCACCGCTTTCAAAGAGTTCTTTCGCTCCCCTTTCAGAGCCGTTTCCGCCACAAATTATCACACAGTCAAACTTTTTTGCGTTTTCAAGCCCTGCTTTAAAAAACTTTTTCTCTTTAAACTCTGGGCATCTTGAAGTTTTGATTATAACGCCAGATTTATCTTTAAAATCCTCTTTTACAACCTTTTTTAAAGGATAAATTCTGTTGTTCACAAGCCCGTCAAAGCCGGCAAGGGCAAAATAGGTTTCATTTCCAAATTCTTTGAAAATATCATAGACAAATCTGTTCATTCCTGGCGCGTCGCCGCCGCTACATAATAGCAAAATTTTCATTTTCCCTCCTATTGAACAACAATGTTTTCATTGCCAATAATTCCGCTAAGTTCGTTTATAAGATAGTTGTTAATTTTCACCGACTGCTGATAGTTGAATGTCTTGCCCGAAGAAGAACACTTAATCACAACAGGCGTTGTGCCAGAATATGATGCAATGGAATTTTTAACCTTGCTGTAAATGTCTGGATTTTTTGTGTCAAACCTAAGGCAAAGGCGCTGCTTCTTTTCGCCCTGAGCCTCTTCGTCTTCCTTCCACAAGAACACTGCATCCGCAACCGCTGATGGCGCCATTCCGTCTCGGATGTTTATCTTGCCCTTGATTGTGACAAGGTTGTCCTCTTCCAAGAGGTCTCTATATTTTGAAAAAGCATTCGCAAAAAATGTGATTTCCATCACGCCTTTCAAATCTTCAAGTTTTAAATAGCACATCTCTCTGCCGTTTTTGGAGCGTTTTCGGTTCACCTCAGTGATAATTCCGCCGCAGGTGAAAGGCTGCCCATCCTGAAAGCCAAGGTCGTTTGTTTCTTGTTCGAAGTTCTCGCCCTCGTCGCCCATTTCGAGGTCGTCTTCCGCGTCCACTTTAAGCATATCCGAGGTGAGGGTGAACCTTTCAAACCTCTTGGCGTAGTCTTGAAGAGGGTGTCCCGACATATAAATTCCAATTATGTCGCGCTCAAATTTCAAAAGCTTTTTCTTTGGCAGTTCGGCAATATCTGGCCAGTTGATATTATCTGCCTCAGGCTCTTCCCCAAAGAAGGAAATCTGCCCCAAATTACTTGATTTTTTGTCTTTGTTCGCCCTATCTACAAGCCTTTCATACACTGCCATATATTGGCTTCTTGCCTTGCCAAAGCAGTCACAAGCGCCGCTTAAAATAAGGCACTCAATGGCTTTTCTGTTCACGCCGCCAACTTTGACAACCCTCACAATAAAGTCGTTAAAATTCTTAAACTCGCCGTTTTCTTTTCTTTCTTTGATGATGCTGTCGGTCACCGCCGTTCCAACGTGTTTCAGTCCGCCAAGCCCAAATCTTATGCCGTTTTGGTCGCAACTAAAATACGTTTGAGACTTGTTTACATCTGGCGGCAAAACAGCAATCCCCTCGCTTCGTGCAAAGGAGACATATTTTTTGATGTCGTCGCCGTTGTTGATGCGGTCATTCAAAACCGCCGTGATAAACTCAGGCTCATAATAGCACATAAGATATGCCGTCTGATAGGAAACGTGAGCGTAAGCTGCCGCGTGAGATTTGTTGAAGGCGTATTTTGCAAATTCCTTCATCTCGTCAAAAATCTTCTCCGCAACCGCCTTGTCGTGGCCAAGTTTAACCGCCCCCGGAATGCTCTTTTTGCCGGCAGGGTCAACCCAGCCGTTCACAAACTTTTCCCTCTCGGCATCAATTTTTTCAACTTGCTTTTTGCCCATGATTCGGCGAATGTTGTCCGCCTGTCCAAGGCTGTAGCCCGCCATAACTTGCACAATTTTCATGACCTGCTCTTGATAAACTATGCAGCCATAAGTGACATCCAAAATGTCCTCAAGGCAAGGGTCGTCATACACAACGTGCTCGGGGTCTTGTTTGTTTTTCACAAATTTTGGAATGCTATCCATTGGCCCCGGACGATACATTGAAACGCCGGCTATGATGTCTTCAAGGCAGGTTGGCTTAAGTTCTTTCATAAACTTCTTCATGCCTGCACTCTCAAGTTGAAACACCGCGTCCGTCTTGCCGTTTGAAATCATTTCATAAACTTTTTTATCGTCATATTCCATGTTGTAAAAATCCAGTTTCACCCCGTGATTTTCATAAACATAGTCGCACGCTTTTTTGATGTCGGTCAGCGTTCTAAGCCCCAAAAAGTCCATTTTCAAAAGGCCAAGGTGTTCAAGTTCAATCATGTTATACTGCGTCACGCGCTCGTTATCACTCTTTGCAACAGGCACAAAGTTTGAAACAGGCTCTGGCGCAATCAAAACGCCGCACGCGTGCTGAGAGGTGTTTCTTGGCACGCCTTCAAGTTTGATGGCAATGTCAATAATCCTCTTCATATTTGGGTCATTGTCATAGATTTCTCTTAGCTCTGGAATGATGTATTTGTCGTTTTCTGGCTTTCCCGTCGTGCCAAAATAATATTTCAAAACAGGTGGCCTCTTTATTCCGTCAGGCAGTTTGTTTGGAATAAGTTTTGTCAGCCTCATAACGTCTGGGTTAGGCGTTTTCATAACCCTTGCAACATCTCTTATGGCGTTTTTTGCCTGCATACATCCAAAGGTGACAATGCACGCAACATGGTCCTCGCCATAGCGCCTTTTAACATATTCAATAACTTCGCCGCGCCTGTCCATGCAGAAGTCCACGTCGAAGTCGGGCATGGAAACACGCTCTTTGTTGATGAACCTTTCAAAGAACAAATTATAGCGCATTGGGTCAATTTTGGTTATCCCTGATGTGTAAGCCACCAAACTTCCCGCGCCGCTTCCTCTTCCCGGTCCAACAGGAATGCCTACGCTTTCGGCGTAGTTTATGTAGTC
>CANQRC010000024.1 GCA_947626155.1 uncultured Clostridia bacterium | reverse complement strand
CCAATTGGGCCTGTTGGGCCGGTTGGACCGGTTGCCCCTGTAGGGCCTATTGGACCTTGAGGGCCTGTTGGGCCGGTTGGACCTGTTCTTCCCACAGGACCTATTGGACCTTGTGGACCTGTATATCTTACTGTGATGTTTGGTGTATCATTATAAGGGTTGTTGCACCCGCAATTCCAATTAAACATACCTTCCTCCTTTAGTTATGTCCAAAATCAGTATATGAAAAAAGCCATTTTGTGTTAAATTCGACAAAAGTTGCTTGAAAAACCAAAAGAAGTGTGTTATAATCAAAGTGATGAAACTTGAAATGAAGCATTTAGAAAATTTTGGAATATATTTGATTGACGAGCAAGGGGTTGTTGCTGAGTGTATTTATGAAATAATTTACACAATCAAAAGGCTAACCTCCGTTGGCAAGCAAAAATGCGTAAAAGAATTTAAAATCAGCAAGAAAGAATTTGAGCAAAGACATTTTCAACTTGATGGAAACAAAATTCTCAGCATTGAAAACTACTTCCTAGGTGAAAGAAATTGTAAATTGCTAAGCATAAACATCAGGAAAGAAAGCCCAGCCTGCGTTGGCAAAAAACTTATTGAAAAACTGATTGAGGTTGCAAAAGAAAATAAGTGCAAAGAAATTTACAGCAACCTCCCAAGCGAGGAAATTTCCGAGACAAATTATGACCTCTTTTTAAACCTTGGCTTCAAACTTGAAAAAAGAGGCGAAGAAAAAGTTGCCGTGCTTGATTTGACAAAAACAAAAGATAATGATGACAAAGCAAAAAATTAAATTAAAAATATAAACTTAAAAATAAATAAAAAATAGGAAAAATTCAAAAAAAATATTAAAAAATTAACAAAAAAACGCAAAAAATTGCGTTTTTTCTATTTTTTTGATTTTTTTATTATTTTTAAATTATTTTTTTATTCCTCTGGCTTGGTTTTTTTTGGCTTTCTTTCTGCCTTTTCTTTTGCTTTTTGTGCTTCAAGTTCTGCCTTTGGAACAATTCTTCTAAGGTCAATTCTTCCCTTTTCGTCAATCTTGATTACTTCAACTTCAACGCTGTCGCCAATCTTGACTACATCCTCAACCTTTTCAACTCGCTTATTAGAAAGTTTTGAGATGTGAATCATTCCTTCTCTTCCGCCGCCAAGGTCAACAAATGCGCCAAAGTTCATTATTCTTGAAACTTTGCCGTCATAAACATCTCCAACCTCAGGAACTTCAACAATTCCCAAAATGATTTGCTTCGCCTTTTCGCACATTTCAAGGTCTTGCCCAGCAATGAACACAGAGCCGTCATCATCAATGTCAATCTTAACGCCTGTTTGGTCAATGATTTTGTTTATCATCTTTCCGCCAGAGCCAATAACGTCTTTGATGAAGTCTGGGTTAATTTGCATTGTGATAATCTTTGGAGCATACTGAGAAAGTTGTGGTCTTGGCTTATCTATGCAAGCAAGAAGTTTTTGCATGATGAACATTCTTCCAATTCTTGCTCTTTCAAGCGCCTCGGTGAGGATGGCCTTGTCAATGCCCTTGATTTTGATGTCCATTTGAATGGCGGTTACGCCTTTTGCAGTTCCTGTAACCTTGAAGTCCATGTCGCCCAAGAAATCTTCAAGGCCCTGAATATCTGAAAGAACGGCAACTTTGTTTGTTTTTTCATCCTTAATAAGCCCCATGGCAATTCCGGAAACAGGCGCCGAAATTGGAACGCCTCCGTCCATAAGCGCAAGGGTTGACCCGCAAACGCTTGCCATTGAAGAAGAGCCGTTTGAAGAAAGAACTTCGCTGACAATTCTAAGTGCATATGGGAACACGTCTTCACTTGGCACAACAGGTTCAAGCGCCCTTTCAGCAAGTGCGCCGTGCCCAATTTCTCTTCTGCCGGTGCTTTTAATCATTTTAGCCTCGCCTGTGGCATAAGGTGGCATATTGTAGTGGTGAACATAGCGGTTCACTTCTTCGTCGTCAAGGCCCTCAAGTTTTTGAACGTCACTGACCGTTCCAAGTGTGAGCGCGGAAAGAACCTGCGTCTCGCCTCTTGTGAACACTGCCGAGCCATGAACTCTTGGCAAAAGCCCAACTTCGCACCAAATAGGGCGAATTTCGTCAAGTTTTCTTCCGTCAGGGCGAATTCCTTCGTTCAAAATTCTTGCGCGAACCTTTTCTTTCTTAACCTTATAGAGAACGTCGCTGATCTCCCTCTCTTTTTCAGGGAAGATTTCTGCAAAATGCTCCAAAATTTGGGCTTTTGCCTCTTCTTCGCGTTCTTCTCTTTCTTTTCTTACAAAAGTGTCAAGCACATGGTCATAAAGCTTGTCGGCATATTCTCTAACTTCCCTCTCCAAATCCTCTGGAATTGTGTAGTAAGAAATTTTTGGATTTACAGGACGGCCAATCTCCGCCTTAATCTTTTTAAGCTCTCTAACAATCTTTTTGATTTCTTCATGAGCAACCATAATTCCGTTGAGGAAGATGTCCTCTGGAACTTCTTTTGCGCCGCCCTCAATCATCAAAACGGCCTCTTCCGTTCCGCTGACTGTAAGCGAAAGCTCACTCTTCTCTCTTTCTTCGGCGTTTGGATTGATGACATACTTTCCGTCAACAAGCCCAACCGCAACGCTTCCTGTTGGCCCAAGGAATGGGATGTCAGAAATTGAAAGCGCAAACGAAGAGCCAAGCATAGCAAGTGGCTCTGGGCTGACGTCAGGGTCTATTGAAAGCGCCGTTGCAACAACAACCACGTCATTGAAAAATCCTTTTGGGAAAAGTGGACGAAGAGGCCTGTCAATCAAACGAGAAACCAAAATGGCCTTGTCGGATGGCTTGCCTTCGCGCTTTTTGAATCCGCCCGGAATTTTTCCTACTGAATACATTTTTTCTTGATACTCAACAGACAGTGGAAAGAAATCTTGCCCCTCCTTTGCCTGTTCGCTCATGGTGACGTTCACCATGACAATTGTGTCGCCCTGTCTTACAAGACAAGAGCCGTTTGACTGGCCGCACAGTTTTCCTGTTTCAAAGATGATGTCTTTTCCAGCCACGTTAATTACATACTTTTTGTCTTCCATAATAACTCCTATAAAACTTAAAATATTTTACCACACAAACATAATTTTTCAAAACAAAAATGCGTTTTTGTAAAAAAAAGAGAGGTAGAAAAATCAAACCTCCCTTCTTTTTTATTTAACTTCTCTTATATTTAACTCTTTAATAAGTTTTCTGTAAGCCTCAATATCTCTGTCCTTAAGGTATTGCAAGAAACCTTTTCTTTTTCCGACAAGCATCATAAGCCCACGACGAGAATGGTTGTCCATCTTGTTCTTTTTAAGATGTTCGGTCAAATGGTTTATTCTCTCAGTAAGAAGAGCCACCTGAACTTGAACAGAACCAGTGTCGTTTTCGGATTGTTTAAACTTTGAGATGATTTCGCTTTTAACTTGTTTGTCCATACTTCCCTCCAAAAAATTTTTTAGCACCAAAGACAAAGCAGAGGGCTTGAAGGAAACCGCAAAACTGTGCCTTAGGTTTATCGACTTTGGCATTATAACACACCAATCCAAAAAAGTAAAGCGTTTTTGCAAAATTTTTATATGCTGTCATTCTGCCTTGGGCTGTCATCCTGAACACATTATGCTGTCATCCTGAGCAACGCGAAGGATCTCATCCTATTTATGTTGTCATCCTGAAGCGAAGCTGAAGGATCTCAAACCTATTAAGTTGTTGAGATTCTTCGACTCCGCTACGCTACGCAGCGCCAACGCCCGTAAGCCCGTCAGCGAGATTGCTACGCAATGCAGAATGACAGCGAACCGACTTTATTATCATTCTAGTGAAGAATCTTAACCACTTGGCAACAAATCCTCCCACTTAGGGTTTATGCTATTTATCAAATCTTCTTTTTTCTTCCTAGTCCAGCCCTTTATCTGCTTTTCTCGCGCGATTGCACTATCAACCTCGTTTGTTTCTTCAACATAAACCAACTTGTGAAGTTTGTATTTTTTAGTAAAGCCATCAACAAGTCCCATCCTATGCTCGTAGAGCCGCCTTTCAACATTGTTTGTAACGCCAACATACAAGGTTGTGTTGTTTTTGTTTGTTAGAATGTAAACATAATATTCTTTATTCATATAAATATCCTTTTTTTGATTTTAGACGTTTGAGATTCTTCGCTGCGCTCAGAATGACAACAAAGAGGCAAGCAGTACTTTTTTAAAAATTTTCGTAAACAATTGTTTACTTTAAAGTTTTTTTATCACACGAATTGTATAATGACATCGTGTACACATTAAAGGAGAAAAAAATGAAACAAAAAATAACATTTGAAAATTTTATAAACACAGGACTAATAAATGGATACATGAAAGAGAATAATCTTTCAAAAAGAGCGTTTGCAAAAAAGTGCGGATTGAACGTTTGGAATTTGGATGCCGTCTTGCAAGGAAAGAATTGCAGCATGACATATTTTGTTAAGATAGCAAGAACAATGAATGTTCAACTACACAACTTGTTTTTATCAAGACTTTGAGATTCTTCGACTACGCTACGCTCCGCTCAGAATGACAGCGCGAGTTGAGCTTCGAAGAAAGAGAGTTGATTCTTTGACTACGCTCCGCAGCGCCAACGCCCGTAAGCCCGTCAGCGAGATTGCTACGCAATGCAGAATGACAGCACAGATAAGCAGGATGATAGCCAATGACGACATAGAAACAAAAGAAAATACTTGATTTTCTTTTGCCTACTTTTCTTTTCTTCAAAAGAAAAGTAGGTTAAAAGAAATTCTTTTTCTTTTCAATCATTTCGTCTATGCGGGAGATGTAATCCTCAATAAACTTGCAGTTTGGCAGGCGCTCTATTCGGTTTTCTGTGGTGAAAACGCGCTTCGAGATTGCCCCTGCGCCAAGCGCAATAACGGAAGACGTGTCCTCCATGCTATCAATGTTAAAAATGCAAACGTTTCCGTCCCTGAAATAGCCAACATTTTCCAGCCCCGCCGTCTGGTGTTTTTGGCGATAGATATAATATGGCTGATAGCCGTTTTCTAGAAGCGTCTTCTCGGCGTAATCCACCATTTTCACAACATCCGCCTCAAACTTGACCTCTTCGCCTCTTATTTGCGATGCGTTTTTGTAAGAAAGCGTGTGAACGGTTATGTTTTCGGGATAAAGTTCCAAAAGCGTGGAAATTGTGCGCTTAAAAATTCCAAACCTCTCGCCCGTCAGCCCGGCAATGATGTCCATGTTCACCACAAAGCCAAATTCAAGCGCAAGTTTGTAAGCCTCAAAAACCTGAGCATTAGTGGTTTTTCGCCCAATTCTTTTCAGCGTGCTTTCGCAAAAAGTTTGAGGGTTTACACAAATTCTGCTGACCCCATATTTTTTTAGCACCTCAAATTTTTCTCTTGTGATTGTGTCCGCGCGGCCGCACTCAACAGTGAATTCGCTGACAGGATAATTTATGTTCGACAAAAGCCTTTCAAGTTGCTCCGCCGTCAAAATGGTTGGCGTGCCGCCCCCAATATAGATTGAGCGCACAATATAAGAATTTTCGTGAATAATCTTTTTCACCGCTTCAAGTTCTTTTAACAGGCAAGCAAGATATTCCTCCATTTTGTTTGAAACTTTTGAGTATTCGCTGGAAATAAACGAACAATAGTTGCACCTTGATGGGCAGACGGGAATGTTTATGAATAGGTCAATAAGTTTGTCGTTTTTGATTATGCATTTTTGGTTGTTCAAAATTTGGAAAACAAGTTTTGCCTTGTCCGCCGAAACGTGATAATCCCTCACCAAAACTTCGGTTATCAGGTGGGGCTTAACTTCGCCGCGCTCAATTAGGTCTCGCGCAAATTTGGTTGGCCTCACGCCCGTCAGCGAACCCCAAGGCAGGCTCTTTTTTGAAATTCTGCACAAAACCTCATACAAATGATTTTTGAAATGCCTCTTCATCAGGCTTTTTTTAAGAAGTTCGGTGGTGTCTGGAAGAAGAAAAGTTTGTTTGCTTTCTTTTGCGTCAGTGCCGCTTCCCGTTTCAATCACGCTTGTGAGAGTGTTGCCGTCAAGCGAAAAAGTGTGTTTCACCGAAAATGGAAAATCCTCTTCGTCATAGAAGAGATTCACCAAATCCTGCATATCTTTTTCAAATTCTGCGTTCTCACATTCAATTTTCATCACTCACTCCTGTAAACTTTCAAAACGTGCTTTAAGTTAGAGAAAGAATTCATAATATTTTCAAGTTCTTTCTTGTTTGTAATTGTGACAACAACCTCAAAGACAAGTTGGTCTTTATATTCTTTATAGCCAAAGCCTTTAAGTTTTCCTTTCAGCGCTCTTGCCGCGGTGTTGAGCGAATTTATAACGGAATTTAGATTGTCGGTTTCAACCTTAATCACCGCAACAAAGTCGCTTGAGCCGTCGTCTTGCCACTGGGCGCTGATGAGGCGTTCCGGCTCTAAATATTTGATGTTTTGGCAATTTGCGCGGTGAATTGTCACGCCTTTTCCGCGCGAGATATAGCCAATTATGTCATCCCCCATAACCGGCGTGCAGCAAAGCGCATATCTTATCATCATGCCGCTGTCGCCGTCAATCAAAACGCCCTCTTTGTTTTTTCTGACAGTAATTTTGCTTTCTTTTATGTTGAAAGGCTTGTCTTTGTTATACAAATTCACAAGCCGCCCCACAACGCTTGCCACCGCCAAACTTCCCGCACCAATTTCGGCATAAAGCACGTCAAGTTCTTCAATCATAAAACTTTTGGCAATTTCAAGCAAATATTTCTCTTTTTGGTCTTTGCTCAAAACAAGGTTTTTCGCCTTTAAGTTTTGTTCGAGAATGCTTTTGCCAATTCTTACATTTTCTTCTTTTAATTGGCTTTTGAAAAACGCCCTAATTTTGCTTCTTGCGCTTGAAGTTTTAACAAAATTCAGCCAGTCCCGAGATGGGCCTTTGCTGTTTTGATTTGTGACAATCTCAACAACATCTCCATTTGAAAGTTTTGTGCTGATTGGCACAATTTTCCCGTTTATTTTTCCGCCAACGCAGGTGTTTCCTATTTGGGAATGGATGGCGTAGGCAAAGTCAACCACGCTTGCGCCAAGCGGAAATTCAAGTACCTTGCCCTTTGGCGTTTGAACAAAAATTGACTCTCCATAAAGGTCAACTTTCAAGGTCTCCAAAAACTCGTCTGGCGACAAATTCTCGGAGGTGTCAAGCATTTGCCTAAACCAAGTGAGTTTTTTGTCGAATTCATTCTGTTTTCGGCTTTTTTCTTTGTAAATCCAGTGCGCCGCAATTCCATATTCGGCGTGCTTATGCATTTCAAAAGTTCTAATTTGAATTTCAAGAGGGCGGTCGTTGTCTGCAACGATTGTGGTGTGCAAACTTTGATAGCCGTTTGGCTTTGGATTTGCGATATAGTCCTTAACCCTGCCCTGAATTGGCTTGTAAATTGCGTGAATTTTGCCGAAGACCGAATAGCAGTCCTCCACCGTTGGCACAAGCACGCGCATGGCAATCAGGTCATACACCTTTCCAAGCGTGATGTTCTTTTTGACAAGTTTTTTGTAAACGCTATAAAAGTGTTTTTGGCGCGCTTGAATTTCGCCCTCAATTTCAAGTTCGCTTAAAATTTGTTTAAGTTTTTCGGTTGTGAGGTTTATTTGCTTTTGATTTGCCTCTTTTTCCATGAGCGCGTCATTTTTAAACTGCTCAAAAACTTCTGGCTCCAAAAGTTCAAAACAAGTGTCCTCAAATTCATACTTAAACTTTGAAAGCCCCAACCTTTCGGCAAGTGGCGCAAAGATGTCTCTTATCATTTGCACAAAAGTTTTTTGTTCTTGCCCAAGCGGAAGTGAAAGCTCTTTTAGGTCATACAAAAGCGTTGCAAACTTGATGATAATCACCCTCATATCTTGGCAAATTGCAACAAACATTCGCCTTATGTCCTCCGCTTGACCGCCCTTGGTCAAACTTGAAACATCTCTTATAATTTTAAAAATTTCATAGATTTTTTTCTGGCTTTTTGTGAGGTTTACAGAAAGCCTTTCCGCCTCCTCGGGCTTAACCTTAAAATATTGAAACAAAATGTATGCCACAAGCACTTCGTCTTGAATGTGATATTCAATCATTGTCTCAATGACGGCAAAAAGCCTTGGAAGAGTTAAGTCTTCAAGTTTGACATCATCAATCAATTTTTTCTCTTTTTCCGTCAAATGAAAATTTTCGGAAATAGTCTTCAAAATTTTGTCTCTCATTTTTCTCCCAAGGTGTTTTTTAATAACATAAGTTTATTATAAAGTTTTGATTGTGTCAACTCCTTTTTAACATTTGGCACTGCCTCAATCCAAAGCCCGTCAAGTTCGCTTTCTTTAATAAGCCCAAGTTCTTTAAACACCAAATAAGCCACATAAAATGTGTCAAAGCCAACCTTTGTTTTCATTTTTGAGTAGTAGTCAAAAATGGAATTGCATCTTGACATCTGGCGGGACGTCAAAGTTTTGAAAACGCGCCCAAAGGCCTCACGCGAGAGGTTTAAATTGGAATATCTTTGCTTGTCCACGCCCTTTTCCATAGGCAGAAAAATTTCCGCCTTAGAGATTTTTTGAATTTCGCTCAAAAAGCCCTCGTCAAGCACAGGCAAAAGGAAGACAATTTTAGAAAAATTCTTTGTCCATTCCACTCCAACTGGCGAAAGCAAAAGGCTGTTGTAGCCAGTGCAAGTTTTGTCGCAAATGCCAATGTGATAGATGTTTTCTTTTGAATATTCGCGTGAAAAATTCACAAAATCATAAGCCGAATAAGTCACAAAGGCCGTGCCAAAAACTTCGCTTTGAGTGCTTGCCACAAAGTTCAATAGGTCGGCTTTTGGATAATAAGAAAAATTGCTCTGCTGCCCATCATAGAGAAGTTGTCCATATTGGAAAGGATACAAAAGGTTGTGAGCATTTTCAACAATAAAACTGCCCATGTCAAAATCCTCCACCACGCCCGTTTTTCCTTGAAATTCAAAGATGAAATTTTTGTATCTCGAAAATTTTAGGCCGTTGTAGTCCTTCAAATAATTGAAATAAATAAGTTCCAAATTTCCAATTTTTATGTCACAGTGTTGAGGCGTGTATCTTCTTGGCGTCAACTCAATGTTCTCGGCGCAAATCTTAAATTTTGGCCTTGGATTGTCGCACCCAAAAGGCTCTAAAAGGGAAAGTTCGCTCAAAAATCTTTCGCTTAAATCCTCGCTTTTAACTTCCATGTCATAATATTTGATTGGAATAAACACTTTGTCGCTCACGTGCTCAAATGCGAATGCGTTCACGCGGTTTGTAAACTCTTCATAATGCTCCCGTTTCAGCGTCAAACCTGCCGCCATGGTGTGTCCGCCAAAAGTCTCCAAAATGTCTTGAAGGGAAGAGAGCAATTCGTGGATGTTTATGTCGTCAATGCTTCGCCCCGAGCCGTGCAGAATGCCGTCTTCGGTCAGCGCAAACAAAAACACCGGCCTGTTGTAACTTTCAACAAGTTTTGCGCACACAATTCCAAGCACGCCCTGGTCCCACTTCTTTGAAGCAAGGCAAATGACGCGCGTTTTTGATAGGTCCATCTTTTGAATTGCCTTTTCGCAGTCCTCAAAAATTTTTGACGAGAGTTCCTGCCTCTTTTGGTTGTGTTTTTTTATTCTGTCAAGATATTTCCTCACCGTCACGGCGTCTTCGCTCATATAAAGCGCCAAACTGTCTTTTGCATCGCCCATGCGCCCGGATGAGTTGATTTTTGGAGCAATTTTAAAGGCAATGTCGGTTGAGGTGGCGTTTGTGAGCGACACCTTGTTTTCTTTGAAAAGCATTTTCACGCCATAAGGGAGTTTTTCAAGCATTTTAAGGCCGCGCTTGACAATATTTCTGTTCTCGCCCGTCAGCGAAACAATGTCCGCAATGGTGGCAATGGCGGCAATAGGCAAAAATTCCTCGGCTTTTTTCTGCCCAAGAAGCGCCTCGCTGATTTTGTATGCCAGCCCCGTGCCGCAAAGTTCCCTAAACGGATAGTCTTGCCCCTCAATTTTGGCGTTCAAAATCAAGGTGTCCGGCAAAATATCTGGGATTTCATGGTGGTCTGTGACAACAATCTCAATGCCTTTGCTTTTGGCATATTCAACCTCTTTTGCGCACGAAATTCCGCAGTCAACGGTGATGATAAGGTCTGGCGAAAACTCCTTTTCCACCTTATCAATGCTCTCGCAGGTCAGCCCGTAGCCGTCCACATATCTGTTTGGAAGATAAAAATCCGCTTGGATGCCAAGCTTTTTCAGCGTTTTAAGCATGATGGCGGTGGCGGACACCCCATCAACATCATAGTCGCCAAAAATCAAGACACGGTCGCCCAAGTCTCTTGCCAACTGTATTCTCTCGCAAAGTTCCCTCATCCCTTTGATAAGAAAAGGGTCAATCAGCGCACCCGTTGAAAGATAATTTTCAATTTCTTCTTTACTAGACAGTCCACGAGATAAAATCAAATACATTGTTGAAGGCAAGAGGTTGAAACTTTCCGCAAACTCTTCCGCAAGAGAGGAGTTTTTGTTAAAAAATTTCTTAAAAATCATTTTCTTGCACCTTACTTTTCCAAATTATTTTATCATTTTTAACCCTCATTAGCAAATAAATTTAAAGAAAAAACACACAAAAACGTGTGTTTTTATCTAATCCGCCAAATTTTTGCCAGCGCAGTCAACTTTTTCGCCTGTGAAATTGTTTATCCTCTCTTTAAATTCGCCGTAGGCCTGCTGACAAGCCAAAACGCGCCTCTCAAAAATCTCCTCCTCGCAAAGGTCTTTGCCCTCGGTGGCGTCTTTAATAAGTTCGTCTCGCCTCTGCCTCATTTCGTCTATGTAAGGATATTTGGTCATTTTAATGTGCTTGAATCTCTCCCTGGCGTCAAGCCCTTTATATTCAATTCCAAACTGCCCCAAATAATTTTTAACCGAAATTCCTTGGCGGCAGGCATTTAGATAAACCTTTTTCCTAAATCCGCTCGAAAAATCGTTTTGGCCAAGCACTCTTCCTTTACCATTCTCTGCCAAAGTTTTCAACTCATTTAAAATATCACAGTCAGCGCCGGCAGTTTCTTTGTGAACAAACTTAAAGTTGTCAAAGCCCATAAATGCAAGCGCGGCCTCAGTTGTCAGTTCGTCGTCAAAATCATTAAATGCATATGTCTTAAAATTCCTAAGTTTATTGTAAAGCTGTGGCGCTTTTCTTTTTATTCCCACAAAGCCGTTATTCTTCTCTGCAAAGTTTTCGAGCTGAACCTTCAAATATTCAACATAATCCGCCTCAACCACACAAGACTTCAAATTTTTGTCATACAAGAGCATAACAATAAGCGCTGCTGGCATTTGCAAAGTGTCTGCCGCTGCCTGCAATATGTTGTGAAAATTTGAGTTGTCCAACTCTCTTTTGTAAACATAGTTTCCATTTTCATCACAAAATTTTGAGATGTTTTGAAGGTCAAGGAAACGATAATAAGTGTCTGAATAATTTTTGTATCCCAAACTTTTCATTGCCTCTTCATATGATGAAAAATGCCCTCCATCAACATAACTGTGAAGTCTTTCATAAAAAGGCAAACTTCTTCTTCGAACATGAAAACTTCCGCCAGAAGCCAAGTAGCGGTCAATATCCTCTCTAAGCGCTTTTTCAAGATTTCCAGAATTCTTCCTTGCGCGCGGCTCGCCCAAAAAACTAAACTTTTCTTCCAAATCAAGCCTTTTCCCGTCAACAATCAATTCTCGCGCGGAAATGAATTTGTATGCTTTGTGATTTCTGTCCAAATCTTCAACCTTGCCACCAGCATCTTTGTATTGCTTAATAAGTGCTTTAGCCTCTTCTGCCCACTGCTGGTCAGTCATTCTCATATTTCTAACTCTTTTGCGCGGAAAGCCCAATAGTGAAAACGTCTCTTCCACCGTCAGTTTGTGTCCGTCGTCACCATATATGTGCGCGCCCGCAACTGCAATGTATTCAGGGTCCACTTTTCTCAAATCTTCAATCTTCTTCCCCGAAGCAACATAATCATTCAAAATTTTTCTAAGAATTTCAAGTCTTTCTTCTCTTGGCATTGCTTTTCTTGCCATATAGCCCCCTTAACGAGCTTATTATATCACAAAATCCCGTCATTTTCAATACAAAAAAGAAAATTTTGCAAAAACACTTGCCAAAAGCAATCTCATATGTTAAAATGTAAGAGCATTTTGAAAAATCAAAGCCCCCAAAACTTCTTGTCGGTTTTGGGAAATCAAAGGCAAACGAGCAATATGCGCAGAACAATCAGGGCTCCCGAAAACGCTTGCCGTTTTTGGGAATGAGAAGCAAGCCGGAGTGGCGGAATGGCAGACGCACGGGACTCAAAATCGTGTGAGCCAAAACAAATCAATCTTTATATGCTGGAGTGGCGGAATGGCAGACGCACGGGACTCAAAATCCCGCGAGGGCAACTTCATGAGGGTTCGACCCCCTCCTCCAGCACCAATAAAAGCTAGAAAATACCGATTATTCGGTATTTTTTTATAACAATTTTGTTTTCAAATCTTTTCTAACAATTTTCTAACGGAAAAATCTTGTGAGCCAAAGTTTGACTGTTATGCTTGTTTATCAAATTTGTTTGTTTCTAAAAATTTCTAACGGTTTTCTAACGGATTTCTAACGAAAATTTTAATGTTGCTTTGTATTGTTTTGTATTCTTATGTGCCGTTATGTATTAAAAAATGCCAAAAGGCAAGTAAAATCCTTTGGCACTTTTCATATATTTATCAAATAGCCTTTTACATCAAAAAGGATGGTTTTTATTTCATCTATAATCTTGTAATTAACTGAAGATATGTTTTTGCTTTCATTTTCGTAAATAACCATGGTATCATCAACAAAGGCTTTCTGGAACTTAACAATAGAATTTAAAAAGTCTGTTTTGTCATCGCGAATAATCGCTTTGAAGTATTTTGTCAGATTGAAATATCCCAAAATATTTTGGACTCTTTGCTGGTTTGCTTTGGTCCACAAAAAAGTTTTGTCCGTGCCGTTTTGTTTCACTTTATCCAACAGTTGCGTGTTTAAAATTGTCCTATATGGCAGCCATTTCAAAGAGAAATATTCTTGTTTTGTTTGTATTATTTTTTGCAAATCTTCATATTTCACATTGAAAAGATTTTTTCTAGTTATGCGGTTTTTGCAATCTAATCTAGGATAGGCATATTTTTCAAGTGCGAAATTATAGGCATCGTTGTTAAGAAATGTTGTATAAACCAAAGTGTCATCTAAGTCCACAATCAAATTCATCTTAAAACCAAATCCTTTATTGATTTTTCAGTCAATATTGTGACATTTTCTTTCAACAAATCTTGATTTAGACCGAAAATTGCTTTGCCAAAATCTTTTTGTTTGTCGAACATTATAAACCTTTGCTTGCCATACATTTTTGCTTTTTGCATGGCGTGGCGAGAACCACTATCACCCTCGCCGTAGCGATAACTCGCAATCAAAACAACCTCCTTTGAAAACATGGCTTGCAGGCGGTCGCGTTCAACAAATCGTGAAATACCCTCGCCGCGACTTTTCGGCTCGACCACATACTCACTCACAACAAGTCCGCCGTTTTCGACGATTTTTTGCGATAACCCAAAGTTTTTTGGCGGATAAATTTTGTCAAGAGTTGAAGGCAAAAATGCAACTGTTTTACAAGAGTTTTTCACACATTCAGTATGAGCAATTGTGTCACAACCGTCCGCCAAACCGCTGACAACACAAAAACCGTATTCAATAATCTTTGAAACAATCTTTTTCTCACGCTTTGCAATCTCGTCATTTGGCTCTTTCACGCCAATCACTGCAATGTTGTTGTCAAATGCATTCAAAAGCGACAAGTATCCACGATAGGCAAACAAAAATGGTCTATCATTCCCCGGCACCGACTCTGGAATCTTTGGAAAATTTTCGTCAAAGTAGCAAACAATGTCAAAATCTGAGCTTTTGAGTTTTTGTTCGTATTTGTCCGTGTTAATGTCCAACGCATTTATCTTTTCTTCAGTCGAGAAATTCTTCCAAAACAAACTTCTGGAAGTGATAAGCCCTTCGCATATGGCACTATAAATTTTTAACGCAATTTGTGAATACATCTCAATCCTTAGTTTTAGCAACTGTGTATAGTATAACATCTTTTGCACCAAAATCAAACAGAGTTTGGATACAATCTTCGGCTACATTTACATCTTTTGTATAAATATCGTCCACCAAGATAAC